>PGXT01000011.1:6058-58536 GCA_002839285.1 Spirochaetae bacterium HGW-Spirochaetae-5 | reverse complement strand
CCGGCTCGAGCAGCTTCAATTGATGCATTGAGCGAGAGGAGATTAACCTGATCTGCAATGTCAGATATGAGCTGTATAACATTATTAATCCGCTCATAAAAGTTTTCAATATTCTGCATTCCCTGAAAAGTGTTTTCAACAAGTGCGGCACCCTCCTCTGCACCAGTCTCGACACGCTTCATAGATTCAACAACGTTCAGGGCGTTGCTTGACACTCTCTGCATTGAATCATTCAGCGAGTTGATGGTAACTTCATAATCCTTTACTCTTGTGTACTGAATCTGTGAAACATCTGCGATTTCGGAAAAGGAATGTGAAAATCCCGCAACCATCTTAGTTGAATCTTTAAGCATTCCGGCATTCTCTGAAGATGAGTTTTTTATAAAATTACCGGTCTCTTCAATTGATGTGGAGAGTTCAAGAAGACTTCCCGTGAGTTCCTTTGATTTAAGCATAAAAGTTCTTACATTGCCGGTGAATGTAATAAAAATTCTGGTAAAATCTTCAAGGATATCCCGGGATTTTACGATCTTAATCTCCTGTGTCAGGTCACCCTTAGAAGCGAGTGTGATTGCAGGCATGATGTTATCGATAGGATCTGAAATTTTTTTAAGCTTTCTGTTTGTAATAAACCAGATAATAAAATTTATAAGATAGAGAGAAACAGCCAGTAAAAATATGCTTAAATAGAGCGACTTATAGAGTTCATCTTCATAGAAAAAATTCACAAGAATTCGTTTTGTTTTTTCTGATTTGTAGACATACATTATTGCCGGACGTGAATTATAAACCCCTTTAATCTTATGAATTTCAGTATCATTCGGTATGGAGGTCAGATTAATAGCATTGATGTAGAGATAATCAGCATTGTTCCCTTTAACAATAATATCTTTAATGTTCTTTCTTGCTTCACCCTGTTTTTCCGAAACTAATACTGTTCCATTTAAATCAGTTACAAAAGTATTACCTTCATTTATCCTCAGCAGTTCCGCGTCACTGCCGTCTGAATCGATATTTATCTGAGCTGCGTAAAGACTCTTTTTCACATGACCGTCAATCAGATCTGTATAGAATTTTTTATTAATATTAAAAACGATTACAATAATTGCAACTGAAGCGAGAAGAACCAGCGGTGTAAGAATAGAATTTATTTTATTACCCAGTCTCTGAACGGCAACAGGTATGCCGAATCTGCCGAGAGGATAAGTTCTCTCATACCAGACCACCATGGCATTGTAGCCGAAAAAAAGAAAAACAAAAGTACAGATAAAGAGTATATAAAAATGGTAATAGATATTTGTGTAACCGTAATAAAAATACATCATTAAGAATGACGGTATGAGCATATACCATAGAAGAATTAGATTTGCAATTAATGTGTGCTGAGGGAATTCCATAAACTGTCTGTGTATTTTAGTCATAAGAACTGTATCAGCAGGGTCAAGTTGTTTTACGTTTCCCAGAACCTTTGTTACTCTGTAAAGATAATACATTATTATAAAAATAAATCCGGAAGTGAGCATTATTCCAAGGAGAACAATAAGTCGTTTATCCTGAAATATCGGATATGAAATTGTAAAAATTATTGCATATGCGGACATATTTGAAAGTATAACGAGTGATGCAAGTTTAACAAACTGTTTTACAGTTGTGAATGATTTCATATGAGATTGTCCTCTTTCAGTGAAAAAGATTACAATTTAATATCACAGAGAATCGATTCTGTCAATGAAAAACCGTTTATACTTAGATCTGTCATTTTTATATGTTTATTCCAGAGCGTGATTACCCAATAAAGAGTTATAAGTTTAGTTTTTAAAAAAAAATCGATTTTTAATTGTCGGAACCACTTATTAAATACCGGGAAAGATTATTGAGATCAGAGGCCCCGTCAGCCGGGACCTCTGATTCAAACCATTTATTTAATTTATCTCCTCAATAGCCAGAGGAAACTTCGACATGACTTCACATCCCTCTTTTAAAATCAGGATATCGTTTTCATAGCGGAATCCGATCCCCTCGGAGGGGCTTGCATACTGCATTGCGCATACGACCATTTCATTTTCTCTGTAAACATGATCCGGATCTGTCCAGTACGGGATAGGTCCGTCAGCTTTGGCGCCTATTCTCCATTCATCACCGAAAAGACCAATACCATGTTCGCAGCCCGGTACTGTAAAATCGGCACAACCCCGCGATTCGGCGCAATCCATCATTATCTCCGCCAGTGATGACGGAGAAGCACCCGCACGGTAATTATCAAGCACTGTCTGCACCAGGGCGACAAAATTATCTGCGTGCCATCTCTGACGTGGAGTTGCAGGTCCTATCAGATAATTATGGGAATGATCCCCCAGTGCAAGCTGAAACATTGAGTGAAAATCGAGCATTAAAGGTTCACCGGCTTGAATCTCTCTGTTTGTCGGAGGGGTACATGCGCCAAGACCGGTTCTGTAGCCGCTGGATATTTCATTAAGACCGGCAAAATTCCATTCAGAGACGCTGCCCGCTTTACGCATGGCGAGCGCGGCGATACCGGCAATAACAGTTTCAGTCATCCCCTTATATCCGCCGTTCTCAAGAGCGGCCCGTGCAGCCTTATGTCCTTCATCTACAATCAGAGAGGCTTTTCTGAACCGCTCAATCGTTCCCCGATCTTTTATAATAGAAATTGAATCGATAATATCATGAGCATTAATCCATTCAAAACCGGGGAGTGCTTCACTGAACCTTGTGAATTCCCAGTGGGTAAGATTACCCTCGGCAGTATAAGTTGAAATTCCGTCTTCATAAGCGATACGGCCCTTACCGATTCCCAGATCTTCTTTTATATAATCGGTCACTGCAGAGATCTGGTCCATTCCCCCCATTGGCGCATATGCGCGGACATGATCTTCATCCAGCCATGTTTCATCTCCAAGTCTTATTGCATCAATTACGAATGTAAATACAGTGGGGTCACCTTCAGGGGGTATTATAATATAACTTCTCCATGGGCAGAAGGCATCGAGTATAAAACTCATAGTCCGCACCCGCGAGCCGAGGTAAACATCTATTCCCCTGGCGTGCATCTCTTTCTGGATAGTTTTAACACGTCCGGGATTGTCAATATAATAGGGATCATTTGGATTTAATATTCTTGTCATATCATTCCCCCTAATACTTCGTCGGGATCTGCGACAGAACTTTATTGATTCTGTCTGCAAGCGATGCCAGTTTTAATGCTTTTGCCATGTTCCCTTTCAGTTTAAGTTTTCCGGTAAACAGAGCTTTTTGTGAACCGAGTTCGGCACGGGAAATTTTAGCAAAAGTTTCATAGTCCCCCGAAATTCTGAATTCAGCATCGGGTGCATCACCCTCACCGGTTTCAACACGCGTGACTTTTCCGTCAATGCACTCAATCATTAAAAATTTTTCAGCATCTCCCGGGCAGTTTTTATAAATGTTTGACATGGAAGTGGTAATATTATTCATTTTCTCAGGCGGGAGTTCAGCCTGGAGTCTCCGAAGTGCTTCATCACGCCATTCGGTACTTAGATAAGCATATGTTTCCGACATATGGTCCTCCTGCTTCTTTTATTTTCTACCGGACGGCATTGCCGTGTCGTCCGGATAGATTTCATTCATGTTTAATCAAACCTCTTATAATAAGTTTTATCGCATTTTCAAAAATATGTCCTGTTCTATCACCCTCTGAAACAATATAAGTCTGTTGTATAAATAATACATAAACCGAAAACATAAAATCAGCTGTTGCATCCACATCGGGTATCTCAAAAACTCCTGTATTGACACCTTCACTCAGAATTTCTTTGAGCATTGCTAAAGATTCATTGTTGATATCCGAAAAGGGATCTTTTGAGGGAAAAAACGGAAATAATTCCGGATCTTTTTCCAGTATTTTGCGGAGAGTTTTATCTTCAGCAAGATATTCATATGCTTTACGGGAAATTACTGTAAGTTTCATAATGGGCTCATGGGCTTCGGCAAGAGCAGTTTTAACACGGGACTGCCATACTCCGAATCCCCAGGCTACCGCTTTGTGATAAAGAATTTTTTTATTTTCCGCATAGAGATACAATGTGCTGTTGGCAATGCCCAGCGCTGCTGCAATATCTTCAATCGTAGTTTTTCTGAATCCGTATTCTGCAAAGGTTTTCAGAGCTACACGATATATTTCTTCTGTTTTGGCTTCTTTTTTCATATAAGTGAATAAATGAACAATATATTCATTTATTCACTTATAACTCACTCACTATAAAAGTCAATATCTATTTATGATTACTTTCTTATTTTTCAGGGTAGCCATTCATTTTCAGTGTTTGCGAAGCATACGCCCGTAATTTCATGTGCGTAACGCTTTACTTTAAAAAATAAGTTACTGCCGGTTAAATACCGGAATATTATTAAAATTTTCCCTTGAATTTATTATTATGATATAGTACTATTGATGAACATTCCTGATAAACTATTATTACTA
Organism: Spirochaetae bacterium HGW-Spirochaetae-5; assembly: GCA_002839285.1. GTDB lineage: Bacteria > Spirochaetota > UBA4802 > UBA4802 > UBA5550 > WRGT01. Next base: position 54,056 of record PGXT01000011.1, on the reverse strand, counting down.
CATCAAAAGAGGTAAATTATGAAGAAACTTTCTCTCCTGCTTGTAATAAGTCTGGTATTATTCGCATCATGTAAAAAATCAATTGAGTCTGAAAAAAGAGCCTGGGATGTTAATCTCAGAGAAGCTAATGAACTGAAATATGAATACCCTTCATTCGCAAATATAATAAATGAGCAGATAAAAACAGCTGAAACGACAATGAACGAAACACAGACTATTTCAGACGAAAAGATGAAAATTCAGAAAATGGCTGAAGCGAATTCTCTCCTGAATATTACATTTATGAGAAACCTTAAAGAGATAAAAACATTAAAATACGGCATCAGGACAAAATCATCTGAAGCAAGAGGACTGAAATTCGATTATAGCGAAATGATGAGTTCTAATCAGGTAATTGCCGATGGTGAAAGAACTATTTATGATTCAGACACAAAATTAAAAAATATTGTAAGCAGCAGAGCCGATGCCGATGCTCTTTCAAATCTTGTTCTCTCAGACTTGAGAACTGCCGTTTCAAATCTTGATAGAATTATCTCGAAGGTTAAAGAGAGGGAAAATCTTGAGAAGAAAAAAACTGAACAGATAATCGCAGAGAAAGCAGCAGTGGAAAAACAGAAGACCGAAGCTGCGCAGCCGGTTAAATGCAGTTACTGCGGTGTTTTAAATGCTGCAGATGCAATCAACTGCACAGGGTGTGGTGCACCGCTTAAGAAATAATAATCTGAACCGTGATTCGCCTGATTTAAAGATTAACCTGATGTGGTGTTGTTAACTCTTTCTCTAATCATGGGAATCCCTTAATCCTTAAATCAAGGTTTAGACAGGCAGAAAAAAAGGCCGTCCAAAATGGACGGCCTTTTAATATATCATTAGAAAAAATATTTTTATTCAGCAAGTGCGCCTGTGAAGATATTAGGATTAGCTTTAACAACAGCACCTTCATTAAACAGAATAGCCTGAGCTCTTCCTGAAAATTTTGGAAGTTCTGTTCCGATGTAGAACTGTGAAGAGAGAACTTTTCCTGTATAGAATGCAGCTTCGGCGTTATCAGCAATTAACTTATCTCTATCAGCGCCTTTAGCGTCACCAACTATTTCCTGCATTTTGGGCTGTGCAACAGTAAGTGTCCATACATGTGCCCATGCCATGGCAACGATGTACATTGCATCAAGGAATGGTGTTGCCTGTGCGAAAATGTTCAGGAATTTACCTGTAGCCATCTGGGTTTTGAAGAATTCAATAAGCTCATCAAGCTGTTTTGTCGCGGCATCAAAAAGGTTGAGGTATTTTTCATCAACAATCCCTTTGGCCTTGGCAACAGTTTCGTCCATTCTCTTTCTCAGTGCAGCATAATTCTTCTGCTCTTTGTTCATGAGAATTTTTCTCATCATGAGGTCCATAGCCTGGATACCGTTTGTTCCTTCCCAAATGGCAAGGATTTTAGCATCACTCATGTAACGTACTATAGGGTAATCTTTGCAGTATCCGTATCCGCCATATGTCTGCATTGCTGTAGAAGCTATGTCAAGACCCTTATCTGTACATCCCGCCTTTAGTATCGGAGTAAGTATTTCGATGAGAGCGTTAGCTTCTTTTTTATCATCTTCGTTAACAGAGCCTTTGATGATGTCAAACTGGTTGTACATGAGATTTATAAGAACTCTCTGTCCTTCAAGGTGAGATTTCATATACAGGAGCATTCTTTTTACATCCGGGTGGTTTGCAATCGGAATACCAGGTGCGTCAGGATTCAGCATCTGAGTAACGTCACATCCCTGTATTCTGTTTTTAGCGTATGTTACAGCATGCATATAAGCGGCAGATGCATTTGCCTGTCCCATAAGCGCAGTACCCATACGTGCCATGTTCATCATTTTGAACATGATTTTCATACCCTGACGTTCTTCTCCAAGAAGATATCCGACACAGTTTCCGTTGTCGCCGAATGCAAGCTGTGATGTAGCCTGACCGTGGATACCCATCTTGTGCTCAATACCGGTACAGGTAACGTCATTAAATGCACCCATTGATCCGTCTTTGTTTACAAGGAATTTAGGGACGATGAAGATTGAAATACCTTTAGTACCTTTAGGGTCACCTTCAATTCTTGCAAGAACAGGGTGTATCATATTAGCATAGTAATCATTCTCTCCGCCGGAGATGAAAATCTTCTGGCCTGAAATTTTGTATGTACCGTCAGCCTGTTTAACAGCTTTAGTTTTAAGTGCTCCAACATCTGAACCTGCATCAGGCTCTGTAAGACACATTGATCCGCCCCACTCACCTGTAAGAATTTTGGCGCCGTACATCTCCCACTGCTCGTGTGTGCCGTATTCTTCGATAAGTTCCATAGCACCGTGAGAGAGACCAGGATACATGAAAAGTGAATAGTTGGCAGCTGTAACGAATTCAAGAGAACTCATTGCAATAGTGAACGGCATCCCCATCCCGCCTATTTCAGGATTGTCATAAATTGATCCGAAACCTGCTTCAAAATATGCGTCCATTGCACCTTTGTAAGATGGCGGTAATGTAACAGCTTTTGTTGCGGGATCCCATTTCGCAGGATTCTTATCTCCATCTTCAGCTGTCGGATAGATTACGTCATAAGAGATCTGCTCTGCAAGATCGATTGTAGCATCAAATGTGTCGTGATCAAAATCGGCATATACTTCGAATTTGGTCAGTTTGTCAACGTCGAGAAGCTCAAATAAAACAAATTTTACATCCCTTGTATCAACTAATGGATTAAGCATGCTTGCCCCCTTGTTTATTTTTGTTAGTAAATCATAATGGATTCCGGAGGTCCAGGATCTCGTCCCCCTCAATCACAGGCCTTTCCGCCACATCAATCATTACTTAAACTTGCACGTTCATTTTGTGAGTAATTGTATTGTTTTTTATCTTAAAACCGGCATTTTGCGACTTAATAGATACATTTTATACTCATATTTGCCATGTCAAGTCTTTTGTTGTCACAGGAGAGGTTCGAGGGTATATTATTTAACTAATAGTTAAATAATATACCCTATAGCTGTTTTATAGAGGTTTTCCAAGCATAAGTTTCAATAAGTTTACTATCATTTTTTTCTTTCCGGCTCTTCTCTTTAAAATACTCAGATACAGAAGTTCAATATTCATGGGTGGTTTTGTTTTTTTCTTTTTTCTTTTTAATAATACTGCCTCTTTACTGCACTTTGTCACACACAGCCCGCAGCCTATACATCTGTCTGCATTAAGCTCAACTCTGGTTTTATCAATTCTTTTAATCGCATCCATCTGACAGCGCTTAATACATATACCGCAACCGCTGCATTTATCATGATCGATGACCGCGTAATAATTTGTTGCAAAGAGCTCTGCCGGTTTTTCGAACTTCTTAGCGCTGGTTAACACTCCGCAGCAGCAGCCGCAGCATAAACATATACAGAATGCCTGTTGAGAATTCCCCGGCTGCAGAACAAGCCCTTTGTCTTCAGCTTTATCCAGTAATGCCAGGCACTCATCTTTGGTAACATATCTCAATATCATCCCCCATGACTTTACACTTCTCGCCAAGAATTGCCTCGCCCTGTTTGCAGACACAGTTTGCAACGCCGATTATCTCTTTTGTTTTTTTTACATATTCACGCATATTATCGTATGTATCGATTTTATGTTCAGGTACAATCGCCTTCATGTGCGGGCTGGTTCGAAGCTGAGGGAGAAGAGTTCTGAAAAACTCATTCATAAAACTTTCATCGTAATACCTGTGAAGAAGATGCATCAGCTCCGGCGTAAGATCATCCACATGAAATTCAAACATTCCTATAGCAAGAAAAGCAAGGGCATAACCATGGGGAGTTTTAGTGCTTCTCCGGATTGTTCCTTTCATATATAGTCCGTTAAGCAGTCTCCTCAGTTCCTCATGCGGGATATTAACGCCGAATTTTTTCTTATATCTTCTCTTAATTCGCCATAATGGTGATGTAGTAAGCCCCAGCGATAAAGCAGCCTTTGCCTCTTCAGTATTAAAAAAATATTTTAAAAGTTCAAGTTCAACTCCCGAGTTTGTAGCCGGATATCCGATGGGGAGTTGATCAAGATGGAACTGAAGTTCCCTGTAGAGGTTCTGATCGTTTATCATGGAGATTACTCCTTTGCGATTATATTTGTATTTTTTTGTCTGAATCACTGATTCGCCGGATTACGCAGATTCCACGGATTTTCAGTTGCGGATTGTTTTCATTAAACTAAAATTTTTCTCAGCCTCAATCTTATTCTGTTAAGTCGTCTGAATCACGGAATGTCACGGATTACGCAGATTCCACGGATTTTCAGTTGCGGATTGTTTTCATTAAACTAATACTTTTCCCGGCCTCAATCTTAATCTGTGAAATCGTCTGAATCACGGATTGTCACGGATTACACAGATTGCACGGATTTTCAGTCAAGAGATGTTTTCATCAAACTAATACTTTTCTCAGTCTCAATCTTAATCTGTGAAATCCGTGTAATCCGCTTAATCCGTGATTCAGACAATTTTCACAGTACAACTCTTTTAAATGTTAAACTTTTACTTCCAAAATTAATAAGTAATCCTGTATCTAATCTGTATGCTTTAAGATAATTCAATGACTGGGCAAGATGGACATCTTCAAGCTGAGAAATTGCTTTTAACTCAACGAGTATTTTACCTTCAACAACAAAATCGGCTCTTCGGGTACCTATTGGTTTTTCCAGGTCTTTATAAAAAATATCCTGTTCTATTTCTCTATCAAATACAAGACCGGCTTTATTCATTTCATAAGCCAGCGCTCTCTGATAAATAACCTCCTGGAAGCCATTACCAAGAAATTTATGGACTTCAAAAGATGCGCCGATTATCTTTTCGGTTGTATTTTTATGTTTTAATTCACTTTTCATTTGAACCTCCGGCTTACAGACCGGATCACGGATTAAATTTGTTTTCAATCTTTTTTTTCGTCTGAATCACAGATTGGATCACGGATTATACGGATTAAAGGATTACACAGATTTACAATTATGGAATGTTTCCACCAACCACAAACAATTCCGAGCCACAATTTTAATCCGTGAAATCCGTGTAATCCCTTAATCCGTGATTCAGACAATTGTCGGATTATTTTTTCTCTAAAAAAAAACACCAACCACAAAGCACAATCTTAATCCGTGAAATCCGTGTAATCCTTCGAATCCGTGATTCAGACAATGAAAGGATTATTATATCTCTGGCAAAATACAACAAATACATACTCATGTTTGCTATATATTTGTTGACATATATTGATAATTTAATATTTTGTAAATACATGGAGGTAATGAGATGAAAAAATTTATAATTCCTGCTGAAGTATATTCAAGAGTTTCAGGATATTTCAGGCCTGTTTCACAGTGGAACAATGGAAAGAAAGAAGAGTTCAGTGATAGAAACATACTGAAGTACGCCAACGATAAAATCTTCACGCCCGATGTAAAGATAAAAAATTCTTAATATATCGACTATCATCATCTATTGATTGTCAACCATGTATTAAAAATAAGTTGACAATCAATTCTACGGCAGTTAACCGGTATTTATGGATAAAAAACAGATTATACTTGAACTGCTTTATGAAAACACCGGAATCTGGCTGTCAGGTGAAGAGATAAGCCGTAATCTCGGGATAAGCAGAACTGCGGTGTGGAAACATATTAATCTTCTTCGTGATTCAGGGTACAACATTGAATCCTCCAGCAGGCATGGCCACAAACTGATATCACATAATGATTCCTTTACCGAATTTGAGATTAAAAGAATTCTCAAAAGTGATCTTTTCGGATCACAGGAAATTCATATATTCAGTGAAACCGATTCCACGAATATACAGGCGTTTAAAATAGCATCAGCTGGTGCAGCAGAGGGTTCCATTGTAATTGCCGAAAGCCAGACCGGGGGTAAAGGGAGGCTTGGCCGTAAATGGGAATCCCCTTCAGGTAAGAATCTGTATTTATCAATAATTGTCCGCCCTCAGATACCGACTCTGTCAGCTCCAAGATTAACTTTAGTTACGGCTGTAGCACTTTCCGAAACTCTCGATTCGGCTGGAGCACCGGGACATAGAATTAAATGGCCCAACGACATACTTTTTAATGGCAAAAAAATTTCAGGTATACTTACCGAGATGAAGGGTGACTGCGATAATATTGATTTCATAATTATAGGGATTGGTGTAAATCTAAATTCTTCACCTGCTGAATATCCTGAAGAAATAAAAAATTCGGCTGTCTCACTTCAGGAGATAACAGGCGGAGAGATCAACAGACTCGACTTTCTCAATTTATTACTGCTTAATTTTGAAAGAAATTATATAGACTTTCTTCAGGGTAATTTCCCGGCTATCCTTGAAAAATGGATAAATAAATCCGCCATAATAAACCAGAAGATAAAAGTTACGAATTATAATGAGGTAATTACCGGAACAGTAACTGATGTTACAGGTGATGGTAATCTTATAGTCGCTACTGATAACGGAACATGCCTGGTTAACTCCGGTGATATAAATTATCTTCAGGAGACATTAATATGAACTTCGGAATTGTAACAGGTTTTCTTTTAATGATGCTGATCATAGGAATTCTTAAAAGGGGTAAATCTCCGGATATAGTTAATTATTATGTTGGGGGCAGATCTAAATCTGTTATTACTGTAACCGGATCGCTGGTTGCAACAGCCATCGGCGGTTCTGCAACTATAGGTCTTGCAGGTATTGCATATTCAAAGGGAGCCCCCTCTGTCTGGTGGCTTTTCAGCGGGTCAATAGCGCTTGTTATCCTCGGTATCTTCTGGGCTGGAAAAGTCCGGGAGTATGAAGTTTTTACTCTTCCGGAAATTCTGGAGAAACAATACGGCCATTCATCAGTAAAAATAGTGTCATCGCTGGTAATCGTTATTGCCTGGACCGGAATTATTGCTGCACAGATGATTTCAGCCGGTAAAATAATGAGTAATGTACTCCCGGGGCATTATAAACTTTTTGTTATTCTCTGCGCATTAATATTTATTACTTATACAGTTCTTGGAGGGCAGAATTCGGTAATAAAAACAGATCTTTTCCAGTCATTGCTGATTTTTACCGGAATTACAGCTGCAGTGATTTCAGCCTTCATTAAGTTCGGTCCTCTGAATATGTCACAACTCCCGGCGGGACATCTTGATTTTCCAGTAAACGGGCAGCTGGGTTTTACCGAAGTCTTTATGTTTTTTATGTTTGTAGGCACATCCTTTCTGGCTGGTCCGGATATGTATTCGCGGATTCTATCTGCTAAGGATAAAAAAACAGCTCAGAAATCGGTTATCGCCGCTGCAGTAATGATATCTGTTTTTGCCATTCTGATTGTTGCCGCCGGATTGTATGCCAGAATGATTGCGCCGGGGATCGAGGCCGAATCCTCTTTTCAGTATCTGATAGTCAATACTATCCCTTCAGGATTACAGGGAGTTGTTTTTGCCGCACTGCTGGCCGCATTTTTATCTTCGGCAGATACTTGTCTGCTCACTTCAGGAATAATTGTAACTAACGATATTATTAATCCGCTTTTTTTTAAAAACAGACTTAATGATACCGTTAAGATGGCGGCAACTAAATTGATGATAGTAATTCTCGGGGCCGGTTCTCTGGTTATAGCACTTTATGTTAATCAGATAATCAAGTCGCTGCTGCTGGCGCTGACGGTTTATACTTCAGGGATTATTCTCCCCGTAGTACTCGGTTTTTACAGAGAGAGATTAAAAATTAATTATTACGGGGCAACTGCCGGAATAATTTCAGGGGGGGCGGCTTCGATCATTATGAAGTATTTTATGTACGATAAGTTTCTGATTTATATCTTTCCAGCAGTTTTTGCCGTTATAATCATAACCAGCATAATTACTTCTGAATGATTTCAGGATAATAGATTGAACAATATAATATCTTGCCGGAAGTGATGGTACGATGTTGTTGCTATTTTACAAACACAGCGCTCCGCCCTCCCCCGGGAATACTGTATTTCATGGATATGCGAAGCAAATACATCCCATAAACAATCCGCTATCCGGGGTAATAGAAAGAGTAAAATACTGGAATAAGAATATTAGTTTTTCTTATTCAGGTCTATTATACTTTTAATTTCAGCTTCAGTAAGTCCGGCTCTTTGAGCCATTCTTTCAACGTTATGCTTCCATGCTTTTTTGGTATAGTTTTCCGGCAGTTTTAAAGCATGACATTTTGTGCACTTCTGCTGAAGAACATTCTGATCAGCAGATAGGATATTAAAATTTGCAGATAAACCTGAAATCATCAGAATTAAAAAAGATGCAGCAAGCAGATGTAGTTTTTTCATGAATATATTCCTCTGAATTTTATTTTAATATATTCAATATAGCAGATTTTATAAAAAAACCGGTATTTATTTTTTTTTTATTTTTTCTAAATTAGACGAATCTCTTTTATTCACGACGCCGAAGGCGGCGGGAATATATATTTTTCTAACTAAAAAATATATGAATAATTACTGAAAACAACCAGTGATAATTCTAAATAATCATTATATTTAAAAAGCGCCAAGCTGGCATTTATTAATTTTTATTCCAAGTTTTTCGCAGGCGGATGTTACTTCTAATTTTGTAATTTTTAATTCTGCAGCAATATTCCATGCTGCAGCACAAGGGAGCTTATCATCTTCAATTCTGTCAAAAATTTTGTCTTCCAGTTCTTCTGATACCGATTCGCATTCCGGAATATTTTTCCCCTCAGGATATCCGAACAGACCAAGCTGACAGAATGTAAGTTTGATTTTATTTTGAGTAAGTGTAAAACCTGCTATATCCGGAAAAAAAGTATACTCTTTAATCACCTCAAAAACTTTAGCACATGGAATTCTGTCATCAGCAGATGCATTTTTCATAATCTCAACAATATCCAGTTTATCACTTCTGTTGCTCATAGCAGTTATCTCCTAAATCAGACTAATTATTTCAGCGTCAGCCCAAAGTTTTTCAAGCTGATAATATGATCTCATCTCTTCCGTAAAGATATGAACAATCAATTCCCCGAAATCGAGAACAATCCACTCGGAATCGGAATCGTGACTGCCATGTTCTTTTACCCCTTTACTGTACAGGAATTCGGAAATATCTCTGGCAAGAGCACGGCAATGTGTCTGTGAGTTGCCAGTTGCAATTATAAAATAATCCAGATAAGAGTTAACTCTTCTCAAATCCATAAAAACAGGTTCTAATGCTTTTTTACTGTCCAGATGCAAAAGGCAATCCCGCCAGAGTGCATTTGAACTTTCATCCGGTTTAGTTTTAACCTTCCCTTTCACTTAGCCATATCCTCGCCGACAATTATCATAATGTTATTCAACTGGGTAGTATCGGTAACAAAATGGATTTTACCGATACCTGTCATCTCGGCTATTTTGTTCACAGATTTTATATCAGATTTTCTGCATATTATTATGGAATCATATATAGGCGGGTAATTAGATGTACCGAATTCGACAACATTCATGCCATCCCGGATAAGGTCATTTCTTAATTTTCTGGCCAGTCCCGGAATGCTTGTACCGTTTAAAATTTTAATCTTAGCAGTGGGTTCCGATTCAGTTTCAACGACAAGATTGGTAAGAAATTCCTGCTGATAAGTTCTGTAGCTCAACTCATCAACAACATAATATCCGTTATTGAATCCTCCCGGAAGAAGTGTCGAATCGACATTACCTTTTTTAAATACTATTTCTGCAATTGAATAGAGTTCCTGATTCAGCAGATTAGTTTTTATATTTTTAAACATTTCACTGATAAATTCAATGTTGAATAATTTTTTTCTGTTTTCTTTGTCATTATAAAGAGTAAGCAGCAGATCGAGAATTCTGTCATACTTCATGTATATTGAATTCTTTTCAGAACTGTTTATATAACTTACAGTCCTCTCACCATCAAGATAATTTAAACCGAAACTGTTTTTATCTGCAAAACCGGATTGGTCCATGGAAAAAATATCTATGCCTTCAATAAGATTTACAGCTCTTACCACATCTGGAGAATATACTTTAATGTAAAAAGGAACATTCATCTGAATGTCTTTTTTCAGAGTATACTTGATTCTGTCGAAATAATACAGATCAATTTCAGATATTTTTTTAATTTTCGTACCATCATCATTCATCATGATACGGTAATCGGGCGGGATAAATGTAATTCCGATATTATTATTAACAGGATTTATTGTAATAAGAGCATAGAATGAGAATGTATTTTCATTATAAACATTCCTCCCTGCCACGAGGACATTTATCATATCATCCATGCTTATAATTTCATCTATTACATTTCTATTATATTTTCTATAGAAATTAATTGTCAGGAAAATGATAAAAACTGCCGCAGCTGCGAAAATTAATTTTACATATTTATTGTCCAATTTTATACAACCCCTTAATTCTGATAAATTCAATAACATTATCAGTTGTTAAATATCTTACAGGTAAATTATTTTTAACTCTTTCTCTGATCATGGATGAACTGATCTCTATCAATGCACCACTGTACCGCTCAACCTTTAATGCATGAGTTAAAAGATCTTCTCTTAACTCTGTATCACCGGGGCGCATCATTACTATTATTTTATATCCGGAGAGTATACTTTTGTAATCTTTCCATGTGTCAAGTTCATTAAATGAATCTGATCCGATTATAAGAAAAAGCTCATCACCGGGATAGATCTCTTCTAATTCATGCAGAGTTGTTATTGTATAGGATGCGCTTTCTCTATTGATTTCAATTCCCGAGGAACTGAACTTTTCTGAACCTGTAATGGCAAGTTCAACCATTTTAAGCCTGTCTGCCGGGGTAACCTTCCCGGCGACATTTTTATGTACAGGTATTCTATCCGGGATAAAAAGTACATGATCGAGATTAAAATGTTCGAGCAGTAATTCAATATTTATCAGATGTCCATGATGTATTGGATTAAAGGTCCCTCCGAAGATCCCGATTCTTTCAGCTTTATCTGATTTCACCATTGCCGTAAACTACATACTTTAATGTTGTAAGTCCCTCTATGCCCATTACACCTCTGGCATGAAGCTTCTGCGTTGAGATCCCGACCTCAGCTCCAAGACCAAACTCCCCTCCGTCATGAAATCTTGTAGAGGCATTAAGGAAGACTGCTGAAGAATCGACCTCTTTCATAAACCGCTCTGCATTAAAATAATCAGATGTAATTATTGCTTCGGTATGACCGGAACTATAGTCTGATATGTGTTTAACAGCATCGTCGAAAGAGGCTACAATTTTTGCTGAAATTATCAGATCAAGATATTCCGTAGACCAGTCCTCCGGAGAAGCTTTAACTATATCTCTTGGATTTATCTCCAGAAGTTTGTCACATCCTCTTATTTCAACATTGCTGCTTAGAAGTACATTAATAAGACTCTCTTTATATGGATAACATTCATGTATGAGAAGGGTCTCAAGAGCATTGCATACACCTGGTCTCTGAACCTTTCCGTTTACAGCTATCCTCTCGGCCATATCCTTATCAGCGGATTCATCTATATAAAGATGACACACCCCTTTTTCATGCCTTATAACAGGAATTGATGATTCCGAAACAACCATTTTTATAAGTCCCTCGCCTCCGCGGGGGATAACTATATCTATGGCATCGTCTCTCTTCAGGAGAAGCGGTACAAGCGACCTGTTTAATTTATCCATAAAAATAACAATATTCGGATCATGATGAAGTTCGGAAATAGCATCTCTGACAATATTGCTGAGACAAATATTTGAATTTACAGACTCCTCTCCGCCGCGGAGAATTGCAACATTTCCTGACTTGATGCAAAGAGCTGCAATGTCGATTGTAACATTAGGGCGCGATTCATAAATAACAGCAACGACTCCGAGTGGAACCCTCATCTGTCCGACACGTATTCCGGAAGGCCGGATTTTCATATTGTCTATTTTACCGATTGGATCTTCAAGCATTGCAATCTCTTCAACAGATTGAGCCATTGCTTCTATTCTTTTTTCGTCAAGAAGAAGCCTGTCATAAAAAGCACTTGAGAGAGCATTCTTCTTTGCGTCGGCAAGATCCTTATCATTTTCCTGAATTATAATACTCTTCTGTTCTCTCAATTTGCCGGCTATAGAATGAAGAATCAGATTTTTCTGAGTAGTTGTCATTGTCGAAACGGCTTTTGTTGCTGCCTGTGCACCAGAGCAGATCTTTTCGATATAAATACTGTTTTCGTTATCCATTGCTTTCATATTACAATCCTTGATTATTAATCATTGCGGAGATGATGTTCAACATTGAACATCTTAGATCTCCTCTTTTATACTGTTAAATCGGTAAACCATAGACAACGGTAAGGAATGATATTAATCTCTATTTTAATCTCTTTTTCAAATTACTTTTTGATATTATATATTTTATCTCTGCATAATCTTCATGCATCGTAAATTTGGTCACCTTCCCGTCCACATCAGGTCTGACAGTGTCATCAAATCTGTTTTTTGAATAATAATAAGCATTCAGTAAAGCTGCCCGTTTAGCTGATTCCTCTTTCTGAATTCCCGACAGACCCTCTTTGGGAATTCCAATGCATACTATTTCATACTCTGTATCACTGATAAACTTCTCACTGATAAGATTCGGAACAGATTGTACGCTTTTAACAGTATCTCCTGAACAGGCTGCAAATATTAACATTGAAACAATTACTGCAGCAAGATTTATTTTTTTCATATTCCAGTACCTTTTATTTCCCGATTTTTAATGCTAAATTTTTCTGAATATTTTCAGGACTCAGGTTATATAATTTCTTATAAAAGTCCACTAGTTTTTCTCTGTCATAATAATCTTCAGGTACCCAGATAATTACTTTTTTTATTATATCTGAATCTTCACTTTTGTATCTTTCAACCAAAAAATCCAGATCGATTAAACCTGATTCCCGGTAGGCGTAATAGCCCGAGAGCCTCCGGTAATCGCTGCTGCTGTTAAGAAGCGAATATGTGTCGGTAAAGCTTTGAGAAGGTGAAAAAATAAATGAAAATATGGAAAATTCACCCTTAAGAGATGCGGTTAGAATGTAATCTCCATAATATTTCCCCGCAGCTGTTCCGGTGATAAAAAGAACTGATAAAATAATACAGAATTTTTTCAATGTAAATTCCCGGACATATATTTTAATGTAAAAAAAGCACTATTATCCCCGCCGCCGAAGGCGGCGGGGATATATAATTTTTGTTATTTAACCTGAAAATTATTCAGGGTAGAAGTTTTTTTTCGGGGGCACAGCGCTTCGCGCTGCGCTTGAAATGGGGGATTACGGGGGCTGCGCCCCCGTAATCCCCCATTTCAGCGTATGCGGAGCATACGCACCCCCGAAAATATTTTGCTACCTATATTCAGGAATAATTACTGAATAAATACTGGTTTACTTGACAAAATTCAGTCCAAACTAAAGCATAAATAAAATCAAGTAAAAATATTAGAGGGAATTATGCAGTATGAATCTGTAATCGGACTTGAAGTGCATGTTCAGCTTAATACTGAATCAAAAATTTTCTGCGGATGTTCTACAAAATTCGGGGCAGAACCGAATAGTCAGACATGTCCTGTCTGCACGGGAATGCCCGGTGTACTCCCTGTTCTGAACGAGGATGTACTGAATAAAGGTATACTTGCGGGGCTTGCTCTTAACTGCGAAATTGCTGAATACAGTAAATTCGACAGAAAAAATTATTTCTACCCGGACCTGCCTAAGGCATATCAGATTTCACAATACGACAAGCCTGTCTGCACTAAGGGCTATATAGATATAATGTCCGATGGTAAAGTGAAAAGAATAGGGATAACCCGTCTTCATCTTGAGGAGGATGCGGGCAAACTGGTGCATTCCGATGATTTTACAAATAATGTATCCTTTGTCGATCTTAACCGGACCGGAGTCCCTCTTGCGGAAATAGTTTCAGAACCGGATATGAGAACAGGCGAAGAGGCTTATAATTATCTTACAAAGATCAAATCAATAATTAAGTATATAAATGTTTCAGATGCGAATATGGAGGAAGGGAGTCTCAGGTGCGACGTTAACATCTCTGTCCGCGAAGTGGGTGCTCCAAAGTTCGGCGAGAAAGTTGAAGTTAAAAATCTCAACTCTTTTAAAGCTGTAAAAGCTGCAATCAGTTACGAATACGAGAGACAGTTGTCACTTATCGAATCTGGTGAAAAAAATCTCATCGTCCAGGAGACCCGTCTGTGGGATGCCGACCGTCAGGAGACCTACAGCATGCGCTCAAAGGAGGATGCTCACGATTACAGATATTTCCCCGATCCCGATTTAACCCCGATGGTTATAACCAGAGAATATGTGGAAAAACTGAGAAGTGAACTTCCGGAGCTTCCAGATGAAAAGAAAAACAGATTTGTATCTGAATTCAGCTTATCCGATTATGATGCCGATGTGCTTACTTCTGTTAAACAGCTGGCCGATTATTTCGAAGAGACAGTTCAGAAAGGTGCCAACCCCAAGAAAGCCGCCAACTGGATAACAAGCGAACTACTCGGGCGCATTGAAGATCCGGAAAAGATTTCTGATTTCCCGGTAAAACCTTCCGGAATAGCCGAGCTCTTGAAGCTGGTTGACAACAATACAATCAGCGGTAAAATTGCCAAAACAGTTTTCAGGGATATGATCGAATCGGGTGATGCTCCGCAGAAAATAATCGATGATAAAGGGCTTGTTCAGGTGAGCGATTCATCGGCCATAGAGGGGATTATCGATACTGTACTCGCCGGAAATCAGCAGTCTGTAGATGATTACAAAAACGGAAAAGAGAAAGCAATAGGATTTCTTGTGGGGCAGATTATGAAAGAATCTAAAGGGAAAGCAAACCCTCAGGTTGTAAATGAACTATTATTAAAGAAATTAAACAAGTAAAGGAGTGACAATGAAACCTCTTATTTCAATAGATATTCCGGAAATAAAAAAACTATACCAGGGGAAAGTCCGTGATCTGTTCCCTGTGGATGACGAACATATGCTTATAGTGTCAACTGACCGGATTTCGGCTTTTGACTATATATTCCCTAACGGTATTGCCGGTAAAGGTATAATACTTAATAAAATATCAAATATCTGGTTTAAGCAGATCGGATTTATCAAAAATCATATTGTTGAAGATAACTTCAGCAATTTTCCCGCACCATATTCAAATTATCCGGAAATATTTAAAGACAGATCAATTATCGTAAAGAAAACAAAACGGATCGATTTTGAATGTGTTGCCCGCGGTTATATAATCGGCGGCGGCTGGAAAGAGTACCAGGAGAAAGGGGAGATTTCAGGAATAAAACTCCCCGCCGGACTGGAAATGGCTGAAAAATTCCCTGAAACACTTTTTACTCCGGCTACAAAAGAGGATACCGGACATGATATGAATATCTCCATCGATTTCATGAAAAAAGATATCGGGGAGAAAGATTCGGAATTTCTTTCAGAGATAACAAAAGAGGTATATAAGTTCGGAAGAGATAAACTTGAAGCAGCCGGAATAATTCTTGCCGATACTAAACTTGAATTCGGTTATCACAATGGAGAGATTATTCTGATAGATGAAGTTATGACTCCAGATAGTTCGCGATTCTGGGATGGAAAACTCTATAAAAAAGGATCATCTCCGGTAAGTTACGACAAACAGTTTATAAGAGATTATATTGATACAACACCATGGGATAAAAACTCTCCACCTCCTCCTCTTCCGGATGAGATTGTTGATAAAACCTATGAAAAATACAATGAAATACTTTTAAAAATTGAAAATGTTTTTAAATAATGATAGAATATAGTGTATTGAAAGATTAAATTTCAGGATTTAAAACGGCTGTTGTAAAATTTATGCTTTGCGGCTTTCCTGTTATTTAATCGAGTAAAGTTAACTTGAATTTGATACGATAATAGTATTATAAAACAAAAAGAGAACTGGAGCAAGTAAGTGTCAAACACTAACCCGTATAATCAATATAAGCAGACTCAAATAACAACTGCCAACCAGGGGAAGCTTATTGTCATGCTTTATGACGGCGCTATTAAATTTCTCACCATCGCCCTAGATAACATGTCCCCTAAATCTTATGATGTGGTTAATAATAACATTATTAAGGCTCAGGATATAATTACAGAACTGCTACTCTCCCTGAATACGCGAAGCATGGGATCAGATTTCCGCCAATGAAACAAGATCTGACAAAAATATAAATATCGGTTCAAAGGGGAGTTTCAGTATTGAGGGATGATGTAAGAGATCTCTTCTGCGGTCTTCTTAACGGTCTTGAATCTAAAACAGCACTTCTGAACTCACTCCTTGTGAAAGAGAAAGCTTTATCTGAGCTGATTAAAAGCAGTAACGATGAAGATGATGAAATTTTAAATATTATAAATTCAGCGGCTGCGTTAATTGATGAAATTAACGCAGCCGATTATAGTATTTCACAAATAAGAGATGAAATAATCCGCAAATACCGCTTCGACTTTAATAAAATCCTGAACAAAAATTTTAAAACGGAGAACACCGAGATAATAAATTACAGAAATTCAGTTCTGCTTCATGAAGATTTAATGAATGAAATAATCAGTTATAAGAAGCAGAATAATTTAAAAATGGAAGCTTATCAGCAGGATCTTCAGGTGCAGATATCTGAACTTGAAAGGATGTCAAAAATTAAAATTATTTATCCTAAAGATCTTCGATCTTATTAGAACGGAGTATCTCCTCTCTCTTCCTGACCATCTCATCATAATCAAAAAAGTATCGTTTCTTTTCGTAGTATTTCATTAAGACAGTTCTATACATCTTTGATTCGAAATACTTTTTCATTCTTTTTGAAACATAATGAATCTGCTCGCCTGGATCATAAATAGCCGGCTTATTGGTGCTTAAATCAATTATGGTTCCGGTTAAAACTCCCCAGGAGATATCAGAAAGAGAGTATTTGCGGAGATCACGCCCGACAGCTCTTATTATACCCTCATGGGCAGGATCAAAAAATTTAAACTTTTTCGAATACATTATCGCACCATGCATATGATCCGGTATATCTAAAAATCCGTCTTTAAAAACCTCTTTAGCCATAATATAGAGCATTTCAAAGCAGTATTTCAAAACTCCAAGGCCGGGATTGGTCTGCCCCGGAAGCTGCGGTTTTTCATCATTGAAGTCTTTCAGCGGGTTTTTTGCAGATAGCCATTCTATCACTATCATACTGTAAGGTGTTATCACAGCATTTTTTTTAAAAAATTTTTTATCCGGAATAAATGATGACTCGCTTACTCTCAGATCTATCAGCTGCTTCGATGGTGTTTTCTCTCTCCAGTACAGCCTCATGTAGCTGATGCGGTTCTGGTCAACATCAATATCCACAAGCAATTCATCAAATCCGATAGACTGAAGATGTTTTATAAGACCTATTTTATCCATCATAGCATAGAGGTTGTCGCTGTTGAATCTGCCAAGGAAGAGTTTTTTTGTACCAGAAAGACCCGGAAGCGATTCAATCGAATCGGATAAATCCATATCACTCATGTCAATATGGAATGAATCATTAAAACTCAAAGGCTGCGGTTTTAATGATTTCATTTTTTTATTTTTTGAGGAATTCCAGATCAATTACATACCGCCGGATGATTATGAATTCTTCTTATTTTTAAGATAGGCATAGAGAAATCTGTTCAGTTCACCATCAAAAACAAAATCAACGCTCCCTGTCTCCTCGCCGGTTCTGTGATCTTTTACAAGTGTGTATGGCTGAAAAACATAAGACCGGATCTGATTGCCCCATGATATATCCTTCTTCTCTCCGGCTGACTCTTGTTTTTTTTCATTGAGTTCCGCCTGACGTCTATCATATATACGCGCTTTCAGCACTTTCATGGCAAATGCTTTGTTCTTATGCTGTGATCTTTCATTCTGACACTGTACTACTATTCCTGTGGGTAAATGGGTAATCCGTACAGCTGAATCGGTTTTATTTACGTGCTGCCCTCCGGCACCGGATGCCCTATACGTATCTATTTTAAGGTCATTTTCATTTATATCAATATCGATCGTTTCATCGACATCGGGAATAATTTCAACAGAGGCAAATGAGGTATGCCGTCTCTTATTTGCGTCGAAAGGTGAAATCCTCACCAGTCTGTGGACCCCGGTTTCACCCTTAAGTAATCCGTATGCATATTCTCCTTTTATGAGGATAGTAGCACTTTTAATTCCCGCTTCATCACCTTGAGTGTGATCAATATACTCAACGGCAAATTTATTCTGTTCAGCCCATCGTGTATACATACGTAAAAGCATGCTGGCCCAATCCTGAGATTCGGTTCCCCCTGCACCGGGATGAATAGTAATAAATGCATCTTTTGTATCATCGATATCAGAAAGGAGTTCACGTGTTTCAAGCTCATTAAATCTTTCATCAATCAGTTTTATATTTGAAGATATTTCAGCAAGGAGTTCCATATCCCCCTCGGCTAGAGCCATATCTATCATTTCAAGTGATTCTATAATATCATTTTTAATGGAGATCCAGGGGTCAATCTTGCGTTTGAGTTTACTTATCTCCTGATTCAATTCAGTAAATTTAGCCTGATCCTTCCATGCTTCGTCACTCTGAACAAGAAGCTCCAGTTCGGAAAGTCTGAATTTTATTTTATCGATTCCAATTGAGTCAAATAATTCGTCAGTTTTAATTTTTAACTGGTTCAATTCTCTCTGGTTTTCTTTTACATCGCTGATCTGCAAGCTTGGTCTCCCCCGGTCATTACATTTGTTGAATTTTTAACAGCCCGATAAATAATTGTTTAAAAAATTGATGGCAACCTAACTCCGCTTTTCCGAAGGCAAAGCGGCTAACAATTTTACCGTTAAAAATGATAAGCTTACCTCAATAAGCTGTATCACTAATCTATGTGAACCTCTTTATCCATATAGAGATTCTGATATCTAAAGTAAAGATTATTTCATGTATTTTTGAAGTAAATACTGATTAAAATCTCTCTCCAGATCGTCAGATTCCAAATAATTTTTATTGAAAACTTCATGCCATATTTCACTATCTTCCATGCAGAGATAGATAAAGACTCCGGGGAAATGATGTTCAATTTTTTCTTTGAATTGTCTGAAAATTTCAGTTCTTTCCGGTGAAAGATACCTGTATTTGCCGTCACATCCGGGAAACAACTCTTCTACGGTAAGTTTTTCTCCGGGAAATGAATTTTTAATTATCTCTTTAAAGCCGGGGCTATACCTGAAGCATCCAAGTGATATCCATATAATTTTTGACGGATCAAGTTTCTCCGCCATAAATTCGATGACCTTGAAATATTCTTCAATAAAATTCTTATATTTGATAATCGGATCAAAATGAAAAGCGGTATGATACCCCCATGACTGGACTTTCGCAGCCGCATTAATTCGCTGAGTCAGACTGGATGCACCCTCTTCATACAAATCAATATTCCGTTGTGTATTAACGCTCCATGCAAGAACGGCATTCCCTTTGTTTTTGACATTTTCCAGATGGTCGATGTTAGACGATTTTGTCTTAAACTCCAGAAAGAGATTCGGGATTGATGAAGTTAACTCTATCAGTTCACTTGAAATTGATGTCACCTCATCAAACATCAATGAGTCTGTAAATTCTCCGGTACCCACACGAACTGCATGATCATGACTTTCGCAATGTGTTCTGATGACATCAGAAAGATCGTTAAGATTTAAAAACTGAACAATCCCGTATGAATTAAGATAGGAATTTAAAAAGCAGTATGTACAGTTATATAGACAATTGAAACAGGTATTCAAAAGATAATAATTGCAGCATATTACATTGGGAGATCCGGGGCATTTCTGAAATTTCCTACCCATAAACTCCTTAAGTATTAATACCTCTTTTGAATTGTATTTTTTTTTAAGTTCATCTATTTTTACAGAAAGATCATCCTCATCTGCAAACTCTATTATTGTTTTTTTTTCATTCTCTGCATGCCTGATAATATCAGCAGCCATATTATACTTTAAATCATCCTTTTTAAAAAGAACTACTTTAATCGAATTAAAATTATTCAAAATGCTTTTCCAGTGGGTTATTTAATCATTAATTTCTGAAGTAATGTTTTATCTTTAAGTACAGAGTGGCTGTTTATATAATCGAGAAATATAGTAAACAGAATGGGGTCAATCTTTAGACTTTTTTCGATGAAGTCATTTTTCATTATCTCCAGGGCTTCATCTATCGAAAACTCTTTCTCTCTATAGCGCCGGGTTTTATCTGTCAGTGCATCGAAAACATCAACAATCTCGAGTAATTTGATAGGAACATATGCGAGAGCTCTGCCGTTTTTAATTTCTGATATATCATATGTAAGACAATATTGAGGTGTTTTAAATTTTCTCGTACTGTCGGGGAAGAGTATTTTAGAAATTCCGTAGCCGGCAGGATCATTATAATATTCATGATGAAGAGCTGCAAGGAGAGCAACTTC
Organism: Spirochaetae bacterium HGW-Spirochaetae-5; assembly: GCA_002839285.1. Classification (GTDB taxonomy): domain Bacteria; phylum Spirochaetota; class UBA4802; order UBA4802; family UBA5550; genus WRGT01. The sequence goes on along the minus strand of PGXT01000011.1, from coordinate 33,479 downwards.
GGAATCAAATTCACGTGTTTTGACAATCATATTGTAGCTGATCGGAGCATGTTTCATTATGATTTTTCTGTCGTATGCACCCTGTCCTTCAAAATAATCGATATTATCAATTTTCCCTATATCATGAAGCAGAGCACCTATACTGAACTGCAGGAGTTTATCCATGGGGATCTCCCGCATCCCTCCGTTAAAAACATCTTCAAGACTTTCAGGAGGATTTTCGGGAATAAGTTTCTGATAATATTTATAATATTTAGATCTGTATTCAGATCTGATCCGGGCAATTTTTCCTTTGGCAAAATATGAATTATAAAAATAACAGAGCGGCAGAAAAATCAGAAAAACCGAGTTCATATGATCAAGGGTTGACCCTGTGGATTTTTCTCCGAGCATATTTATAAAATTGTTAGTCGCACTGCTGTTCTTAAAAATACCCATTATACTCTGCACTAAAGATGTGGTATTCCTGGCCATCGCTTTGATATGATCGGAAGAGACATTTGAACTATCTTCATAATTCTCTTCAAAAGTGGCTTTATTAAGTACAAAAGCATCTGACACAGCTTCTATGAGATTAACCAGAAGTTCTTCGCTTAAGTCCTTTTTGGAAGATTCAATGCTTTGAAGAGAGAAAAGAACAGATTGATATTTTTTATCTCTCTGCAGAGGGGTCATCTTCTGGAATTCTATCCGTTTCTCCTGATAGAATTCAGCACCGGTATTTGATACCCTGTTCTGGCCTATTATCATTTTTTTTATCGCATCTTCATCACCAGTGATGATCTGGGTTTTCCACTCCTCATCAATAAAAAAAACGATGTCAGTTTTCTCATTATCTCCGAGAAACTGCTCAAGCTTTTCCAGAGGGACAATAACAAATTGTCCTGTTTTATTTTTTCTCCATACTGGAATATTACCGGTTTTTATCACCATCATATTCTGTTTTAAGTCGCTGAGACTTATTGTAATATAACTATTCTGGTTTATCATTTGTTATCTTTTTGATTTAATGTATTTAACTGCATCTTCCGTATTAAAAAAAACTGCGTAATAATCGAACATTTCCGGATTAGTGATCATAAATTTCTGTAATATATCTTCTGTCAATATAAGAATCATATATCCTGCAGTTTTTTTTACTGCTCCGAGTGCTTTCATTAAATATCCGAAAGATGCTGCTGTCACTTCGTTTACGCTGGAAGCATCAAGAATATAGTCACTATAGTCGGGATAAAGCTCCAATCCTTCAACAGTTAAATCATAAATCGACTTTGCATCATCTTTCCCCATGGTTTTTAACTGAATTTTCCCAGTAAGAATTTTATCTGCTGAATCGTAGCTGTTTGTAAATGCTTTATCATTTCCCATTTTTAACTCCGGCTATGTAAAATTTATATTTTTAGATAATCATAACAAAAAATTAATGTAAACATTTTTATTCTCAAGAAACATTTATGAAAGAAAAAAATTATTTTATACATATTCAGTAGTTATTGCTTATTGACTGTAACAATAATCAAGGTCCAAATTCTTACTCACGATATGTAAAAATGGTAGCGGTTTTATTTTTGGGGCACAGTGCTTCGCGCATACGCACCCAAAAAAATAATCTGCTACCTGTAAAAATTTAAAAATAAATTTTTTATATTGCCATAAATACTCTGCTTTTGATAATAATAAAATCGGTATTGTTCCACAAATAGTGAGCGATTTTGTTTACAAAATATGGTGTTTCACAACTGAATTAGATCCTGTCATTTCGAACGTATGTGAGAAATCCAAGATTTCTCAGTCGCTAACGCTTCTTCGAAATGCGGTGTATTGAGCCTGTCGAAACGACAGATTGTTAACTATTTCATTCGTTAAATATTATAATAAAAACCGGATTTAAATAACAATTATACCCGGTTGACATAAAAGCATATGTAAATTTAAATATTTTAAAATCAAGGTGAAAATGAACTATATAAGACCGGACATAGATGAAATTGAAAATAATGTCCATAAAATCAGTTTCAGTACGGGTAAAATCGTTTACCTCATAGGTACTGCACATGTTTCTGAAAACTCTGCTCAACTGGTTGAAGATAAAATAAAGGAGATCAAACCTGATACAGTATGTATTGAACTTGATGAGCAGAGATACCAGAGTATTACGCAAAAAAAGAGATATGAGGAACTTGATATTTTTGAAATAATAAAGAAGAAACAGCTTTTTTTCTTTATAGGCCAGTTTGTCCTCTCATCTTTTCAAAAAAAAATATCTGAAAAAACCGGCAGCAGACCTGGAGAAGAGTTCATAAGGGCTATAAATCTTGCAGAAGATCATGGTTATAAGCTGCAGCTTATAGACAGGAATATTGGAATAACTCTAAAAAGAGCATGGCGTTTAACACCATTCAAAGATAAATTTAAGTTCCTCGGAAGCCTGATATTTACTGAAAACGAAGAATTTGATAATTTAAATATTGAAGATCTTAAAAAAAAGGATGCCATTGAAGCTCTGGTTCAATCATTCTCGAAGGAACTGCCTGAAACCAAAAAGGTGCTTATAGACGAAAGAGATCTTTATCTTACGCATGGGATTCAGCAGAAATCGGGAGATATTACAATCGCAGTTGTTGGAGCTGGTCATGTTCCAGGTATACTGAAAAACATCCAGACATCAGTATCTGATGAGGTGAAAAATCAGATCGATTTTATACCTCCCAAAAGTATTGCAGGTAAAATAATCCCATGGACTATCCCTCTTATAATAATGATTTTTTTTGCAGCGGGTTTTTTCTTCGGTAAAGAGAGCGTTGCTAAAGAATTTATTTTTGTGTGGATCATGGCCAATGGTGTTTTAACTGTAATCGGATCTGTTCTGGCGCTGGCTCATCCGGTCACAATTGTTGTATCTTTCATTGCGGCGCCTGTTACAAGTCTGAATCCCACCATAGGTGCAGGCATGGTAACAGCTTTAGTTCAGGCAATGCTTGTGAAGCCGAGGATAAAAGATTTTGAACAGCTTAACGGTAATGCTTTAAAAATAAGAGACTGGTGGAGCAACAGACTTACAAGAATATTTCTTGTATTTGTTTTTTCATCAATAGGATCCTCAATCGGAACATTTGTTGCGCTTCCTGCTTTATTAAAATTTTTATGGTGATAATTATATGAATAAAAAAATGCTTAGAAATCATGCAGTAATTCTTTTTTTACTATTTTTCTTTACCGGTTGTTTCTTAAATACAAAAGAAAATATTAATAAACTCCCCGATAAAAAATTCTTTTTTACCGAGTTCCAGTTTATTCTTCCGGGACAGACAAAAGAGAGTGCCATGATTTTCTTTAAAAAATTTCCTGTTAAGAAGATTATGTTTATGCTTGCCCAGGAGTATAATATAATAATTGATATTACCGATTATAATGAATTTATCAAATCGGGAGATACTGCAGTTCTTAAGCCTGACGGATCGTTCCGGATTACAAAGCATACATGGAGTAAAACTGATAAAGAGAGTAATAGAATTACCATTATATTTGATCAGGATTATATGAACCCTGATATTTTAAAATTTAAATTGGGTATGTACAGTAATAATTCCACTCTAAAACTGTTTAATACAGAGATAAATAATCAGGATTATATTCTGATTAATCTGAAAAAACATCTTGAAACAGGTGAGAAGAGTTTAAAGGAATATGAAGAGAAAAATTATGATAATATTTCCCCTGTCCCGGGAATAGTTGAATCTGACTCTGATAAAACTGAAGCAGCGGATGATTCTAATATTATTTAAAATCAGTATTTATTCTTTAACTGTTCTAAAGTAAAAAAGCTCAATTCTCCACGCCGCCGGAGGCGGCGGGCGGCGTGGAGGTATAATATTTTACATGGAGTGTGATTAAATGAGCTGTATATTCTGCAAAATAGTGACAAAAGAGATTCCGGCGCAGATAATATATGAAAATGAAAATGTTGTGGCTTTTAATGATATAAATCCGGCAGCACCACTTCATATATTAATCATTCCCAAAAAGCATATTGAGTCTATTGATGATATTTCTCCGGCTGATGCCGATATTTCAGCCTCCATGTTTACAGCAGCAAAGGAGATTGCAAAAAATAAAAATCTCCCCGATTACGGATATCGTATAATTATTAACAATGGTAAAGCTGCGGGTCAGGAGGTCTTTCATCTGCATATGCATATACTCGGCGGTAAAGATAATCTTGGGCCGATGCTGCAGCGTTAAGTTTTTTACTTTTTATTTCCGGGTAGTATAAAAAGAACTTTTTCGATAGTTCTTAAACCTGTTTCTTCAATTATAAATTCATATTCTTTAAATTTTATATGGTCCCCTTTGACGGGGATATCTCCACTTAAACTCATAATAAACCCTGCGAGAGTTTCAAAGTGTCTTTTATTAATTGTGATATTGAAGTACCGCTGAAAGTAATCAATATCAAGACGGCCGCTGAGGATATATTTCTTTTCAGTGAGCTTCGTAATTATTTTTTCAGTGGGATGGTCATCAGTCTGAATTTCACCTACAATCTCTTCTGCGATATCTTCGAATGTAAGCATACCTGAAGTGTTGCCGTATTCATCGATTACAAACAGAAGAGGTATTCTCTCTTTCTGCATTTTATTATAAATATCAAATACATTTTTAGTCTCTGGTATAAACACAGGTTCGATGAGGATATCATCAATTTTACTGCCTGGATTTTTCAAAAGATCTCTGTAATAAATATAACCTATAAAATTGTCATCCTTTGTCATGTATACTGGAAGTCTTGAAAATCCGGTTTTTTCAATCACTGCTATAATACTTTTACATGAATCATTTATATCAACAGAGATAATGTCCACTGCCGGAATCATAATTTCATATGCATGGGCATTTTTAAAAGAAAGAATTTCGGAGAGATAAATATTTTTTTCTTCGTCAATAATACCCTCTTTTCTTCCGATAGAAATAAAAGTGGCTATATCGTCCCGGCTTTTAATAGGAGATATCTCGCCGGGTTGAATATTGAAAAAACGGGTTATTGTTTCAGAAAATAAAAGTGCTAGTTTAATTAAAGGTCTAAAAAAAATCATTAAAATCAGAATCGGCATAGAGAAGAACATCAGGATAGATTCTGAATTTGCTTTCGATATAAGTTTAGGGGTTATTTCACAAAATAAAAGAAAAATCATTGTCTGAATAATTGTTACAAACAACAGCTGTGTGTCATTATAAAAATAAACTTTAGTTACAACATAAGTAATAAAAGCAGTGGCGGCGATATTTGAAATATTATTACCGATTAACACCATTCCTATGGCGTCTTCGATATCATTGAGAATTTTCAAGCTTCTGATAGCCCTCTTGTCACCTCTTTTACTCAATGTTTCGATAGAAATTCTTCGTGTTGAAATTATAGCAGTCTCTATGCTTGAAAAAAAAGCAGAGGCGACTACAAAGAAAACAATTATAAGCTGGTAAATGAAAAATTCTGACATCAGCTGGCCTTTTCGTGGCTTATCTTTTTAACTTCCACAGTTTTGATTGTTCTTTTAACTACACTTTTTATCTTTAAATCAAGATTTTCGATAACAATGGAATCCCCTTTTTCAGGAATTGAGGACAGCTCCTCAATAATATAACCTCCGATTGTATCGGAATTACTGCTTAAAAGATTCAGATTGAAAAAAGTATTAAATTCATCAAGCTGCATTTCACCATATACTATATAGTTACCCTCTCCAAGATCTCTGACCATATCTCTTTTAAAATTTTCCCACTTCCCGAAATCTTTCCCGAGAAGAGCTGAAAGAATCGAGTTTAAAGTGGCAACTCCCGCGGTTCCTCCGTATTCATCTACAACAATTGCTATCTGAATCTTCTTTTTCAGAAAATCATTGAGAAGCTCATTCAGGTCTTTTGAGAATGGGAAAAAATCAATTGGGCGTATAAATTTATTTATACTTTTTTTTCTGCTGCTCAGAAAGGAGGAGATCATATCTCTGGAGTCAATAACTCCTACAATATTATCGGGATCATTTTTATAAACAGGAATTCTGACAATTTCATTTTCAAGAATTAATGTCATTGCCTCGGCAATCGTTGAGCCATATTCAATGAATAATGCCTGATTCCTGGGGTACATAATATTTGATGCTTCTTTTTTTGTAAACCTCAGGACATTCTTGAGAATTTCACTCTCCTGTTTATTTATCAGACCCTGTTTTTCGCTGCTTGTGATAACATGACCGAGTTCATCCTCTGTAAGATTGCTGTGCTGAAGATTCAGATTCAAAAAACTGATTATAATGTTAGAATAAAAAAGAATAAAATATCTGATTGGAGATAAAATTTTATGGAATAAATTTACATAGGGGAAAAAGCTTTTACTTAAAGAACGGAAGTTATTGATCGCTATTATCTTCGGTGTTATTTCTGAGAGAATCAGTATTAATGGTGTTACAAATGCTATAGTTATAAGATGGCCATAATGTCCGAAATAACTCAGCATGAAATTTGTTGCTATTGCGGTAAGTGAAAGATTTACAAAAAGATTCCCGATTAAAAGTGTTATAAGAACTTTTTCAGGTTCCTTCATCGTCTTTGCGATGGAATTTTCTCCAGGTTTTTTTGATATTTCAAACCGGTGAAGATCTGCCTTTTTTAAAGAGAACAGCGCTGTTTCTGTTCCTGAAAAAAATGCGGACATTGCCAGTAGTATTACAAGAATTATTATATGTATTAAAATATAGTCCATTAAACTGACTTACTTTCCGGAAAAAGATCCATCTCTTTAATTTTTAAAATTTTAGCACATTTTTTTTTAAAAATACTATTCGGCTCCTGAAGTCCTTTTTCTATTTTTGATAAATATGAGGGTGAGCATCCTATGAGTTCAGCCAGTTTATTCTGCTTAAGATTTTTTTTCAGCCGTATCGTCCAGAGATTGTTGCCCCCTGATACACCTTCGGATATTACAGTCTCTTTTTTATTATCTGTAACAGGGAATAAAAATTCCTCCGGTTCATTGAAAAAATCGGCGCATTTTTTTTTGAATATATCTGTAGGTTCCTGAAGCCCTTTTTCAATTTTACATAAAAAAGAAGGGGACACATCAAGTATCCTTGCCAGATTATATTGTTTAATCCCTCGTGCTCTTCTTAAATGAGACAGTTTATTTCCCAACTTCAGACCTCCTCAGGAAAGGAACAATGTGTACTTCTACAGCAAATCAGGAACTGTTATAGTCACGTTCACCCCGGAATAGCCCGGAAGAAAACAGAGACTGCAGATCTTTTATTCTCTGCCGCAGACTTATTGAATATCGAGGTTTACATTTACAGTAAATACTTTTTCTGATGTATTGCCATTAAAATCAGAAACTGTAACAGCTAAAGTGTTTATTCCTTCGTTAAAAACAAGACCTGAAAGTTTATAATAACCTTTCTCGTCAAACAGATCCGGGAATATCCGGTTATTAACAACCAGTCCATTTGCTGAATAATTAATTTTGCTGAATTCATGGTCACCTGCATCTTTGCCGTTGAAAAGAGCTTTAATTCTATAAATGCCGAGATTTTCATTACCTTTTATAGTATCTTTAATTTCAACCAGAAGCGGGTAATGCTTTGTCAGCCGGATATCGGAATTATCATTAATTCTTATGTATCTGTCATCTATCTTTATATAAAAGTTATAAATTTCAGGGGCTTTCTGGTCATTATGTACCGGAAGTAATTTCATGGGATTAATAGATTCTTTTTTCTCAATATCTAATATGGAAAAATGTATATGCTTTCCGTAAGAATGACCGGTATTACCAACAAGGCCTACAACATCTGAGTTGCTGTAATTCAGTTTAAGGCTATCAATATCCTGAAGGTGCATATACACAGACATGATTCCGTTATCATGCGCTATAATTTTATAATTACCCCCGCCCCAGTAATTCTCTAGAGGAAAAAATGATTTATTCCATGCGTAAAGAAGTGTACCATCCTTTACCGGGTAGACATTGTCTGAGGGACTTATCATGTCTATACCGTCATGGAAATGATCCCCTCGTGATTCACCAAAGGTTGATGTAATAACACCATTATCCAGCGGCCACCTGAAAGAGAGATTTGACACAACAAGAATTAAAATTGAGAATAATAAAAGTTTACTGTTCATATTTGCTCCATTACTGGTTCTGTTTAACATGTATTCTGCAGAATTTACCCGGTTCAGATCCTGAATAAAATAATTGCAGGGCCGTTTTTGAACATTCCCCGTTACGGCCGGCAACATCACCACTTTCGGTACATATTGTTTCGGATGTTAAGTTTTCAATGTCGGATCTGAAATCAGCCGGCTTGTTCTCTCTGTAAATTTCTGAAATATATTCAGCCCATACCGGAGCAGCTACACCGCTTGCAGATCTGCCTGACCCGAGTGAAATTGATCCGGTTTTATTTCCTATCCAGACCGCCGTAACAAGATTAGAATTATAACCGACAAACCATGCATCATTATAACCGGAACTTGTTCCGGTTTTCCCGGCACAGGGAAAATTTATACCGAATTTTTTTACAAGCCAGTACACCGAAGAATCAGGTTCTTTTATACCCTCCAGCATGGAGATGGTAATCCTTGCTGCGGCCGGATCCATTATCTTACCAATGCTGTCTCTTTCTGATGCGAGTTTTTCAAGAACTTCACTTTCATTATTCCAGATAATATTGCCATTATAATCTTTTACTGTTTTTATGCCGTAGGGTATAATAATATCTCCGCCATTTATGAGAAGAGCCTGAAGTGCGGCATTTTCAAGAGGGGATAACTCATACGCTCCAAGTGCAAAAGAGAGTGTTTTCATAAACCGCTTATTCATTTCACCATCAGGTATCGACAGGGATTTCTGAATATAAGAAAAAGGTGTTTCGTAACCGGTTCTATCGAGAATCATAACTGCGATTGTATTCAATGATTTGACCAGAGCCTGACGTACAATTATATCACCTGTAAAAGTATTACTGTAATTCTGTGGTGTATAATTACCTTTATAAGTTATCTGTTTATCTGTAAGTACTGTTGAAGGTGTAATTTTTTTATTCTCAATCGCTGCTGCATATACAACCGGTTTGATCGACGAACCTGGCTGTCTTCTTATCTGGGATACGTGATCGTTCTGGTTTTCCGTGGTAAATTCATATCCGCCGACATAGGATAAAATTTCACCGGTAAATGGATCGAGCGACACCAATGCCCCTTCAATATTTAATGATTTTTCAAATTCTTTTTGAGATAATGCCGGGTTTTTCAGAGATTTAGATACTCTCACATGATACTCTCTCTGCGAAAGAATACCTTTTTTTAAAGACCGCAATGCAACGTCCTGTTTCTGAAGATCGATTGTTGTGTATACGGAAAATCCTCCGCTCTTAACACCCTCTTCTCCAAATCTTTCAACAAGTTCCCTGCGGATTTTTTCATTAAAGAAAGGAGCGCGGTTGATTCTGTATGAACTATATATAAAACTTCCTATTTTGGATTGAACAGCAATATTGTTCTCATAAACTACTCCCCATTTTTTTCTGAATTCATTGAAGAGCAGGTCAATCTGATCAGACTTCAGGTATCCTGCGTCACTATAAGATTCCAGAATTCTTCTGGTTTTATTGAGAGAGTTATTCAGTCTGGTTAATGGGGAGTAAATTCCGGGATTTGAAATAGTTGCAACTATCATCATAGACTCAACTATATCCAGATCTTTTACGGATTTACCGAAGTACATCTTCGAAGTCGATTCAACTCCATATGATCCGTTTCCGAAATAGATAAGATTAAGATACATCGATAATATATCTTCTTTATCATATAGTCTTTCAATTTCGAAGGCACAGTAGGCTTCATATATTTTCCGTTTTAAATTTCTCTCCATATCTGTAAAAAGAACTTTAGCAAGCTGCTGTGTCAGAGTACTCCCGCCCTGTACCACCTGGAAATTGATAATATTTTTAACAAAAGCTCTGATTATTCCGGTATAGCTTATACCTTTATGATCGTAAAAATCACGGTCTTCACTGGCTATGACTCCGTTTACCAGTGATTCAGGGATAAAATCGTAAGGAACGATCTCACGTTTCTCTTCGAAGAACTCTCCGATAACCTCGCCATTTCTATCATAAATACGTGTGGGGATATCGACAACTTTTGCGCCGGTTTCAATTTCGTTCTTTGTATAGGGATAACCCGTTTTAATCTCTTCAGTTCTATCTATAAGAGACTTATATTTTGAAAGTTTATCAAGAGCATTACTTCTGTCGTCAAGCCACCCGATATATATATATACAGAATAGAAAACCATGAGAAAAAACACAGCCAGAGGAATATATATAAACAAAAACTTCTTATGGCTTAGAATCCAGTTTAGAACCGATTTTAATATTTCTAACATTGCTGTTCTCTCGATGAATTATTCAGTTTATATTTTTTTCCGGAAAGCTGCCCGCATGCTCCGGAAATATCACTACCCATGCTCTTTCTGATTGTTACCGGGACGTTCATTATCTCAAGTTCATTAACAAATGCTTCAATTTCTGATTTATCAGGTATAGGTAGTTCATGGTTACCGGAATTAAGAGGGATCAGATTCAATTTAATTCTGGCATACTTGAACATTTTTTTTAATCTACGCGCGTCTTCAGTTGAGATGTTATCTTTTCTCATTATGTATTCAATTGTAAGCCTGTTTCTCGATACAGGAAATTTATTATTCAGCATCGATGCAATACTTTTAAAAGGATATTTTTTTTCAACAGGCATAAAAATCAGGCGCTTTTCCGGTTCTGTATCGTTAAGAGAAAGGGCCATATTATAAGGTCTTTTCTCATCGATGAAACGCTCTATCGCCGGCATAATACCGCAGGTGGAGATAGTAATTTTTCTTACCGACAGATGAAACCCGAAGGTATAGTTCATTATATCTGCCGCCTTTAAAACATTATCGTAATTCATGAAAGGTTCCCCCATCCCCATAAAAACGATATTGTTATTACTTAAACCGGTAATACGTCTCACATGGCATATCTGGTCAAGAATCTCTCCCGTAGAGAGATTTCTTTTGAAACCTATCTTTGCTGTTTCGCAGAATTTACACCCCATGGGGCAGCCGACCTGGGACGATATGCATATCGTGAGTCTTCCTTCATCGTTGCCGTCACTTCTGATAAGTACGCTTTCAATAAAGTGATTGTCAAGTGTTCTGAAAAGAAATTTTTCAGTGCCGTCAATTCCGGATATCTGTCTATCCTCAAGTACCAGCGGAGAAACAACAAACATTTCGTCAAATCTGCTTCTCAGCTCCTTTGAGAAATTTGTCATCTCTGAAAAACAGGTAATTTTTTTCTCGTAAAGCCAGATGAAAAGCTGTTTGGCTCTATACTCTTTTTCACCCAGTTCATTTATTAATGCTGTTACTTCTTTATAATCCAGGTCTTTAATATTCTTTTTCATATTCTCTGCAGTTATGTGATGTGTAAATACTTATAATTTTGTGTCTCAAGCTGTTGTTCCGCTTTTAAGTTTTTCAATCTGTTTAATTTCAAAAAGTGCCATCTTATTATCAGCATCGATATTGATTACCCGTTCGAATGTCTGAATTGCAGTATCGTAATCTCCAAGATTTTTGTATGACATGCCTAGAGCAAAGAGAGCATTAGACATATTCGGATCAATCTGTATTGCTGCAATAAAATTTTCAATTGCGTTTTTGAAATCCATCATCTGATAGTGAGACGCTCCGTTTACATAAAAAGCAAACTTGTTCTTTTTATCCTTTTTAAGATACCTGTCAAGAATTTGAACCGCTTTGTTGTAATTATTTACTCTAAAATAATTCTTTCCGAGGTTATATAAAATCTTCTGATTGTCCGGGTATTTTTCCAGACCATTCTCAAGAAGTTCTATCGCATCGAGATACTTATGGTTGTTCACAAGTTTCTTGGAGTTTTTAATCAGGTCTATAGCTTCATCAGATACGAGCTCAACAATGAGAAGAGATATATCATCAATAGCACCCATCTCACCTATATGATTCTGAACATCGCGAAGAATTACCTCAGTGAATTCAGTAAGATTGAGATCTTTATGGGCGAGTATTGATTTTTCAAATCTTTCATTTGAATATTCCTGCCGCTCAATATTCTGCGCTTCCGGTATACCATCAGTATAAAGAATCAGACGGTCTCCGTAATTAAGTTTTGTTGTTTTTTCCTCGTATGTATCCCGGGCTTCCTCAAGAGCTCCGATGAAAAGTCCGTTTGTATCAAGAAATTCCAGTTCACCGGTCTCTTTCCTGAAAATAATCCCCTTCTGATGACTGGCATTGGAATATGTTATATTATAGTCATCATCGATAACAACCATAAAGCATGTCATATAGTCCTGGGTTTTCATATGATCAATGATGTTTTTATTTACATCCTGGAAAATCCTTTTCGGAGAATCGGACTTATATCCGGCATTTCCGAATGATATCTTTGCCATGGCAGTAACAAGCGCAGCAGGAATACCGTGCCCGGAAACGTCGGCGATAAGAACACCTATTTTATTATCCTTCAGCTGAAAAACATCGTAAAAGTCCCCTCCGATTTTTTCCATAGCATGATATTTAACCGAAAATTTAAGTTCATTCCAGTCATCGATTTTTGTAAGGAGAATACTCCTCTGAATTACAGATGCCATGTCCAGCTGTTTCTGAATCTGATCGTCTTTGCTTTTCAAATCGTTCAGTGCTTTTTCAAGCTCTTCTGTTCTCTCCTGAACTTTTAATTCAAGATTTTTCCGGTGTTCATCGATTTCCCAGGCCATCTCCATAAGGGCGTACTCTATTGATGAGAACTCCTTTCCAAGGGATAGAACTTTAAAACCTGATCTCTTCCCTGAAGCAATTTCCCTTGTAACCCTTGCCATATCATTTAGAATCTTAAGAATTGAATTAGCATTTACACGGGCCAGGAATGATGCGGCAAGAACCGCTATGAACATAAAAACAACAATAATCAGGTTGTTGCTGCCGTACGCCTTAATTCTTTCAAAAAGCGCGGCGTATGTAAAAAGAATGATAATCATAATGAAAACGAAAAAATTAAAATTAATCCTGACACTGAACAGAACGTGAGGTTTGATCATCTCACCTTTTTTCAGAATTTCGTTGTACAGTTCAGCTCTTTCATTGTTAGTTAAATATTCGGAAAGAAGATGAGTTGTCATACCGAAAAGAATGATGGAAATAACGGTAGCAAGTAGAATCATTTTCAGCGCAAGTTCCAGCTCAGAGAGATTAATCTCACCTGTGAAGTAAAACTTCCATCCGAATACAGCTGTCATTGATACCCCGGCAAAAAGTGTAAAAAAAACAGATGCGGTTGTATTATTCATTACAAGGTCGGAAAAATCACCGTATGTTTCCCGTAATGATTCATTTCCCGGTTTTAAGTTGTTTTTAAATGCATTATTAATTCTTCTATGTCTTCTCAAAAAGGCTGGAATTTTAACAGGTGTAAGGAATCCCGATGCTATATAAAACAGAAACATAACGACAAAAAAAACAGGAGGAAGCCATTGGATGAATAATTTTGTTATTTTTGCATATGAAGTCAGTACAAATGAACTGGCAATGACATATGAAAATAAACCTTCGAAAAGACCGAAAATGCTGAGAAAAAAAGTAACAGCAAATGTGTAACTGATATTCCTTGCCAGAAAATAAAAAATCCTCATATTAACACCCTGGTATTACCATTATTTTTTATCACTTTCAGATATATTCTTAACACACCTGAAACCTGCGATTCTATCTTTATATAAATCTGGCATTCCGCCGGTTTTTCTGTCAGTTATTCTGGCATCATTTTTTGAAAGGAAGTATGCTCCACCTCTTATTACTTTATACTGAGTGCCGAATTTTTTATTCACCACGCTGTTCCCTTTGTAAGGGAGATACCAGCTGTCGGTCCACTCCATTGCATTTCCGTCAAGGTGTGCCACGCCATAATATGAGAGTGAATCCTTTTCATACATGTCAACCGGTATATATCCCTTTACGGTGACCATGGGCAGATATTTTTCTGAAATCATTAATTTTAAATTTTCACCGGTTTTTTCTGACTGCCACAACTCTTCAGTATTGGCAAGCCCATCTTTGAATCCGCTCCCCCAGCTGTATAAAGCCCCTTTTTTACCAGGCATCTCCAAAGATGCGGGTACCCTTGCCGCCTTTTCCCATTCAATTTCCGTAGGGAGTCTTTTACCCGCCCAGAGAGCATAACCGGCTGCTTCATGATATGTTGCTATTACAGGGAGGGATCCGAAATAGAGGTTTGTAAAATTCCCCCCTTTATCCATGTGGTCCTTCCAGTAATCCGGGTATGTTAAACCTTTAACATCGGCATATTTCCTGAAATCGTTGTTTGACACTTCCTGTTTATCAATATAGTAATCACCGGTAAATTCCAGCCGTTCAGGGAACTCGTCGCTGTCGCAGTCAGAGCAGCCCATGAAAAATTTCCCCTCAGGAATAAGAACCATATTCCTGCCGTCAACGGGGGTCATTATCTCAGGTTTATACAAAATTGATTCTATATATGGATTTTTCTGCAGTCTTTTGTCAATTTCTTTATCTGTGTCTTTATAAACAATATCAAGACCGGTTCTCAGGTTTTCTTTGTATTTTGTATTTAAAAGAGAATAACCGCATATAAATCTCGTCTTTCCGCTGACATCGGGAATCTGCTGAATAGATATGAGCGTACCTATAACAACATCATTTGACAGGATGTAGTACTGCTTTTTATCAGGTATTTCATAAAAAAGAACCGTGACATACCCGTCCTCCCGTAATGTTTCTATTGTACCGGATTTAGTATAACCGGAATATGCCGATGATGTAAATAGAATCAGCAATAGAATCATAAGATTGAGTTTATTAAACATTCGACCTCGCATAGTGCATTATTAATATGCCTGATAAACTTTTCTGTCGGGCCACCTTATACAGGAGAGCGGGTAACCATCGGACATTGCATTAGTATCCAAACCTATAATATTGCGGCTTTCATCAAAATATACTGAATCAGAATTATGAATATATGGAGTCGGAGTATGACCGAATATTACGGTTTTATCCCATTTTTTAGGATATTTATAAAACTCTTCACGAATCCATATCATATCATTTTTTTTCTGATCACAGATATTCTTAATCCCGGGATTAAGTCCGGCGTGAACAGCTATGAAATCGTCACTCTCGTAATATAACTTCAGATTATTAAAAAAAATCTTATGTGATTCCGGGATTATAAAATCATTAAGATTTTCCGTGTAACTCTTAATGGTATAAGCTCCGCCGTTCCGTATATAAGTACTGTAATTTTCACCTCTGATCAAATACCTTAAAAACATATCCTCATGATTACCGGTAAGAAATATAATGTCATATTTCCCGGATAATTCAATTAGAAATTCTATAACTTCAAATGAGGAAGGGCCTCTATCTATGTAATCACCAAGAAAAATAAATGAATCCCCGCTTTTAAAATCCTTTTTGACAAGAGTAATTATTTTTATCAATTTAGAAAGATGCCCGTGAATATCTCCGACAAGAAAATATCTGTCACTCATTTTAAAGATCCCCGTAGTTCCGGATTAGTGCCTGACATTAAACACGGCTAATTTATTTTTTAGATTTTTCGATTCTTGACCTTATTTCATCCAGCACTTTTTTCCCTTCATTAAAATCACTCACAGACCAGCAGCCGAATATCCATTTATCACTGACTGATATAAAGCTGTATTTATCATCGGGCTCTTTTTTGAATGCTGTGTAGACATTGTCAGATGATATCATGATATAATTATTCTCTGTACTTTTACTGTAGATTTCGTAAGCATCATGAAAAGAACTGTTTTCGGAAACAAATACGTCAACCATATCCTTGTCCCATGACCACTGAGTAAAATAGATTTTGTTTACATAGGGAAATTTATGATAGGACTTCCTGATATATAATACTCCATAACCGTCTGACCCTTTAAGCATATTCAGATTATCAGGGAGTTTGTCATTTTTATAATCCTGACCGATGTAAAGGAGTGGTATATTAACAAATGTTTTCAGATCTTTCCGAAGCAGCATGTCGGTTTTACCTGTTTCAGAATAAATTGCATATTCCCCGGTCTGAATAATAGACATGGAGTTGGTATAATACTCGTTTATCCGCCCTGCTTCAAATATACCCGGCCCCCTTTTTATGGAGAAGAATCCATAAGCATTTAAAACAGAAGTAAACTTCAGCACTTCAAGTTTTATTATAATATCGGGGTCGTCAATGGACTGATAAAGCAATGCTCCTAGTTTTTCAATTCCCAGACCGTTATATTCCCGATTATAGTTTTTAATATCTTTGCTTTTATAGTATGCCGGAGAATCGACCCTTATCCACCCCGGGACATCTGAATCCCGGGGAAGCATATCTACAACACTGTCGGTTTCACTCTGGAAAAGAGTGCAAGATGCTGAAAATAAGAAAATTATATATAAATATAGTATAAAATGTTTTTTCATTCTATTTCCCTGCCATGTGACATGATGTCATATGTTCCGATTGATTTAAACTATAATTTTTAAATTCCGGATATTTTTCTCTGCATATTTCCTGAGCGATGGGGCATCGCGGGTGGAAATAGCATCCCGAAGGGGGATTTACCGGTGAGGGTACATTACCTTTTAAAATTATCCTTTCTATGTTAGAAGCGGTTGAATGACGTGGAATAGCCGAGATTAGAGCCTTTGTGTAGGGATGAAGCGGTTTTGTGTAGATTTCATCCGCACCGGCCATTTCAACTATTCTACCCAGATACATTACAGCCACGCGGTCGGAAACATGCCGTACAACTGTAAGATCATGAGATATAAATATATATGTAAGGTCAAGATCGTTCTGCAGATCCATCAGAAGATTCAGTATCTGAGACTGAATAGATACATCAAGTGCCGAAACAGGTTCATCGCACACAATCATTTTCGGATTGAGAGCAATAGAACGTGCAATCCCTATACGCTGTCTCTGGCCGCCGGAAAATTCATGGGGATATTTCTCCATGGCATTCTTCTGCAGCCCCACTCTATCGAGCAGGCTCTTTACATTTTTAATACGCTGCTGTTTATTATCAATTTTATGAATTATAAAGGGTTCTTCAAGAATATATCCGACGGTATGCATTGAATTCAGCGATTCAAAAGGATCCTGGAAAATCATCTGGAAATTACGTCTGTAAGGGAGGAGTTCCCGCCGCTTCATATCCGAGATAATACGGTCTTCGAAGCGCACAGTTCCGTGAGTCGGCTTATAAAGCTGAAGAATTGTCCGCCCCAATGTGGTTTTCCCGCAGCCGGTTTCGCCCACAATCCCGAGAGTTTCACCCTTCTTAACTGTAAAGCTCACATCATCTACAGCATGGACTCTCCCTGCCGTTGTGCGGAACACACCCTTTTTTATAGGGAAGAACTTCTTCAGATTTTCGACTTTAAGTATAGTCTCCATTTTATCCGCCATACTTATAACAATTAACTCTATGATTTTCAGAGACTTCGGTTTCCTCAGGATGATTCAGCGCGCACGGTTCAAAGGCAAATGTGCAGCGGTTTCGGAATCTGCATCCTTCCGGGTAATCTGTTATTGAAGGGACCATCCCTTCGATCGATTTCAATCTTGTTTTTCTTTTATACTCAAATTTTGGAATAGAATCGAGAAGACCCGCTGTATAGGGATGAAGCGGATTTTTGAAAAGTTCATCGACAGGCGCTTTTTCCGCCATTCTTCCTGCATACATTACAATTACGTTATCACAGAGCTGCGAAATGACACCAAGATCATGTGTTATAAATATAACGGACATTCCCGATTCACGCTGCAGCTCCTTTATAAGATCGAGTATCTGTGCCTGAATTGTAACATCAAGCGCCGTAGTAGGCTCGTCAGCTATCAGAATAGACGGTTTGCAAGCAAGGGCAATTGCTATCATAACCCGCTGCCTCATTCCGCCGGAGAGCTGGTGAGGGTATTCATTCATTCTCTGTTCAGGATCGGAAATCCCTACTTTCTCAAGAAGGGATAGGGTCTCTCTCTCCATCTCCCTTCTGCTTAAGCTGCTCCTGTGGATTTCAAAGACTTCACTTATCTGCTTCCCTATCTTTTTAACCGGATTCAGAGCTGTCATCGGTTCCTGGAATATCATTGCAATTGAATCACCTCTGATCAGGCGCATCTCTTCGGGGGAGAGATCGAGAAGATTTCTGTCATTGTATATAATCTCACCGCTCATATATTTCCCGGAAGGAACAGGGAGGAGCCGCATAATCGACAGAGCTGTTACACTCTTGCCGCAGCCCGACTCGCCCACTATCCCCAGGGTTTCACCTTTTTTCAGATTAAAACTAATTCTGTCAACGGCGGAATAGACCTCACCATCTTTCATAAAACCGGCTGAAAAATTTTTAACTTTTAAAATAATATCTTTTCCCGAATCCATCTATTATCTGCTGCCCTGCTTATACTTTGTTATAATCTTTGTTACAGGTTCAAAAGTTTTATTCGATTTTACTGCATCAAGTGTCTCTTTCTTTATATCTTCATCTATCCAGAAAAGACCCGCTCCGGCCGGATTATCAAATATATCTCCGGTATCCTTATCTCCGGGAATTTCCGGAAACTGCAGCCATCTCCAGTGGAACTCCCTGAAGAAAGGGATGACATCCAGCGGGATCCATGAAGCTGAATCGTGGACCTTTTTCTGAATCTTTCTTGAGAGCTCCATCCGTTCCTTCTCGTTTATTGAATTACGGTATTTATCTATCATCCGGTCCATTTCCGGGTCGTCTATATTTGTTATATTGTTAGTCTGTGCCTTATGGGCATTCTCGGAATGGAAGTGCTGCCACGGTTCCGGTCTGAATCCTGTTGAAAAAGTAAGATAGGTTATATCATGTTTCTTCTCGGATACTTTTTTATACCATGTGCTGGGATCAAGAAGTTCAAGCTTCAGATCTATTCCGGCCTTCTTCGCCTCCTCCTGATAGATTATTACACGGGGAGTAAAGAGTTCTCTTCCGTATGTGAGTGTTACAGAAAATCTGCTGTCCCCCTTCTCCCATATGCCGTCGGCGCCCCTTTTCCATCCTGAAGCTTTCATATATGATTCAGATTTTTTAATATCAAACTCTCTTGCTCTGATCTCTTTATTGGTATATTCGCCATACCCTTCAAAACATGTATTCAGACGCGTTGCATCATTCCTCATAATCTGGGAGTTAACTTTATCAAAATTGATTGCGTGTGCAAGAGCCAGTCTGAGATTTTTATCCTTGAAGATCTCCTTGTCAAGATTAAGGTATAGTCCCGGTGTAGGCCTCTTCGCCTGATTATAAAAGACTATTTTATTCGCGTAACCGGATTTGAAAACATCTTCATTACCCTTTTCATACCAGATTTCCGGGCGGGTTGCATCAATTGAATCTATAAGTCCCTTTTTGAAATGTTCAAATGCAACGTTCTCATCTCTTATAACCGAGATTCTGATAAAATCGACATTGAACCTGTTTACGTTGTATCTGAGATCTTTTGCCCACCAGTTTTTATTCCGCTCGAAGAGAAGATATTTACCCTTTGAAAAATCTTTTAAAACATAAGGACCGGTGTTAGGCTCAACTTTCCAGTTATATTCTGTTACGTAATTCTTGTTTATTTTTCCGTAGAAGTGTTTCGGTTTAGGCTGCATATTCAGATAATACCATAGATCGGGAACCTTCTTTGATGCGGTTATAGATATGAGTTTATCCCCATGCTTGGTTATCTTTTCATATTCCTTGGCGTACATCTCATTGTGAAACGGCGATTGTATATGTTTTGACAACATGAATTCAAAAGCAAAAATAAAATCATCGGCAGTAACCGGTGCACCATCTGACCAGACTGCATCGGGATGGATTTTAAAATACATGGTTTTTCCATCTTTTCCATAGGCCCAGTGAGTGGCAAGCTCGGGTAGAATCTTTTCTGTATTGTTGTGGTAGCTCAATAGACCAAGGTGATTGTCAAGAAAATACGATCTTGTTGATGAATTTGAATCGGGCCCCACGGTTCTGAAAGTAAGAGGAAAGGAGAGTATATACTTATTTATAGTCCCCCCTTTTTTAGCTTTTGGAGAGGCGATGAGAGGCTCATCATTATTTGTGATCCACTTGAGATTTTCGGTAACCGGATGGACTGTATAATCGAGACTGACAGATTCATCAGGCCCGTCAGACAGAGCTTCATCGGCATTTTTACCGCAGGCTGAAAATATAGAAAGAATCAGCATAATGCTGATCAATAGAAACATCTTGAATGAGTATAATTTTATTCCGGACATTTTATCCCCCGTTATTCATATGTTGTAAACATTTTCGGATCAAATGATTCTCTGACAGCCTCACCAATAAACGTGACCATTGTAAGAACAGCAATCATTGAAGTGATAACCGAGGCTCCGATCCATGGAGCTTTTATATTAAACTCTGAAGCTTCAGAAAGAAGCTGGCCCCAGCTTGGCGTAGGGGGAGCAAGACCGAATCCGAGAAAATCGAGAGCTGTAAGAGCAGTAATCCCCCCGGCAACCGAAAAGGGGATAAAAGTTATTATTATAGATATAATATTAGGAATTATATGGATCATTATTATTCTTGATGTTGATGCGCCGAGAGCTCTTGCTGCAAGGACATACTCACGTTCTCTCTCCCGATATGTAGCAGTTCTTACATACCATGTAATTCCAATCCAGCCGAAGAAAATCATTATCCCCAGAAGAGATAAAAAGCTCGGGATAATAATTGAAGAGACAATGATTATCGCATAAAGAAAGGGTATATTATTCCATATCTCAATAATCCGCTGAAAGACCAGGTCAAAACGTCCACCCAGGTAACCCATAAAACATCCGATGGTTACACCGATCGCGTACTGGAACACCAGAAGTATGAGGGAAAAGAATATTGCAATTCTGAAGCCGTACAAAAGTCTTGCGGCAACATCCCTGCCGGTTTTATCTGTTCCTAGATAATGCCTGTCTTTAATTGACGGCGGCAGTGGGGGATATGAATCTTTTTTAATTTCAGTTTCATAGGGGTTATAGGGAACCGGAGGGAGAATTACAAAATTACCGGTACCGCTGTTTTCGAATACTTTTTTAAGCTCACGGTAATTCGTTTCATAGTGATAATCCAGACCGAAACTTTTCCCGGGAATAATTGAACCGTATGTGGGGAAATAGTACTCCCCGTTATATCTTACAACCAGTGCTCTGCTGTTAACCAGGAGTTCACCCGCAAGTGAGATCAGAATAAACACTGCAAGAATGATGCAGGAGTAATAACCCCGTTTGATGCTCCTGAATCTTCTGAATTTATTAATTGTAAGCGGATTTATTTTTATCATTTTTCATCTACTCAAATTTCACTCTGGGATCGACCAGGGCAACACATATGTCCGAGAGGATATTACCAATCATAAACAGAAGCGATGAGATCACCAGTATTCCAAGAACAGTGGGATAATCTCTCTCAACTACCGATTCAAGGCCCAGAAGGCCAATCCCGTCAATATTGAATATCTTTTCTATGAGATATGAACCGGTGAGAATAATTGAAATATTGTTGCCGAAGTGTGTAGCAAGCGGAATAAGACTGTTGCGGAATGCGTGCCTGAATACGGCCTGTTTATAACTCGCCCCTTTTGCTATTGCAGTCCTCATGAAATCTGATGCAAGATAATCAAGGAGTGAGTTCTTCATCATAAAAGTCATAACGGCAAAACTCCCCGCCATATATGCCGTAAGTGGCAGCACCGCATGATAGAGTACATCTATGATCTTACCGCCGAAGGTCAGCTCATGAAAATTGCTGCCGGTAAATCCTCCGAGAGGAAAAATATCGAGCCAGGATGAGAAAGTAATTAATAAAATAATAGCGACAACATAGTTGGGAATGGCATATCCTATAAAAACAATTACAGAAGTAAGGTTGTCGAGAGTTGTTTTATGACGGAGAGCTTTGAGCACTCCAAGGGGGATACATATTGAATATGTAAGAATCATTGCCATAATACCGTAGAAAAGAGAGACAGGGAGCTTGCTCCTTATAAGATCCCATACCGGTTCATAATACCTGGTCGAATTACCGAGATCGAGAACCAGAACACTCCCCAGCCATTCTCCGTAACTGATTATCACAGGTTTATCAAATCCGTAGTACTTTTTCAGCTCTTCAAGCTGAACAGCTGACAGGGGATTTGAGTTCATTCTGTTAAAGCCTCGCGATGCCGATGACTGCTGAGCCTCGGCAATCATTCGCTCAATGGGGCCGCCGGGGACCATTCTCGTTATGGCAAATACCATAAGAGTTATACCGATGAATGTTGGTATTATTAAAAGTAATCTTCTAATTATATAGGTCGACATATACTATTCTGTTTTTCATAATTTATAATACGACATAATACAAAGTCGGGAACTTTGTCAAATACAAACATATATGGAGTAAAGATTTTTATCCGATGACGATTTGTGATACGCAGACCTACTCTCTGCACTTATATCCGACATTCCGGACTGTTTCTATTATAGAGTTAAAATCGTCTCCGATTTTACTCCGGAGTCTCCTGATATGAACATCCACCGTCCGTGTACCCCCTATATACTCCATGCCCCATATTCTGCTTAAAACATCCTTCCGGGAAAAAACCACGCCGCGGTTTTCGAGAAACAGTCTCAGAAGCTCAAACTCCTTATATGTAAGATCCAGTTTTTCTTCATTCATATAAACTACATATTCTTTAGTGTTTATTTTAAGATTTCCTATAGAGATCTCTTCATTATCCTCGGGGACTCCAGTAAGGATTCTGCTCAGCCTGGCTTTAACCTCACCTTTCCGGAATGGATAAAGAATAAAATCATTGAAAAACCAGGTCGAATCGAGTTCAGGAACAGTGTTAACCCGGAGTACAAGAAGAACCGGTATATCAAGAATTTTTTTCCGCAGGCGTGAGAGATAAAACTGCGTCGAGTCAGACGATCCCATCTCCTCATAATCAATTATAAAGAGTGAACAGCTGTCTCTGGAAAGTGATTCAATATTTTTATAAATAGAGAGTTCAAATTCAGGGATATTGCTCTTCAGATCATCTGCAATCTCGCTGTTTCTTGTTACAAGACCGATATTAATTTTCATAATTTATTTCTTGATCTCATTAAAAATTTTTAAATATTCAGCCGCTATATTCTCTGCGTAAAAATCCTTCACTTTTTTCCTGTTATTCTTTGCCATGAGTTTATATAATGCAGTGTCGGTGTTAACCTTCATCATGTATTTTCTGCATGTTTCAACATCACCTACATTGAGCAGAAGTGCATTTTCGTTATGAGTGAGAAAATCGGTCTGCCCTCCATGATTTGTGCATACTATGGGGAGCCCGGTAAACATCGCCTCCATGAAAACAATTCCAAATCCTTCATGGAGAGATGTAAGTATAAATGCATCTGCATTATTAAGATAGCTGTACTTCTCATCATCAGTAACATAACCGGGAAACTGCACTCTGTCGGTAATATTAAGTGTAGATGTTAAATCCCTGAGATATTCCATCTCGGGACCATCTCCCAAAATAAGAAGTTTGATTTTTTTATTTTTAATCCCGGACAAAGCATGAAGTATTGTGTCAAATGCTTTACGCTTTACCAGGCGCCCTATTGCTATGAAGTAAAAACTATCCTTATCAAGTCCCAGTCTCTCCCTTGTAACACGGGGTATAACAGGGGGATGGAAGGCCAGCGGAATTATCTCCACATCCTTAACAGGGCTGTAGTATTTAATTGTATTATCTCTTGTATTTGTCGATTGAGCTACTATTCTATCCGCTCTGTTTAAGATGAATTTTACTACTCTGCTGAATATAGCGCTATCGTGAGGGGACATCTTTTTGCTCGGATCATAAATATCACCACCGTGAAGAGAGAGTACATTGGGTATGCGGAAGAGCCTCCCCAGTATATAACCAAGCGGCCCGGAAGGGACTGCAAAGTGAGTATTTATCACATCATATCTGTTTTTACGGCAGAGACTGAATCCGGTTATAAATCCCGTTACAAGAAAGGAGAGCATTGACAGGAAAGTTGCTGCATCTCTCGATTTTCTGAAAAAAATTCTCGATCTGTAAATATTAATTCCGCTTACTTTTTCAATGGAATCCAGACCTGAATACCCAGAAGTCAAAACATCGACCTGTCCTTTTTTTCCCCATTCAAGAGCAAGGTCATAAGATGCAACACCGCCGCCGCCGCCAAGCGGCGGGAACTCGTAATTTATAATAAGAATTTTTAGTTTTTTCTCATCTTTAATCATTATTATGTCTGAACCCCTTTAGTTCTCAGGGTGAATATTAACATACCCGCCCGGTCAGCAGTGTAAAAAATATACCTGCTATTTTTATAATAATTGTTCATTAATCTATATCATTTTACGATTGAATTAGTAAATAGTCACTGTGAGACATGAAATGCCTCGGCAGCCTGTTTATAAATTATCTGTTTTATATGATTAAAAATGTTCCAAAAACAGATTGCTTCACTTCGTTCGCAATGACACTGTTCTAATCATTTCGTAAACTGCTAAAGTTTTTAAAGTAAAGAACAGAAATTACATATCCCCATCACAGAAAGCGGCGAGGATAATAGAGTTTTCTTACTTCATAAAAGTTAATGAATAAATACCAATGTGAGTCTGTCGGCAATTAAACCGAAAAAATCTCCCGATCCTGAAATATAATGCCATCCAAGATGATTACTGCATGAACGGCAGAGAGTTATACTCCATAGACATCCGGGGAACCATGTGTTTTCCATGGTGTAATCCGTTATATTAATAGTGCCGGGGGCACTGCGGTAGCATACCACACGATAAAAAATGCCTGCCGGATTTTCGAAGATATGACTATGAGCGTCAAGAATACTGATTTTATCCGACTGCAGAGCTATTTTGTGCAGGCAGCTCCGGCAATGTACCCAAATCTGATCCTGAGTCTCCTCCTGATCAGAAATCTCTCCAGCCGGTAATTCCTCTATTTTATATCCGGCCGGGGGCGGTTTTGATTTTAAAATCTCTATTGACTCCATAGCCCCATCGCTATTTCAACTGTAAAATTCAATATTGAGGACACAGCACTACGCGCTGTGTCAGACCGGGTGATTACGGGGACGGTGCCCCCGTAATCACCCGGTCCAGCGTATGCGAAGCATACGCACCTGCGAAAACAGTATTACTCCGCCGTATTCGACGGAAGATCTGATAATGTTTTACCTACTTTTTATCTTTTAATCAATGATAATTTCAAGTAATAGACATTTTTTTCCGATTCTAATAGTAATAATAAAAACTGTTTAATGAAATAATTGCGGAAATGAATATAATTAATAACAATAAGATCGGATTAGACTACAAACGGAGCATGAAAGAGGCTGTAAATTTTTTCAAAAAGAACCGGCTTCATGAATCGCTCGCCATAATAAACAGGCTGAGACATCACGGATATGATGAACCGGAACTGATTCTACTTACCGCGCAGGTATATGACAGACTTACATTTCTCACATCTGAAGCGGAATATGAAGAACTGGCTATTGAGACTTTTGACGAAATAATCAGATATTCAGATAACAAAAAATATATCAAAAAAGCAGTCAAACTTCAGAATAATTTCATGAAGCGTATATCCGCTCTTAATGAAGAGGAATTCAAGGCGCAGTCAAAGGCTGAAGAGCTGAAAAAGGCGAGAAACATGTCACCGAAAGCATGGTTTATGCTTGGAGCTAATTTCTCCGTCAGAAAAGATCCGCTTTTTGTTATCAATGCATTAAATAACGCCATTGAACTCAATGATAAATATATCTCTGCACTTTACAGACTGGCTTATGTGTACCAGTATAATATGAATGACAGAAATTCGGCATTGAGTCTATATCTGAAGATTATAAAGATCCAGCCATATGAAGATAATATCGAATCTGAATCTACAAATGTAAAAACCATACTTGAAGCATGTACTGAAATAAGCGGGATCTACATGTTTAATGACCAGTATAAAAAAGCAATATCTGTCTTCGATCACGCCTTTAAAATAGTTATGGCTTATGGAGATATCTGCTCAATTCATGCTATAAAAAAAATAATCGCCAATGCCTATACCTCTTCGATAAAGCTGGATAATCTTCCCGCATTAAAAAAGCATGTGAAGAAAAACTTCGGTTACGATTTTGATTCTATTCTTGAAGAACTGAGAATAAGCTGAGGTGTTTACATCTCCCCGCAGAGCGGCAACCGTTGCAATACTAAGGAATACCGGCAATAATATTGAGGTTCTCCTTATGAAAAGACACGGCAAGGACAGATTCCTTCCCGATTATTATGTTTTCCCCGGCGGCGCCCTGGATGAGCAGGATTATGAAATCGTATTTCCGGAATTGATCAATAATCATAACCTGAAAGATTTTAAAAATAATTCAAAAGAGTATTATGCGTATATAATGTGCGGAATCAGAGAGACATTCGAAGAGTCGGGGATACTCTTTGCATCGGATGAAACCGGCAATTACCCTTTTATAAATAATAATGAATCTGTAGAGAAATTTAATCATTACAGAGAGAGAGTGTTTACACAGAAACTTTTGTTTAAGGATATGCTCGCAAAAGAGAGACTTTCCCCTGCTGCAGATAATTTTTTTTATATCAGCCGCTGGATCACCCCTCCTCTATTTCATATACGATATGATACAAGATTTTTTGCCGCAGTTATGCCGGAGAATCAGGAGACGTCACATGACGGTAATGAGCTTGTGGATTTTGACTGGATAGAACCGGATGAAGCGCTGAACAGATACCGTGATAACAGAATTAAGCTTGTAATGCCTACGATAAAAACACTTGAATTTTTAAGCCGTTTCCATAAGGCCGAAGATGTTATAACTCATTTGAAGAATAAATCCTGAGTTGCTACACAAAGTCTAGTGCTGTGACCGGATGATTTCTTATTAAAACTTTTCACACTCACCCCCGGCTACTGCCGCGCCCCTCTCTTTGATAAAAAAAAGAGGGGCTTCGTAAAACAAAACATTCTTCTGAAAAACACAATAAATTCTTTGTATTAAACTCCCCTCTTTTTCTTTCCAAAGAGAGGGGCCGGGGGTGAGTTCGGAAAGTTTGTGGTGCTATATATCATTTTTAATTACTGATTAAAATCACAGTCAAAGTCTACATCTTTACTGTTATTTCACCAGCCAGATCTTTCCCGAAATATTC
>PGXT01000011.1:0-5891 GCA_002839285.1 Spirochaetae bacterium HGW-Spirochaetae-5 | reverse complement strand
GTGACATTTACAATCACCAGCCCTTTTTTAACTCCGCCTGAGATTATATCCAGAAACTGTTTATCGGCAGGTGCATTACCTGAACCGTAGGTTTCAAGTATAACTGCACGGAGTCCCGGAATATCAATTACAGCCCGGATAACTTCAGGGTGAATGCCGGGGAAGATTTTTATTACTGCGATATTCGAATCTATATCAGTATTCAACTTCAGTTCCCCGCGGCCGCTGCTCTTCTTAATTGAACTAAAATTATAGCTTATATGAATTCCCGCTTCGGCAAGGGGCGGGAAATTCGGAGATTCGAAAGCATTAAAATTTTCTGCGCTCTGTTTTTTCGTCCGGTTTCCGCGGTAGAGTTTAAATTCAAAATATATGCACACCTCAGGTACCGCGGCTTTACCCTTTATTTTCGCGGCAGCTATCTCAATCGACGAGATCAGATTCTCTTTCCCGTCGGTGCGGAGTATATTTATCGGAAGCTGTGACCCCGTAAGAATTACGGGTTTAGAGAGATTTTCAAGCATAAAGCTGAGTGCCGACGCAGTGAAAGCCATGGTATCCGTTCCATGAAGAATAACAAAACCGTCATAGAATCTGTAGTTTTCTTTAATTATTCCGGCCAGTTCAATCCATGCGGGGGGTGTGATATTAGACGAGTCGATTGGAGTAGGAAATTCCACGGAGGAGAAATTATATCCGAATCTTTTAATCTCCGGCACTTCATCTAATATATTCTGAAAATTATACGGACTGTAGGACCCCGTAGAAGGGTCCTGTATCATTCCGATAGTTCCGCCTGTATAAATAATAAGTATTGAAGTCTTCCTGTTCGCCATGGGATACTCTGACTACGCTATCCCCAGGTAAGCCTTTTTCACATCTTCGTTATTGAGAAGTTCTCTCCCGGGCCCTTCCATTACAATGTTCCCCGTCTCCATTACATAACCGTAATCGGCAATTTCAAGAGCGGCCTTTGCATTCTGCTCGATGAGAAGAATTGTAACTCCAAGTTTGTTGATGTTCTGTATTATTTCAAAAATATTTTTTACA
Organism: Spirochaetae bacterium HGW-Spirochaetae-5; assembly: GCA_002839285.1. GTDB lineage: Bacteria > Spirochaetota > UBA4802 > UBA4802 > UBA5550 > WRGT01. The sequence continues at coordinate 4,841 of PGXT01000011.1, read as the reverse complement.
ATCAGAGGCGCAAGTCCAAGTGATGGTTCATCCATCATAAGGAGCTTCGGTTTTGTCATAATTGCTCTTCCAACCGCGAGCATCTGCTGCTCTCCACCTGAGAGCGTACCGGCTTTCTGCTTAAGTCTCTCCTTAAGTCTGGGGAACAACATAAGAACCTTCTCGCGGTCTCTCTCTATCTCCAGCTTATCTTTTCTTGCATATGCACCTAAAACAAGATTTTCGTGGATAGTCAGATTAGCAAAAACTCTGCGCCCTTCAGGGACAAGTACAAGTCCCTTACTAACTATATCCTTGGTTTTTATACCGGTTAAATCATTGTTATCATATAATATTGATCCGCCGGAAAGCTTCACAAGACCGACCGCCGCCCGGAGTGTTGTACTTTTCCCGGCACCGTTACCGCCGATAAGTGTAATTATTTTGCCATCGGGAACATTTATGTTAATCCCTTTAAGCGCTTTTATTCCGCCGTAGTTTACATGAAGATCTCTAATTTTCAGCATCTAGTTAACCCCCAGGTAGGCTTCGATTACTTTCGGATTATTCTGTATGTCTGACGGGTTCCCTTCAGCAATTGTAACGCCGTAATCAAGCACATAAATTCTTTCACATACACCCATGACAACCTGCATGGTATGTTCTATCAGAAAGATTGTAAGATCAAACTTCTCTCTTATTTCATGAATAAAATTCATCAGCTCAATAGATTCCTGAGGGTTCATACCCGCGGCAGGTTCATCAAGCAGAAGGAGTTTCGGATCAGTGGCAAGCGCCCTGGCAATCTCCAGTCTTCTCTGTTTCCCATATGGGAGCGAATATGCTTTCTCATTTACAACATCATCTAGATTAAGATCTCTAAGAAGATTCATCGATTTTTCAACCATATGCTTCTCTTCACGCAGATACATCGGCGAGCGGAGAACAGACAGTATCAGTGGAGACCTGACTCTAAGGTGATTCCCAACAAGTACATTTTCAAGAACAGTCATCTCTTTGAAAAGTTTAATGTTCTGAAACGTCCGTGCTATGCCGAGCTTTGTTATCTCATATGGTTTATAAGAAGTGATATCTTCATTGTTAAAGAAAATACTCCCCTCTGTGGGAGTGTACTGACTTGTTATCATATTAAACGCGGTTGTTTTACCCGCTCCATTAGGTCCTATAAGTCCCACAATCTCATTCTGTTTAATCTCAAGATTGAGGTTGGAAACAGCCACAAGACCGCCGAATTTCATTGTTATATTATCTGTACGAAGCATATACATAATCATTCACCTTCAACGCTGTTCTTTTTGAACCTTCCCGGTCTAAAAAGAAAATCCCAGGAGAACTCCCTGTTCCCCATAATACCCTTCTGAAAAAAGAGAATTACAACCATAAGCATAATAGAAAAGATAACCATTCTAAGTCCGGGAATACCATCGGTGCTGAACAGATAGAAATCCATAGGTCCATCGAGAAATCTTAAATACTCCATAAGCACAGTAATAACGATTCCCGATATGACAGTACCTGTTATGCTCCCCATCCCCCCGAGAACAACTATAAGAAGGATATTAAAAGCCAGGAGAAATCTGAACATCAGAGGATCGATGGTACCCATAAGATTACCAAGAAGACCGCCACCTACTCCGGCCATAAACGAACCGATTGTAAAAGAAAGCATTTTGTGCCTGAAGAGATTTATTCCCATAGCTTCAGCGGCAACCTCATCCTCGCGGATTGCCTTGAAAGCCCTTCCGTAACTCCCTTTAAAAAGAAAGACCATGAAGAGAATTGAAGCAAATGCGATTCCCCATGTCCACCAGACATTGGTGTAAGGTGGAAGACCCTTAAGTCCCAGGGGACCATTAGTTATACTCTGCATATTAGTAAAAAATATTCTTATAATCTCGGCAAACCCCAGTGTGGCAATTGCAAGATAATCGTCTTTTAATTTCAGTGCCGGCGCCCCTATAATAAAACCTGCAACCGCGGCAACTACTCCCCCCATAAGCAGCGCGGGGAGAAAACTCCACTCCACGTTGGCAAGCCATGGGACTATAGGCTCAAGAAAAAAGTTCATCTCTTTCTGAGCAGGAGACATTGTGAGTAATGCCGTTGTATATGCCCCTACAGCCATAAATCCGGCGTGACCCAGAGAAAACATGCCGGTGAAACCGTATATGAGATTGAGACTCAATGCCAGAGTGATATAAATTCCGCAAAGATTTACAATTCTCATCATATATGAATCAAGTATTAAATTAAATAGTACAAGGAGTCCTACAGCAACTGCAGCCGCAGTTACAGTAAGAACTACTCTGATTTTTTTTTCTCTTTCCATCTTAAACCTTCTCAGCGAGGTTTTCCCCCATTAAACCGGTCGGTTTAACAAGAAGAATAATAATAAGCAGTATAAATGCAAAGGCGTCTCTGTAGCCGGTAAGATCGGGAAGGAAGGCAACTGTCATAATCTCAAGAATTCCGATTATCAGTCCGCCGAGGACAGCACCTGTAATATTACCGATCCCCCCTACAACTGCCGCGATAAAACACTTAAGCCCCGGCATAACCCCCATGAGCGGATAGAGCTGCGGGTATTTCATCCCCCACATTATCCCCCCCACAGCCGCGAGAAGCGAACCGAGTCCGAAGGTGTAGGCAATTACTTTATCAACATCAATCCCCATAAGTCTGGCAGTTTCATGATCTCTCGAGAGAGCTCTCATTGCCATTCCGGTTTTGGTTTTATTGATAAGATACATAAGCCCCACAAGAAAAATGAAAGCAATCACGGGAATAAAGAAGTTAACGCTTACGATATAGATATTCCCGATCATCATAACTTTACCGAAAAGATCAGGAATTGGAAATGCCTTCTGGATACCGCCGAAGATAACTACACCAAGGCTTTCTATAAGAAAGGATACTCCAATTGCCGAAATCAGTACAGAAACTTTCGGGGAATCACGGAGGGGCCTGTATGCAACTTTTTCGATGGACATGCCAAGCAGTGCTGTTAAACCGATGGCTACTATAAATCCGACCCACCATGGCATAAGGAATGTAGTTAATGCATAGAAGGCAAAATAACCGCCCAGCATAAATATATCGCCATGTGCAAAATTGATCAATCTAAGAATTCCGTAGACCATTGTGTAGCCTATTGCTATAAGAGCATAAAGGCTTCCCAGAGAAACTGCATTGGAGAGATGCTGTAGAAATATTTCAAAAGTCATGAAAGTCTCCAGTAAAACTAAAATGGGGAAGTAAAGAATACAAAATTCTCCATTCAGTCACTTTTCTGTCAAGAAAATTATTTTTGAGCACTTATTACAGCGAGGTTAAAAACAAACGGCCCCCGCACCCCCGGAGGGGGCAAGGATACGTCTTGCCCCCTCCGGGGGTGCGGGGGCCGGAGGGTTTTACAATTACTTATAGTATTACTATGGTTTTACAGTTGTAAGATATTTGAATTTACCGTCTTTAACAACTTTGATAACCGCATCCTTAACCGCATCACCATTTTCGTCAAGAGTGATCATACCGGCTGAACCTTCGAAATCTTTAGTTTTAGCAATTTCATTTTTGATTTTTTCAGGATCGATAGAGTTGGCTTTTTCAATAGCTGCTTTAATTACAATGTAAGCATCAAAACCAAGAGCTGTTACAGCAGCAGGCTCTTCTTTGTATTTGTCTCTGTAAGCTTTCAGGAATTTTTCAGACATTTTTGTGATTGGAACTTCAGATGTAAAGAATGTAGAGAAAGTAGCTCCTTCAACAGATTTCTTTCCAACTTCAAGGAAAGGACCTGTTTCCCATGTATCTCCGCCGAGGAAAGGAATTTTAATCCCCTGATCTCTCGCCTGCTTGATTATAAGAGCTGATTCTGTGTAGTTACCCGGAGCAAAAATTACATCGGGCTTCAACTGGGCAATAGCTGTAAGCTGAGCAGTGAAATCGTTGTCTCCTGTATTGTAGCTGAAAGGTTTAGCAACGATTGATTTTTCATCACCTGTAAGCTTTACAAATGAATCGATAAAAAACTTAGCAAGGCCTACTGAATAGTCATTAGAGATCTCCTGGATAACAGCAGCTTTTTTTGCATTAACTTTGTTAAACGCATAGTTAGCCATAACCTGTCCCTGGAAAGGATCAAGAAAACATACTCTGAAATACCAGTCATTACCTTTAGTAACAAGAGGATTTGTCGCTGAACATGCTACAACGGGAACTTTCCCTTTTGTAACCTGACCTGCAGCCATAGATAATGAACTACCCCAGCTTCCGATAATAGCGGCAACCTGATCTTTGTTCACAAGTCTTTCAGCAGCATTTGCGGATTCAACTTTGTCACTCTTATTGTCAACAATAACGAGTTCAATTTTCTTTCCAAGTACATCAGGAAACATTTCGTTAGCAAGCTTTATACCTCTGACTTCAAGTTCTCCGCCGCTTGCATTTGCGCCTGTGAGAGGCTGAAAAACACCGATTTTGATTACATCAACTTCTGAAAGCTCTGGAGCCTTCTTCTTGCAGCCTGTTACCATTACAGCAAAAATCATCAATGCTGTAACCAGAAGAATTAACTTTTTCATGCAATACTCCTTACATTTTTTTTAAGTATATTATTACATCAGCACTTCAGGTGCTGTTATAATCGGATTTTTTGTATGTTTAAATATGCCTGTAAATCCCGGTAAAATTTAAAATATTACCAAATACAATGAATCAGTTTTTAGACGCAGAAGACAACTGAAGAAATATCGTCATTTTCCGCGAACATGCTAAATGACAGATTAACAGATAAAAGAGAGCATTTATGAAAGATTACTCTATTATAAACACCCTCTTTT
>PGXT01000175.1:4103-7446 GCA_002839285.1 Spirochaetae bacterium HGW-Spirochaetae-5 | reverse complement strand
ATCTTCATGTTTACCCCTCTGACATAATGCATACAAAGGGGATTACGCTCTGTAATCCCCTTTAATTAAAAAATAAATGAAACATATTCTTCCGCTTTAGTTCAAAAAATTTAATTCAAGTCAATGCTTACTTATCATTTTTTTTGAAGTACTAATAACTTTATTGTTCCCGTCGCCGGATAAACAGGGAATGTATGGTTTTAATTTTACACAACATATATGTTTAGTAGTTATTACTGAATTAAAAAAAATAATCATAAACTAATTGACTTTCATTAAATAATAGTATTTTGTAAATTATTACGGCGGTTTTTAGCATATAGTAATGATTTCAGTCCCGATATAATCTTAAATCATTACTATGCGTTCAACACCACTCTGTTTCAGGTATAACAAAATCAGTTCATTTAACAAACAGTTTTTTGAATAATTACAGGCAAGGGTTATTACGAAATGGAATATGGTTTGAACTACTGGATAGATAATAAATCTAAACTGCTCTCGCAATACGATAAATTATACAAAAAAAATGAAAAACTCCTCTCGCTCCTGACAAAAAAATTTGAAGCTATTCTTATAGGCAGCGGCTGCAATGCCCAGGTTAAGGGGAGAGTTAAATCATTTGAAGCGCTATACAGAAAGCTTCTAACCCGATGCCAGAACGGTATTATCGAAAAACCATTCGATGTAATAACAGATATTATCGGCATACGGATTGTAGTCCCATTTCTGGAAGATCTTGAAAACGTTGAAAAACTGCTGAAAAATAATTTCATGATAGAAGAGACCGAGTACAAATCGAGAGAGCTCTCCATACGTGAATTCGGTTACGATTCCATTCATATCCAGATCAAACTACCCGATGAAATTGCGAATAAAATCAGAAATTCAAAAGATATGAAAATTGAAATTCAGCTCAGGACAATTCTTCAGGATGCATGGGCTGAAGTTGAACATGAACTGATATATAAAACAAGTATCGATAAAGTTGAAGATACCATCAGGAGAAAGATGATTGCGGTTAACGCCACGCTCTCACTTGGTGACACCATATTTCAGGAGATCCGGGAATACCAGAGAAAGCGCTACAGGGACATTCAGGACAGACACAAGAAACTCATGGATAAAGTTTCAACCATTCCTGAGAAGATGGAAAAGATGAAAGTCCCCATCGATATTATTGCAAATGACAAATCAAACGAAGCAATCCGCGAGGAGCCTAAGAAGCATCAGCCTTTGAGTTTAAATCAGTCTGGTGATAAACATGGCCTTAACGATCTCCTTGTTGAAGCGATGAATGCTCATCTGGAAAACCGTCTTGCAGATGCGATAGAACTGTATACACAGCTGATACTGGTTTCACCAAATCACTATATATACAATCACAGAGGTCTGGTGTATTTTACACTATCGGAGTATGATAAGGCTATAAACGATTTTACAACGGCAATACAGATGGCTCCGAAGGATACAAGGGTTTACACCAACAGAGGTCTGACATACAGGATGCTTAAAAAGTACGACGCGTCTTTGAGAGATTTCAACAAGTCACTTGAACTGAACCCTCTCTGGCCCGATACATTCTACGGAAGGTCGCTTACATATTATGACCTTGGTGATATAAAGCATGCACTGGAAGACTGCGATAAAGCCATAAGCATAAAGCCGGATTTCAAACAGGCAGTAAGATTTAAACAGTTTATACTTAATCAGCAGATGACGTAAAGATTAAGTACCCAAAAACACACGCTTGCTGAGCGTAGTCGAAGCATGCACGTCTGGAAACTCAATGTTCTAATTCAGAACTATGCTCATTTCGGCTGCGCTCAATGAGCGAACTGTAACACAAGTCCACAAAAAACACACGCTTGCTGAGCGTAGCCGAAGCATGCATGTCCCTACTTGAAAACCTCACCCGCCTCTTTGTACCATAATACAAAATCGAGATGATCCATGGGGATACGTGAACTCTTAGAAAATTCAGCCAGTTTTTTTTCAAGCGAGAGATAGACCTTCTCAGTTATGCTTTCGGGAATTTCATCAATAACTCCAAGGAGCTTCATATTTTTCAGAATGTGCCTGTCGAGTATTGCCAGTTTATCCCCGATGCCGATGTTCCTCATAAAGTGACTCGCCTCTTTAAACCCCATACCTTTTACATTTTTAACAAGCCAGGCCCTCTTTTCAAACTGATCCGCATTGAGATCGAGACACTCCCGGAGTCCCATATCGCCGCAGCAGAATTTCCCCCTTGCTTCAATGAGATATTTTGCTTTATTATTTCTGAATCTTACGATATTGATCTCTTTACTGATCTCCTCCCAGTCTCCATTGAAAAGCAGATTTTTCTCCAGCAGAATGTTGACGGCTTTCCAGCACTGCCTTGCACTTGATTGCGGTGTAAAGAGACAGAACGAAAGCTCAGTGAAAAGAGCGTTGTTATCGGCAGTTTTCCATATATTTCTGAAGTCCTCGATTCTCTGAACAATTTCAGGTTTGATTTTTTTATATAAAGCAAGGATCTCTTTTTCATATGTATCGGGTATTGCTTTTGTCATTAAGTTCTCCAATGAATTTTATTTTTCTCTTCCCCGGTACTGCTCCTGCAGCTGTTTTTTTTTGCAGGCACAGCGCGTCGCGCTGTGGCCGGAGTGGAGGGGGTACGGGGGCAACGCCCCGCAACCCCTCCACTCCGGCGTATGCGGAGCATACGCACCAAGGGAAATAAACCCCAACCTGCCCCGGGGGTATTGGGCTGAAAAAAATATGTTGCATCTTATAAAAACCGGATTATACTGAATCTGAAACTCTAAAGACAACTTAAGTTACAGGAGAATAATATGGCAGAAAATAAACAATTAAAAATTGGAAATAAAGCCCCGGATTTTAAACTTCCCGATGCGGAAGGGGAATTAGTCTCTCTTAATGATTATAAAGACAGATGGCTTGTGCTCTATTTCTATCCGAAGGACAGCACAAGCGGATGCACCACGGAGGCAGTGGACTTCACAGGGAGCCTGCCGGAATTTAAAAGGCTGGGCGCAGCGGTTGCCGGTGTAAGTCCCGATTCATGTAAAAGTCATCAGAAGTTTATAATAAAACACGATCTTGCCGTCACCCTTCTCAGTGACGAAGAGAAAACGGTTCTTGAAAAATACGGCGTCTGGCAGATGAAGAAGATGTACGGTAAAGACTATTTCGGTGTCGTAAGAACAACATTCTTGATAGGGCCCGATGGTAAAATCCGTCATATCTGGGACAAAGTTAAAGTTGCCGGCCATGTTGATGAAGTGCTCGCTAAACTGATGGAGCTTACACAACAGGCTCTATGATTTTAATAATT
>PGXT01000175.1:0-4040 GCA_002839285.1 Spirochaetae bacterium HGW-Spirochaetae-5 | reverse complement strand
GGATAAATTCTGATCTCCACGAATTGCGATCCCCCGGGTGGAAATATTATTAATTCTTTTCGTCATCTCGGCATAACTTATTTTAAGATAGAGAATAATGCTGTTACTCTTTAAGTGCACCACTGCTGATTCACTGTATATCACACTTCCGCCTGTTGCAACAACATGACGTTCCACGTTCAGACTCAGCAGGGCCCTCTCCTCCGCATCAAGAAAATATCTGATCCCGTTTTCAGCAATCACATCCTGAAGAAGCCTTTTTTCATTTTTCTGAATAATTAAATCTGTGTCTATAAAAGATAATCCAGCAGCTTTTGATAAAATAACACCGACAGTACTCTTCCCCGCTGACGGCATACCTATTAACACAATATTTTTCATTAAATTAAACCGCACTCTCTGCATTGTCAGTTTCACTCCGGACAATAAATCAATTGTCCGGAGTGCCTCGACGAGAAATTATTTCCCGAATCCTTAATATTTAATTATGCCGGCAGATTCCAAAAAAAATATGCCAGTATAACATGCCGTAATTCTAACTCTTTATCATAGAACAGAGTAGATACTATTTTGTGAATACCACACCGTGCCCAAGTTCTACAGCAAATAAAGGAGTCCAGCCATCACCCACAAGGCTGTCAAAAGAACTAAGACGCATTGCCTGATACTTCGCCCCTTTTTTAAACACAACACCATGATCAATCAGTACAGGAAAAACCGGCTTCCAGCCCTGTGAAACCATTTCATCCAATGATGAAAGACGCATTGCCTTATAGTCTTTCCCCTTCTGTAATACAATTCCATCATCCACCCATACGTGGAACATAGGGGTCCAGCCTTCGGTAACCATACTGTCGAATGAACTGATTCTCATCGCCTTATACTGAGTCCCCTTGTTAAACACAACCCCATGATCAATCAGTACCGGAAAAACAGGTTTCCAGCCCTGCAAAACCATATCATCAAAAGATGAAAGACGCATTGCCTTATACTCTTTTCCCTTCTGTAGTACTATCCCGTCATCCACCCATACCTGAAACATCGGAGTCCAGCCTTCTGAAACCATACTATCGAAAGAATTAAGCCTCATTGCTTTAAACTTATCCCCCTTTTTAAATACTACGCCATGGTCTATCCATACAGCAAATAACGGTTTTAATCCCTCTCCGGTTGATTTATCAAATGCCGTAAGATCTTTTGCAGAATACTTCCCCTGAGCCGACAGTACGGAAGCGATTAAAAGTGAAATTAATAGTAACAGACATTTCTTCATACAGTACTCCTGAATAAATAGTGTTTATAATTTATCATTTTTCATTCCTTAAAATATATTTTGTATAAAATAAAGGATTTATTCTCTCCATCCCGTGTGGCGGAGGTGGTAAGGAATTATTCAAGGAGGTACGCAAGTTTATCGCTATGCCCCCTGAAATAAATTGCAACCTCCGGAGAATAACACCAACGGCTCTTTATGCTGTTAGAGAGAATAGATCTTTTACAAGAAAATATTTCAGGAATTATTACTGATAATTTTTATAAATATAATTAAGAAATCCGGAATTTTCTAGAAATAATCCCGATCATAAAAAAAATATAAATACTTGACCTTAATCAATATTGTCAGAATTAATTGTCCTGATAAAATATTAACCGGTGATAAAAATGAATTCAAAGAATATTGATGCATATGCATCCATGAAAGAGAATATGGGATCCCCCGAAGGTATTAAACTCCCTCCTGACTGTTTTATTGAAATGGATGGGAAATTTCTGGAGCATAAGGAGAACGACTTTCTGAAAATGTCCTTTCCCGTTCAGGAGAAATACTGTAATCCGGCAGGTAATCTGCTTGGCGGAATGGTGTCAGCATTTTTTGACAATACATTCGGCCCATTCTCCTATATGACGGCGAAAAAACCGACAACAAGCCTTGATCTTAATGTTACTTTTATCAAGTCAATCTCGCCGAAGGAGAAGGAACTGATAATCGAAGCAAAAATTGTTAAACATACTAAAACATTTATAATATTCGAAGGGAAAGCCTATAACCCCTCAAACGAGCTTATTGCTACAAGTACATCAAGAATGATGATACTGGGGAAATAGTCACCTGGCTATGTTGACAAAGAGATAATCCCTGAACATACCCTCTTTATTTCCGTCGAAATAGGGATGCTTTTCGTTCGCAGCTTCATGGCATCCGACACACATGCGCCATTTGATTTCCATTGCCGGTTCACCCGGCTTTTTCATATAATAAACCCACCCATTAAGAGCTTCGGGATATTTAATATCCTTTTTCATTATAAACAGTCCCGGAACTTTATATCCCACATCCTCTCTTTTTTTATAAACTTCTTTAACAATTACGGAACCGTCGTTCATAAACACCCTCCGGGTGTTGCCGTCTCTTATAATTTTTGACTGAAAGGCTATATCATTGGCATAAATCACACGGTACGATTCACCATGACCGGGGATTGGTGTATCAAGAATTTCCGCAACTGGACGCTTCCAGCTCTTATAATCCGGTACCGCAAACTGATTCATTTTATCTTTACATGAAACAAAAGTAAAAAGAACTGAAACAAAAATCAGAACTGTTTTTTTCATATTGTTTTCACCAGTGTATAAATTTTAACTCTCCTGTCCTTACCTTTAACTTTAATCGGCTCATGGACATTCACTTCAACCTGATCCCTGATTAGATCATAGGTAAACTCCGAAAGTACAATTGTATTTTTACCTGCAACAGAACAGAGTCTCGCTCCGAGATTTACCGAATCACCGATAACAGTCCTGTCAATTCTAAGATCGGAACCCATGTTCCCTGAAATCATCTCCCCTGTATTAATCCCTATACCCGCGTACACCGGAGTATCAAGGGTCTGATTCATCTTTTTCAACTCAAGCCGTATCTGTTCAGCGGCCTGTACAGCTCTTAAAGCCATATTATCACCTTCGAATACAGCCATAATCTCATCGCCCACAAACTTATCGATGTCTCCGCCGTACTTATGAATTATCCCCGACTGAAGGTTCATAACGCGGTTAAGCATTTCAAGAACAGCTTCGGGATCTCTCTCCTCGGAATAATTCGTAAAGTTACGGATATCTGAAAAGAGTACAGTGAGAGTTTTCTTCTCTCCCCCCAGGGATATGTCGCTGTCATCCCTTACATGATCAAGCGTTGACTTCGATACAAATCTGGTGAGTTTAAATCTCTCCCGAAGCCCGTCAATCATGCTGTTGATCTCCATACCGAGCTCGCCAATCTCATCGGCTGAATCAATTGCTATCTTTGTTTCGAAATCTCCCCGTCCTACACCTTTCACTATCGATCCGACATTGAGAATCCGCCCTATTACAAACTTTTTTAAAAACATAATAATTAAAACAGTGAGTATTAATACAATTACAGCATAGAGTAAAATTGAAAAAATTATATTATCGCGCACCATTCTGTAAACATCATTCATCGGTGACGAAATCTGAATAACACCCCTTACAACATGATTAATACCGTGACAGGAGGAACACTTAGGCTGATTAATGAGAGGTTTATAAATAATAATCCTTCTCAGGTCGGGCTGAACATCGTTAATAAAAACATCGGACACATCATCAACCGACTGCTTAAACGAACTATCTTTATTATAAGATGGATTATCAACTGCTGGTTTAAGTTTAAACAGATCTTTTTTAAGATTTCTATTCACTTCTCTTATAGTTTTATTATCTGAGAAAGCCTCTTTTCCGTCAGACCTGAACAGACCTATCCCGGAGGAAAGATTTGCCCTTTCAAAATCTCTGAAAAGTTCAACAGCAATTGGAGCTTCACCTGCAAGCATATTATTCTTGATTGCAATATAAAGGATCTCCGCTTCCTGCCGTATCTCCATCTCCTTAGATTCCAGTATAGTATCGTTCTGAGATTTAAGATAATACCCCATGACAATACCGATACCGGCAAGAAGCACCGCAATAATAAGAAAAAGCACCCGGAAGGTAATCCTCCGGGTAAACATAAATCTATCGTT
>PGXT01000174.1 GCA_002839285.1 Spirochaetae bacterium HGW-Spirochaetae-5 | reverse complement strand
AGAATGGCGCTTAATTTTTTAGTCTGATCTATATTTCTTTTTTCCGGTGCTGTAATAACCGCGAATTTCGAAGCTTCCTTACATCCGCAGGTTCTCTCTTTCCCCAATTGTCCCGCAAGTTTTTTTACAAGTTCTTTTGCGTTTGCAGAGTTTGTATTCATGTTTTTAACAACCATCTCAACAGTTACATCCTCTTCGCTTTCGTGCCAGCAGTCGTAGTCGGTGCTCATGCATATTACGGCATAACACATCTCGGCTTCGCGGGCAAGTTTTGATTCAGGGATGGTGCTCATATTGATAACCCCGGCACCCCAGGATCGGTATAGTCTGCTCTCCGCCCTTGTGGAGAATGCGGGACCCTCCATTACTATGAGAGTTTCGCCGGTATGCATCTTCAGCCCCAGATCCTTCGCCACGGGGAGTATAATGTCATGCAGTCTGCTGCAGAACGGATCGGCAAATCCAACGTGGCCGACGATACCGTTTTCAAAGAATGTTCCGTTTCTCCCCTTTGTTCTGTCAATAATCTGATCCGGAAGAACGAAATCCATAGGGGGGATCTCCTCTTTAAGGCTCCCCACTGCTGAAAATGCAATGATCTGTTCAACTCCGATCATCTTGAGTGCTGCAATGTTAGCCCTGAAGTTCAGCTGATGAGGCGCGTAGATATGTCCTCTCCCGTGACGCGGAAGAAATGCGGCTCTTGTACCTTCGATTTCAACAATATCAATTTTGTCAGATGGCTTTCCCCAGGGGGTTTCAATATCGAGCTGTTCGATGAGTTTTGCCCCTTCAATGTCGTAAAGGCCCGATCCGCCGATAAATGCGAAATTTTACATTTGCTTTGGAAAGTATTTTTTTATTTTCATGGGGGGAGTAAATTATTTTCGGGGTGCGTATGCTCCGCATACGCCGGGAGTGGGGGATTACGGGGGCGCTGCCCCCGTAATCCCCCACTCCCAGGCGCAGCGCGAAGCGCTGCGCCCACAAAAATAAACCGCCGTCTTTTATGGGGGCTGAAGCGCTGATGCTGCAGCGGGGTCTCAATACTGCTTGACTATCTGATTTTAATCTGTATATTGAATGTATTAATTTTTGAATAAATCTAATAAAAATCGAGGCGATCATGGCTAAAGATATCCTGTCCGAAGCACCCGAATTTGATTATATAGAGAAGGCTCCTGTAATAGATGCAAAGGAGTTTCAGAAGGTTGTTGAGTCAAGAAGATCAGTCAGAATTTTTGACGGAAAACCTATTCCTGAGAAAGTTATGAATATCTGTCTGGAGAACGCACTTCTTGCTCCCAATTCATCCAATCTGCAGCCATGGGGATTCTATCAGGTAATGACTCCTGAAAAGAAAGCGGCTATGATAAAAGCCTGTCTTGATCAGGTTGCGGCAAAGACTGCATCTGAAATTATCGTGGTAATAGCAAGAACCTCTACATGGAAAGATCATGCTGCAGAAATGCTGAGAATATTTTCAAAAGCGTCTTATGTTCCTGAAGCTGCTAAAAGTTATTATAAAAAAATAGTACCTTTTGTTTACGGTATGGGTCCGTTTGGAATTTTTGGTCCTATGAAGAGAATTCTTTTTTTCTTCAGAGGTCTCTCTGTGCCTATCATCCGGGAACCGGTTTCCAGCAGTCACGTAAGACAGTGGGCAATTAAAACTGCAGCACTGGGCGCGCAGAACCTGATGCTGTCATTAAGGGCTTACGGATATGACTCATGTCCCATGGAGGGTTACGATTCTAAGCGGATAAAGAAGATCCTGGAACTTCCGAAGGATGCCGTTGTGGTTATGGTTATTGCCGCTGGTAAAAGAGGAAAAGGGGGAATTTACGGCGAGCGTATCAGATTTGACAGTGTAAGATTTATAAAGAAAGTATAAATTTTCACACTCTATCCGTACTTAATGGCCTCTTTACTCTTCATCTATCCCGACTTCATACAAGAGGTCGTAATAGGTGAGCAGAGCCGCGGCAGTATTGATAACCACAGGGAGCAATTCAGCATCGAGTGTTGAGGATATATATACAGCTCCCTTCATCCTATTCTGTACCACTGCGGCAAGTATACCTTTGTTATAGATATAGAAACCTATATATACCGGCATGAGATACTGTTTGTCGGTATTCATTGTCTCTTCAATATCAAGTCTTATATTGCCGCTTACGGCATATCCTTTCTGCTGACATAAACCTCCATTCTCAGGGAGCAGTGATTCCATTTGTAAACTTATTATTCTGTCCGGGCCGGATGCATTACAAGCCATGATGTTTTTGTAAGAATATTCCCTCTTTTCAAACATGGGGAAACCGGATTTCTTTTCAATGTTATGTGCAGATGTTGTGCATTCACCTCTCCATACTGTTTTCCCTATTCCTTTCAACTCATAGTTATACTTTTCTGATGCTATTTTCTGGAACTCAGACTTCAAAAATCCTTTAGAACTGTTGTCCTCAACTTTAATTTCGTTTCTTATAAGCTTTATAGAATAGGGACCGAAGTCAGCTCCGTTTATTCTCTGATTGGTCAAGGGTACTTCTGCAACAGGATATTCTTTGAATAATGAAGAATCGACATCGTCTGGAAATCCGATTTTATTGCCGAATGCAAAATCTGATGTTTTCTGCAAAGCCGCACAGCCGGTAAAAAAGATCAGAATAAAAAGTGTAAAATAAGATATTATTTTCATAGTGTATGCCTGTTTTTTTTGAGGGTCTGATATTCTATTCAGCACTTTCATCTTTTGTAAACACTTTATTTTTTATTTTCCGCATTTTGGTGATATTACTGATGTCTTTATCTTTTTTTTTGATGAAAAAACAACTCAAGTGTATATTTTTATCTAAAAAAAGATGTCTTTGTTATATTTTAAAAATATTATTTGACATTGTGTATGCTAAATGATATCATTATTTGTATAATGGGAAGAATTTCCTGTTAGCAGAGTTATATATAAAAATAAATAAAACAGCCGGAAGAAGTGAAAATCAGTATCTGCTCATAAATTGATGGTAAAATTGCTCTGCCGTGCCGGATGCGCAGCAGAGACAGAATACCCTCCGGTTATGAGAAGTTACGAAAAACAGTTCAGGAACTTTTCTAATTTAATAATCGGGGGGATTTTATGGGACTTAATAAACTTGTAGATGCAAGGGATCAGAGGTTTGTGCTTTTTGAAATGCTGGGATTGGATAAACTCTCCACAATGCCGAGATTTTCAGAGTTCGACAGAGATACATATGAGGCGACACTTGAACTTGCCGAGCAGATTGCTGTGGGTCAGGTCTATCCAATTAATATGGAGACAGACCGTACCGGGGTAAAATATGATCCTGCAACAAGAAATGTAAAGGTACCTGAACCGTATAAGCCGGCAATGGCGGCGTTTAATGAATCGGGATTTCCCGGTATTTCAAATGACCCGGAAATAGGCGGAATGGGGATGCCCGTTACGATGAATATAGCCTGTAATGAATTTTTCAATGCCGGTTCCATCGCCTGGAATATGTTTTCTATTCTCAGCGGCGGGGCTCTAAATCTTGTTAAAAATTTCTATAACGGTGCGGATAAGGATATTATCATCGGGAAGATGATAGAAGGGAAGTGGAGCGGAACAATGTGTCTTACCGAGCCTGATGCTGGTTCCGATGTGGGAGCTTTAAAGACTAAAGCGATTAAGCAGGCAGACGGAACATATAAAATTATCGGACAGAAAATATTTATCTCAGCCGGTGATAATGATATGTATGAAAATATAATGCACCCGGTACTTGCCAGAATTGAAGGCGACCCGGCGGGGACAAGGGGAGTTTCAATTTTTCTGGTACCGAAATTTCTTGTAAATTCAAACGGAACTTTGGGGAAATCGAATGATGTAGTGTGTACAGGGATTGAACATAAAATGGGTATTCATGGGTCACCCACATGTTCTCTGAGCTTTGGTGATAACGGTGAATGTACCGGCTATTTAATGGGTAAAGAACGTGAAGGGATGAAGATCATGTTCCAGATGATGAATGAGGCAAGGCTGCAGTGTTCCAATCAGGCGCTTGCCCTTTCCAGTTCGGCCTATCTTCATGCCGTTACTTACGCGAAGAACAGAAAGCAGATGCCCCATGTTACAAAACTTCAGGATGCTGGTGCGCCCTCTGTAGCGATAATTGAGCACCCGGATGTTAAAAGAATGCTTCTATGGATGAAGACTCACGTTGAAGCCATGAGGATGACTACTTATTTTACAAGTTATAATATAGATGTTGCCCACAATGCAGAAGGTGAAGAGGCTAAAGAGGCTGCTGCACTTGTGGATTTTCTTATCCCGATCTGTAAAGCCGGGAACTCCGATATATCATGGGAGGTGACATCTCAGTCGATGCAGGTTTATGGCGGTTACGGGTACTGCTGTGATTATCCCGTTGAGCAGCTTGCGAGAGATTCAAAGATTCTGGCTCTTTATGAAGGGACAAATGGTATTCAGTCGATAGATCTTATGACAAGAAAACTTCTGATGAACAGGGATCAGTATTTTTTTAATGTTTTCAGGAAGAGAGTGCAGAAGACAATCGAAGAAGCTAAAGGGGTTGTTGATTACAAATATATCTCTCCTCTTGTTAGAGCTATGGATAAGATGGATGAGCTGATTGACATGCTGATGAAGAATCTTGCATCGGGAAGGCTCATGCAGATTTTTATCAGTGCTACTCCATTCCGTGAAGCAATGACAATGCTGACGCATGCATGGATGCATCTCTGGAGTCTTACACTTGCAGCAAAGAAGATGAGAGAACTTGTCGGCGATCTGAAGGGCGAAGAGAGAGATAAATTTATACATGAAAATACCGAAGCTGCATTTTATTC
>PGXT01000010.1:6527-43382 GCA_002839285.1 Spirochaetae bacterium HGW-Spirochaetae-5 | reverse complement strand
GGTCTCGCGTCAAAGTTGATGCTTGAAAGAAACGGATATAGCGTATTAACTGCAATGAACGGTGCTAAAGCCATTAATACAGCTCTTAATAATAAAATAGACCTTATACTTATGGATATCGATCTTGGCGGAGATATCGACGGAAACAAAGCAGCACAGGAGATTCTTTCAAAAAAAAATGTACCGGTGCTTTTTCTTACATCTCATGTGGGACGTGAAATGGTGGAGAAGGTAAGAAAGGTAACCCGTTATGGTTATGCTCTTAAAAACACCGGAGAGTACGTACTTCTCTCTTCAATAGAAATGGTGCTGGATCTTTACGAGGCACATGAAAAAACCAGAGAGAGTGAGGATAAATTCAGAAGCCTCGTTGAAGATGTAAGTGATATAATTTTTTCTATCAATGCCCGGGGGATTTTCACCTATATCAGCCCTCGTGTTAAGCATTATACTGATTTTTCACCCGAGGATGTGATAGGCCGTTCTTTTCATGAATTTATCGCTAAAGATGATGTTCCAAAAGCAAGGGAGCAGTTTGAAGTTATTGTTAATGGCGGTTCCTTTTTTGAAGAGTATAAATGGGTAAAAAAGACCGGAGATATAGTATGGTTCAGGTCTTCAATCAGTCCGGTTTTTATAAATGGAGAGTTTCAGGGATTTAAGGGGCTGCTGACTGATATAACATTCCGCAAGAATTCGGAAGAGCAGATGAAGACCCTGCTTTTGGAAAAGGAAAAGCTGTTAAGAGAGCTTAACTGCTTGTATAATATATCAAAAATAATGGAAAACAGTACCGGGACTCTTGATAGTGTTCTTTCTGAAGTTGTTAAGCTTATACCTGAAGCGCTGAGTTATCCGAACTGTTCATTTGCTGTAATCTCATATAAAGGTAAAGAGTACGCTTCTTCAGATTATAATGTTTTAGACGGGGTTGTCGAGCGCGAACTCGCCATAGGCGGAGATAACTCAGGAAAAATTTTAATAGGTTATATAAATGATGACACAGTATGCTGTGAAGATTTTTTTGATGAAAAGGATAGAGGTTTTTTTGAAACTGTAGCGGAAAGAACCGGGAAAATCATTGAACTCTTTCTGGCGCGGGATGAGTTAAGAAAACTTGAACGTGAAGTTATAGAGATAAGTGAACGTGAACGCCGTAAAATCGGACATGAACTTCACGACAGTCTTGGTCAGATACTGACGGGGGCCAGCTTTATGCTTAAAACAGTGGGTAATCAGCTTGCGGGTACTGCTCCTGCCCTGACAGACCGGATAAGCGAAATCTCCGGACTGGTTCGCGACGCCACTCTGGTATGCCGGCAGATTACAAGGGGACTGCCGCTTGTTAACATACAGCATAATACTCTTATTCTGGCGCTTGATCAGCTTGCAATAAGCACCAGAGATATATTTAATATTAATTGTGAAGTGGAATCATTTGGTCCCATCGATGTAAAAGATGATTTTGTTTCATCGCAGCTTTACCGCATAACACAGGAAGCGGTAAACAACGCTGTAAAACATAGCGGGGCAAAAAATATTTTTATTACAGTTGAGAATTCACCCGGAATTTTACTCTCTGTTCGTGATGACGGATGCGGGTACGATACGGGAAAAAGTGATAACGGTCTGGGACTGAGTATCATGAAATACCGGACAGATCTTATCGGAGGAGAGTTTTCGGCTTTTAATGACGAAGAGTCCGGTTTTATAGTCTCTGTTAAAGTGCCTTAAGGGGTCACACGTTCGTGTTAAAAATAAATACATGAACGTGTGATTGTCAGAACCGGGTTTATGTGAGTATTATTAAATGGTGCTCCAGGTCCAGCCCTCCTCCGGGCGATGTGCCGAGCTTGTTGAAGAAGGATTCAGAGGTCCGGGCATTTGGTGCCGCAAAATGATGCATGAAGAATAAGGGTGAGGAGTAAATATGAATATAGTGCTTGTTGATGATCACCCTGTTGTTAGAAAGGGGCTTAAGAGTATCCTTGAAGAGGATGCCGGTTTTACCGTGTGCGGTGAAGCAGAGGATGCCAATACCGCTATAAAAATTATCTCTGAAACAGAACCGGAACTGGTTATTGTTGATATCGAACTGAAGGGAAATATAGATGGAATAGAGCTGGTCGGGGCAATAAAGGTAAGATTTCCGAGAATAAAAATGCTTGTCATGTCAATGGATGACGGAACCTTATATGCCGAAAAATCGATTAAAGTGACGCTGTTATGGAAAATAGAATTTATCTCAGCAGTTCAATTTCAAATAAGATTGCTACAAAACATATTTACGGATCACATGACAATAAGAAGATAGATACACATCTGCTAAGCGGACGGGAGCTTGAAATTTTTCAGCTTATAGGTAAAGGCTATAAACGTAATGAAATTGCCAAAAGACTTAACATCAATATAAATACTATGGAGAGCCACCGGCGAAAAATACGCGAGAAACTCTCCATTGAAAATTCTTCAGAGCTTACAAAAATCGCAGTGCAGTATGCAGCCGGAGAGAACCGGTAAATGTAGTTACGTAACCGGATTAATTCTCCCGGTCTGTACATCATCCGGTACTCACAGATATTAAGCACAGACATATTGCTGCCGCCATCCTGTCTTTAGCTGGCCGATCTGTTCAGATCGCCGGTCAGCGGAATAACATTTAAAAACCAGCTGCAAAGTGGAGTCTTTAACCGTTTTTGCTGATGTAATTGAAAAAAAGTTGCCGTTAAAACTGATATTCTATTATTTTGCATTAAGGGATAAAAAATATGAAAACAAAATTCCATATACCGATGTATGATATGGTTGTTTGTCTATCAAATGCAATAGACATGGTGAGCCCGACTCTGTCCAATCATAATAAAAAAGTTGCTGCGATTGCCGCTTTAATTATGGAAGAGCTGGGATATGATCAGGATGATATTATCAGAATTATTATCGCAGGGTCTCTTCATGATATTGGGGCATTGTCCCTGAAGGAGCGTCTTAATCTTCTCTCCTTTGAAGTCAATGATGTACAGAAACATGCCGAACTCGGATACAGACATGTGAAAAGCTTCAGCCCGCTGTCGGATATAGCACCGCTTATAAGGTATCACCATTTTAATGTGGAACAGCTGGACCGGGATGAGATCAGCCGTAAAACCGCGTTTGAAAGCGGAGTACTTCATCTTGCTGACAGGATATCCATACTTATTAAGAGTGATACCGATATTATTTCCCAGTCCAGGCTTATTACAGAATTAATCAGACCGGCATCTGGCAGTCTGTTTTACGGTAAAGCAGTGGATGCGTTTCTTTCTGTCTCAGAAAAAGAATCCTTCTGGTTCACAATTTCCGGAAACCATATTAACAGGTACCTGGAGTCGAGAATGAAAAAATGGAAAATGTTTCTCGACATTGATCATCTGTTCGAGTTTGCAAAACTTTTCGGAAGGGTGATCGATTTCAGGAGTTCCTTTACTGCTGTTCATTCGAGCAGGGTTTCGCGTATTTCAGCCGCGCTGGCCGGACATGCCGGAATGGCTGATGAGAACTGCAGACTTATTGGAATCGCCGGGCTATTGCATGACCTTGGAAAACTCGCTGTTTCTTCGGAAATACTGGAAAAACCCTCTCCCTTATCCGATTATGAATGGAATATAATGCGTCGTCACTCCTTTCATACATATGAACTACTTTCAGGTATTGAAGGATTTGAAACCATTACAAGATGGGCAGCGAATCACCATGAACGACTTAACGGGAACGGTTATCCGTTCCACTATAAAGAGAATGAGATAACACAGGGGGAGAGAATTGTTGCAGTATCTGATATATTTACTGCTCTGACAGAGGACAGGCCTTACAGGAAAGGACTCTCCCCGGAAGATTCACTAGCCATATTGAAACTTATGGTAAAGCAGAATGCACTCGATGGATTTATTGTAGAAAAACTGTCTGCAAATGTTGATCAGCTGAATCAGATCCGGCTGGAAGCTGAAAATGAAATCGCTGCTGAATACAATGAGTTTATTAAAGATATATAAAAATACCGGAGTTAAATCCTTAATATAAATCTTAGTGTAAAAATAAAAACTTATATACTCCGGCCGTCCTCGACGGAGAGTACTTTAATTGCCAGTTCATAAGTAATTACATATGCATTATCATTCTGCTTTAATTATTCTTGACAATACCCGGACTCTTACCCATAAATTAAAGTCAGTATTTATTCTTTAACTTTTATAAAGTAAAAAAAACTTTATTATCCCGCCGCCGAAGGGGGCGTGGATATATAATTCTTCTTTATTATTCTAAAAATTATACTTAGGAATAATTACTGAATTAAAGTTATTATAACCTCTCATAAAACATTCAACGGGTAATTATATGGCTCTTAATAGAGATGAAGTAAATGAACTTATAAAAAAGATCAGGGACAGATATAAGGAGTATTCAGAAAAGCACAGCCCTAAATGGTTCGATATAAACGCCTTTGATGAACGACTTACCGCCGCTATCAAGGGGAGTATGAATATGGAGGGTTTTATTCTTGCAGAAATTTCAAATTTTGAGAAACTGAAAGACCGCTATGAGAAAAAAAAGAAAGCTAAAGAGAACAGCTTCTCAAAAGAGGTGGATAAAATTCTCGAAGAGAATACCGCCCGTATAAAAAAATATCCTCAGATATTTTTTCACCCTAAATGCGGCCTGGAGATATCATATCTTTACGGAGCTCTTTCATTTTTCTCCCTGGAAATATTCCCGATTATGAGAATTATTATTTCCGACAGCAGGCTTAAAAACAGTATCAATTCTCTGGAGGATAGACTTTTATTCCTGGCTGAACCGAGAGGTAATATTCATCCAAAGCGGATAGCGGATCATATTCAGGTGATCAATAGAACCGGAGTAAGAGATATAGAAATTGAAAAGGACAGCAATGACTATCTTAAAGAGAGCGCATTTCTGCTTCATGACATTATAGATTTCTGTGACGGAATAATCGATTCAGGGAGGGATGAGTGGAATTATCCTGTAACTTTTGAGAAGCTTTTTATTGAAGAGGAGAGGAAAAAACGTGTGGTAGATTACTTCCGGGATCTTACGGGTTATGGAGCCGTCTTTAAAGTTAAGGAGTTTGCCTCTGACATAATTGCGGATTTCAGGATGGGCGCTTTTAAAAAAATTGTTTAATCTTTTTTTATGCAGATAAGAGTGATGTCGTCATTCTGAGGACGGTACCCGTTGAATTCGTAAAAATCCCCCAGGCAGTGGTGAAGAGTTTCGATCGAAGTCATATTCTCTGCCCGTTTCAGGCTTTCAATGACACGGTTTATCCCGTACATACTGTTATAATCGAAAGAGTGTTCTTCAATCAGACCATCGGTGTACAGCAGCAGGATGTCCCCTTCCTCCATGCTTATTATCTCATCATTATAAGTTTCGTTCTCAAATAGACCTATCACGGGGCTTCTGCTTTTAGTAAGGGTTACTTCAAGTTCTTTGTTTCTCCGTATTATTGCTTCGGGATGTCCGGCAGATAAAAATATAATGGTATTTGTGTCAAAGTATATCTGTATAATCTGAGCCGTACAGTAGTACCTGAGTTCCATCAGGTCAACTGCAAGCTGAGAGTTTATCTCTTTAACAATTTCAGAGGGCTTCTTCCCCGGTGCGGATTTTTCTCTGAACATTGTTCTAATCTGGTTGCCCACATAGGATGAAGCAATTCCATGACCGGAAACATCGCATAAAATTATCTGGTATATATCATCATCAAGAAAAAAGCCGTCGAAGAAATCACCAGACAGCTCCTGAGCCGGCATAAATGCAAAGGCTGTATCAAATCCCCGGACCTGTTTAAAATCCGGCAGTTTTGAAACTTCAAGTCTTCTGATTATATCTATCTCTTTTCTGTACTCTTCGTTTTTACGCGAGAGCTCGCCCTGGGATGAAATTCTTTCATTGAGCAGATTAGTATAATCGAGAAAGAGTGATATAACCTCCTTGTCATTTTGAGAAAAAGGTTCCAGACGTTCAAGAAGAATGTAGCCGTAAATATCGTTGTTGAACTTTACCGAAAAGAGATTGCTGTAGATTTCGATATCCCCTTTTTTAGTTTTAAAGAATTTAATTTCATTTTTGATATTACTAAAAATAGATCCCTCTTTTTCAATATCCTTGAAGGCGATTACGGTTGTATCTTTTACAATCTGTTTCTGCATTGTACTTAATGGAATACCGCCCCGGACTTTAACAATTTCGATGTATGTTAAATCTATCATAGAGAGAAGTATCTCCGCGCTTCTCAGCGTCTCCTCTTTGTCTTTGGCCATAATTCCGCTGTTGACAAAATTACTCAGTTTGTAGAGCTGAACGTTATGGTCAAGCTGAGTCTGGTAGGCGTTGAGGAGATTGTCGCGGACGGTTATTATATGTTTTATTATACGTATTTTAGAAACAAGTTCATATTGTATGAAGGGTTTTCGTATGTATTCATCGGCGCCGGATGAATATGCTTTTTCAATTGTCTCTTTGTCGCTCCTTGAGGTCAGCATAATGAAAAAAGAATCACGGAACGCGGCGTTCTGTTTAAGCTCACTGCACAATTCTATCCCGTTGCCATCTTCAAGATTTACATCCAGTAGAAAAATATCAGGAATAGAGTTATTTAATATCCTGAAAAACTCCTGTCTGTTCCCTGCAAGCTGAAGTTCTCCATGGTCTTTAAGAGTCATTTTTATATACTCTCTCGCCACAGGATCATCGTCCAGTGCCAGAATTTTCAGGTGTTTGGTGTAGATTGAATTCATTTATATCCGGTTGTTTTTTTGATTAAAATAAGATTAATATATTATAATATATTATTATCAGTATTACAAACTTTATTTTCAGATTATTTGAAATTTAGGTAATTGCTTTTTTTTAGTGGAAATAATGATATTCACTCCACGTAAGACAGCCCCCTAAATCCTCCGGAGGGGGACTTAAAAGACATTTGTTTTAAAAACTAGTTTAAAATGAATGAATTTTACAATATTGTTTTAATGTCCCCCTCCGGGCGATGTGCTGAGCTTGTCGAAGTAGGATTTAGGGGGCCGGGCATTTGGTGCTGCAAAATGGTGTATGAAGAATTTAGAATATCTTAACTCAATGACACAGCCTGGGTTAGGGGGTTTCACCAGCAGTTTTTGAGCAGATGCTAACTTAGAGCTTTAAACGGATTTTATTTATTTGACATATTAAAAATCGGGATTACTCTGTACTTATAGCATTTAACGATATGTTTAGGGCCTGTCATTTCGAACCCCCTGTCAATTTTTCGGGTGAGAAATCTTGTTAAACTCAAACATATTAACTGTGCAATAAAGATTTCTCAGTCGCTATCGCTTCTTCGAAATGACAGCAAGAGTGCTATTTTATTAGAAAAATGCTATAGCTATAAAAAAGGGGCATAAATATTAAATGAAAAAAATCGTCCGGCTCATAATAGTTTTAATGATTTCTGTGTCAGGAATACTTCTTCATGTAGAGAATTCTTCCGCTGCCGATGGAACAGCTCTGTTCAGCGAAGCATTATATTTCAAAAATCTGGCTCTTCAGAGCGAAAAAGCTGATGACCGGAATATGTATCTCGATAAGGCTGCGGCAAAACTTGAAGAGGCCGCAAAATCCGATCAGGGGCTGGGGAGAGTCTATTATCATCTTTCAGAAATCTATTTTCTTAAGGGTGATACCGCTTCATCTGAAAAATATGCTCTCACCGCTATAGAAAAAGAGGGCAATTACTTCCCTCCATATAACAGACTCTATGGTATAATGATGGAGCGTAAAGAGTATAAGGAGGCTGCGGCTGTTATAGACAGGTTTCTTGCTGCAGAACCTGATGAACCCTATGCATTATATCTTCTGGGTGTTCACTATTTTAAATATCTTAATGATACCGATAAATCGCTCCAATATTTTGAAAGAGAGATATTCATTTCAAAGAGCAGGGATGTTGCCCCTTATTATCTTGAAAACTCTTATTATAATATAGGGTATATTTATTTTTCAAAGAATGATAATGCCAGGGCTTTTTCATATTTCAGTAAAGCATACGCATTAAATGAATCGAATAATAATACTGTCTACATGTTAGCCCTTTCCGCTTTCGGCTATTATAACATTTCCGATGCAGGAAAATATTCTCAGATCTATCTGAGCAAAGTTCCCGGTGAAGTAAATATGGAATATATTCTCGGATCTGTTTACTATATCAACGGGAACAGCAAAGCGCTGGAGTATCTTTCATCCGTTAAGAGATCACGTACATTTGAAGGTCTCATAGCCATGGGTCTTTATTATGAGCTCACAGGTGAAAATTCAAAAGCTGAAACTATAGTCAACTCAGTACTAAAACATCGGGAGGATCTTATAACTCCCTATATAGCGGCAGCAAGGATAAAGCTTCGAGGGGAAGATAAAGAAGAAGCGTATAAATCTCTAATTTCGGCAGGGACCATCTGTTTCAGAAATAATATTTTCGGCGCTGCCGAGAATCTTTTCTATAAGGCTCTGGAAATTAAAACCGGTGACAATAGCGATGTGTACTATTTTCTGGCCCGTTCACATGAAGAGAATAAAAATTACTCCATGGCAATAAGCTATTACAATAGATATTATAGTTATTCCAAAGAGAGCAATATACTGGTTCATATAGGATATATCTATGGAACGCAGGGCAATTACAAGAGAGCCTATGATTACTTTCTGAAAGCAGTAAAGAGTGATCCGGAAAACCCCGGTGCATATTTTTTCTGGGGGCTTGTGCAGATATGGGAGGGGAAAAACAGCGGCGCAAGGGACAATATTCTCCGGGCCATATCCATTAAGAATGATGAAGAGACCTATTATTTCTATCTTGCTGTTGCCTATGAAAAATTAAATCAGATCGATAAATCGATAGAAAATCTGAAGCTTGCTATTAATTATAATAAAACAAGCGGGCGGTCTTATAATTATCTAGGCTATCTTTACGCCGATAAAAACCGGAATATAGATGAGGCCTTTACCCTGGTGCAGAAGGCTCTTGAATTTGAACCGGAGAATGGCGCATATCTCGATTCTCTCGGCTGGGTTTATTACAGGAAGGGTGATTATGTATCCGCCCTGAAAAATCTTCTCCTCGCCGAGGAGAGACTTGATGATGCGGGCACGCCCGATGCAGTAGTCTATGACCATCTTGGAGATACCTATCTTAAACTTGATAATAAGAGTAAAGCTCTGTTCTATTGGGAGAAGTCTGTAAAAATAGAAAAGAGCAGCGTCATTGATGAAAAAATAAAGAAAAACAGAGAACAGAAAAATGATTAATAAAAATGTTATTATTTTACTTCTGATTTTTATTATTTCGGGCTGTTCTTCAATTCAGAAACCGGAATTGAGTGAAACAGAGAATCTGAAAGCAAAGGAGCTGCTGACCGTAATTCAGGGGATCAATGATTCATCGCCGGAAACAATATCCTCTTCATTTAATGCCGACGGAAATAACGGAGAGAAAAAATTTCGTGTTGAAGGCAGAGTCGCGTTCAATAAAAAAGGGTACTATAAAATAATCGTACTCGATTACATCTTTCAGAGTCCCATTCTCGAAGCCTTTAGAGAACTTGATAGACTCTATTTTTACTACCCTACGGAAAATAAGCTGCTTGTAGACGATATCAAAAAGATAGATCTCAACAGGTACACCGGTTTTAAAGTGGAGTTCAATCTGCTGTACACTCTCTTTACAGGTGGAATACCTCTGATCAGTAATTCATCTGTTTATAAATGTTTATACGATGAAAATGAGAAAGGGTATAATCTTATTATCCAGAATGAAGATTTTTTTCAGAATATTTTTTTCAAGGATAATGTCCCTGAAAAAATTCTTTTTGTGCACAAACTGAGCAGACACAAAGCCGAGATATATCTGAAATCAATGGTAAAAAAAGATGAGAGCATTTTCTTCAGAAAAATTAAGATTGTAATCCCTGAATTAAATATAGCTGTAAATGTGGATTTTTCCAGACCCGCCCTGAATACATCAGTTAAGATCGAAAAGTTCAATCAGGAAAAACTGCCGAAGAGGGTTGAGGTTATTGTTGTGAATTGAAAAGGGGGGGAGCGCCTCACACCCTGGGTACACCTGTCCCACCCCCTCTGTCGCGCCCCTATCCGCCCTATCGGGCACCTTTCCCCATGAATGGGAGAAAGGGAATACAAACATTTTGTGGGTTTATAGAGACGCAGCATGATGCGTCTCTATAAACCCACAAAATGTTTCGACTCTCCTCTCCTCCCATTCATGGGGGAGATGCCCGATAGGGCAGAGGGGGCGGGAAAGTGCCGCGGCACTAACTTCCCCTATCCTTAAACTATTTCTTCTCTACTACATCATCCGCATCTTGAAAATCCGCAGCCTCTGCATACTGAGCATCCCGATTCAAATTCAAGCGGTCCATGGCAGTCGGGGCAGACCCCTGTGACTACGTTGTCGTGACCTTTACCGTTTGTCTCGGCTATGAATTTTGCAGTATCTATCATTACATTTTCGATTTTAGCATTATCAATACCTGCGTATCTCTCTATAGCTTTTGCAATGGCATCGGAACATGAATAGATCCTTCCACCCTTCTCCCATGACTGGTTGGGGCATCTGACACCTTTCAGCTGTTTAACAATCTGTTCTTTATCAACGCCGGCTCTGAGTCCAAGAGATATTAGACGTCCGATCGCCTCTGTCTGGCTTGCGGCGCATCCTCCCCCTTTACCCATGGCGGCGAATACTTCAAATATCCCCTTTTCATCCTCATTGATGGTTACATAAAGCGAGCCGCACCCTGTATTCATTTTTCTTGTTGCGCCCCATGTTACATCATGTCTGGGACGGGGAGTTGCCGCGTGGAAAATTTCAGATGCATGCTGAGGGACATCTTTCTCCTGCTGGGATGAGGAGATCTGCAGTACCTGGTTGTCCCTCGATCCGTCACGGTAAACAGTTACACCCTTGCATTCAAGCTCATAGGCCATATTGTAAACTTTTCTTATATCCTCAACTGTAGCTGTGTGAGAGAAGTTTACAGTTTTGGAGACCGCATTATCGATATGCCGCTGAAAAGCCGCCTGAGTTTTTATATGCCATTCCGGTGATATGTCATGTGCTGTGACGAAAATATTTCTTATGCTCTCCGGCAGTTCATCGACATTATGGGCTGATCCTTCATCAGCTATTCTCTCCATGACAGAGTCGAAATCGATTTCATCACCTAGCGCTTTTACTGCTTCTTCAAATGCCGGATTCGATTCTATAAGTTTATTGTTATCCATAACATTCCGTACATAAGCCAGTGCAAATAGAGGCTCCACACCGCTCGATGAATCTGCAAGAATACTTATTGTCCCGGTCGGTGCGATTGTAGTAGTAGTTGCGTTACGGAGCGGTTTTTCACCCCTCGCGGCATACTCTGATAGTTCAAAGTTCGGGAATGCACCACGTTTCTCCGCAAGTTCTGCGGATTTTATTTTTGATTCGTTCTGTATTGTTGACATTATCTGTTCGGCAATTTCAACACCCTCTTTCGAGTCGTAGGGGATTCCAAGCTTAATAAGCATGTCGGCATAGCCCATTATCCCAAGTCCTATCTTTCTGTTCTCTTTTGTTTTAAGTTCAATCTCTTTCAGAGGATAGGAATTCATATCTATTACGTTATCAAGGAAATGAACCGCATCACGGGTTATCTCTTTCAGAAGTTCAAAATCTATTTCTGTTTTTTTACCCTTTGTTTTCAGTACTTTGTTAAGATTTATTGAACCGAGGTTGCACGACTCGTATGGTAGAAGCGGCTGCTCTCCGCATGGATTTGTACTCTCAATAAGTCCTGCTTTTTTTACAGGGTTGTACTGGTTGATTCTGTCTATAAAGATGATCCCCGGTTCACCGTTTTTCCACGCCATCTCTGTAATCAGGTCGTAGACTTTTTTCGCGTTCAGTTTTCCGCATGGCTCTCCGCTTCTGGGGTTTTTCAGTTCGTAATCTTCATTACTCTTTACCGCTTCCATGAAGCGATCTGTAAGTGCAACAGATATGTTAAAGTTTGTAAGAGATGAAAGATCAGACTTCGCCTGAATGAATTCCATAATATCGGGGTGGTCAATGTTAAGTATTGCCATATTTGCACCGCGTCTGGTCCCGCCCTGTTTTACGGTTTCAGTGGCAGAGTTGAAAATGTTCATAAATGAAACCGGTCCGCTTGAAACACCAGCGGTACTGCTTACCACATCGTTCTTGGGACGGAGTCTG
This sequence comes from Spirochaetae bacterium HGW-Spirochaetae-5, assembly GCA_002839285.1. Lineage (GTDB taxonomy): Bacteria > Spirochaetota > UBA4802 > UBA4802 > UBA5550 > WRGT01. The sequence continues at coordinate 31,075 of PGXT01000010.1, read as the reverse complement.
GAGAATGAAAAACCTGTGCCGCCGCCGGATTTATGGATGAGAGCCATATTTTTCAGAGAGTCAAAAATCCCCTCCATTGAATCTTCAACGGGGAGTACAAAACACGCTGAAAGCTGACCCAGGGGTCTTCCGGCGTTCATCAATGTTGGGCTGTTCGGCATAAATTTCAGTTCGGCCATCATTTCGTAGAATTTTGTCGCGGTATTGTTAACCTGGTTTTCATCGGCTCCATATAAAGCATCAGCTGCAGCTACAAAGGCGGCCACTCTTTTAAATAAGCCTTCGGTTGTTTCGATTATGTCCCCTTTATTGTCACGGACAAGATATCTCTTTTCAAGAACTGTAATGGCGTTTTTTGACAAACCGGGTTTTATCTCTGAATTTATCTTTATCTGATTATGATTTCTGCTGTTCATAGTTTTTTCCTTTTTCATTATTCTGTGTAACCATTTTTTATTTTAAGTTGTTTTCGAATCCACAATTATTTTAAAATTCCGCTATAATTTTTCAGTGTTAATTCTTGAATATATATTAAGTGCACAAATGAAACATATTATCCTCATAACTGTTCATAAACCGGCAGCATTTTATCTCCACTGCGCCGGTGGCGCGGTGGAGAGCAATTTTACAGCTAAAAAATGAGTAGTTGCATATACCCGCCGCCTTCGGCAGCGGGGATAATAGAGCATTTTTCAGCAGTAATAAGTTAAGGAGTAAAAACCGGATATTTTTTTGTCTCACTGACCTGCATCTTTAAATCGGACAGAATCTTTAATCCTATCCATATAATTACAAAAACAACACTTTTAAATCCTGAAATGAATAGAGCAAAAGCCCCGAAAATTATTGTCAAATGCATAACTATTATTCTTTTGTACGGCCTTAACATATAGTTATCTGCTGTTGTATAGTTAAACTCCCCGGTTTTAATGAAGTTGAGATAAAATGAAACAAGGTGGCTGATAAAAAGAGCTGCAATCGCTGCAAACTCAGACTCAAGGAATTCCACTGGTGTCATATCCCATGGGAAGAGAAGACTTATAGCTGCAAAGGGATTGTTTAGTGCATCCGGGTCAACGATATCCGCGGAAGATGAAATTATCATAAAAAGAAGAATAAAAGCCCCATGTACAAACATAAACAAGCCGTAATGAAATGTAAAAAAAAGAGACAAACCTGCGCCAGCTGCAAACCCCGGAGGTGAAAATCTACGATCCTGAATCGCTCCGCTTATAATCATCTTAAGTATATTAAATATCCCGATAATTAAACTCTCACCCCAGTAAATAAGGAGTATCATATAGGGGCTCCATTTGAAAAAAATTACGCCTATTACAGGAATGCTGTTTGCACAAATAATCATTATTCCCGTAATGAATCCCTTCCGGTTTGACGGCCTGAAATACGGAATAACTTCATCAGAGATAGATAGTACGATTGAAAAGATTCTGTTCATATTCAATATTATGTCACATTGAATTTTAGTGTCAATAAATTAATTCGTTATCTTCTGGCGGAAACAGCTTAATAAACATTGAAATTTGCTCTTTAATGTAGTATTATTATATCAGCTTATTATTCAGAAACAATTTATGCTGTAAAAGGAAAATTTTATGTATGCCTGTAAATCCCGTGTAAAAATCTTAGATGATTGGAAACATGAATAAATGCATATTAAAAAAATTCTTCTGATCACTCTTATCCTCTTGTTTGTTTCATCAGCCGTTCATCCCCGGCAAGGTAAAAAACTTACGGTCAAGGGCCTTAAAATATTCACCGAAGAGGAGCTTTTTACAAAACTTCATCTCAGCAGATTTGAGGAGGGGAAAAAACCGCTCGCCGAAGTAATATCTTCCATCGAAAAATTCTACAGACAAAATAATTATAAGCTTGTAAAAGTTTATGCCGTTGATGTCCGGACCAGTAACGAATATGCTGTTTTTGTCGATGAGGGGAGACTCGGGCGGATAATTGTACATGGACTGAATAAGTATTATACTCTGAAATTTAAACAGCAGATTGATATTCCCGAAAGAATTTATAATACGGAAATAGTAAATCAGAATCTTATAAAGCTGAAAAGTATATTTCCTAAATCGGTTATAAAAGCCGAACTTAAAAAACCGGATGACTACGAAGGGAATCTTATCCAGCTTGATAGAGAATTAAAGCGATTGGAGCTTGGCGAAATTTTTGACACAACTTTTTTTGACACATTCAATCCGGTGCATGATCTGCATTTCACTGTCGGACACTATGTCCGTGATGACATTTTCAGCTCTAAAAGAGATGGATTCGGTTTTGAAATTAATTATAAATTCCCCTCGTTATTAATTCCTGAAATCGACTATTATAAAGAGAATTTTTTCTTCAAAAAAGATTATCTTGAAACTGCCCTTTCTGCAGGTTTTGATTTTGGATTAAGCGGATTATATAAATTTCCTCCGGAAAATACGTTTCAGGTTCCTCCGGAAAGAAGATTTGCGGAGTTGAACGGTGAATACAAAGTAAGCCCCATGCAGAATAACCTTATCGGTCCGCTGATCAGAGGATTGATTTACCACAGTACGACATCAAGGACCGATCTGGGCATAACAGAGTATAAGTATTTCAGAACAAGAGGTACTTTAGCTCCGGAATTTACTCTGTCAAAAAATGTTAAAATCTATACCGGTCTCGGGATGGAGCAGATCCTGATTTATGACAGCCAAATAGATTATTCTGCAGAACAGCATCTTATCGATACAGACAATTATTATCAGAACCCCTTCGCTGAAGCCCGCGTGAAATTTGATCCTATTCCGTTAAGACTGGGAAACAGGATAGACAAATTTATTATTCTCACATATACAGATTATTTATCAGGAAACAGTTCAAAAGAATTAGATATCCGTGGCACATTTGACTCGGAACTAGACGATCACAGCATACTCTCTTTAAAAGCAAGAGGAATGATGTTCTTTAATAATACTCCATTTTATAAAAGTGAAAATGTCAGCGATTCATTTTTCAAGGGGTTCGGGGGAGAGAGTTACTACACCAACAAATCTATTTCATTTTCGGGTGAATATAGATTTTCTATCTATCTTGATTATGTATATGTTGGAGCCTTTTTAGATCTGGTTTTATTCGAGCCGGAAGGTTTTCTGCTTTCAGGGACAAAACAGGGGACAAACATTGGACCAACGGCAAGATTTCTTGTTTATGATCAGTTTGAGCTGATTATGCATTTGGGTTTTGACAGACTGTTGCCGGATAACAAAACAGGAATTACATTCAAAATGAAATTTACAAAAAAGTGGTAACCTGCACTACACACACACTCTCTCTCACACTCACACATAACAACACCTTATTCAATCGGTAGCTGCTTTAATCCTGATTTTCTATTAAAACAAACCTGACAGTAATAATGATGTAAAAAATCAAAAAAATTTTAAAAGCATTAATAAAGAGTAAAATTAGTTGTTAAAGCTATATTATGTAGCTATAATACCCTTGATACAAGATTCTATTTAAAAAAGGAGATTCAATATGAAAAAAATTCTTATTTCAATAGCCATGGTAGTTATGGCTGCAGCATCTATCATGGCTCAGTCCCTGATGACTGATACGCTGGCCGGCATTAATATAAGTTACGGGGTCCCATGGTATGTCCAGGAGAAGGGTGGCAGTAAATTAACAGAATCGCAGTCAATGGTTTCTGCAGGGGTGTTTTTTGACGCAACAATTATAAGGTTGAGCGCAGATTATTCAAGGTCTTTTGGAGATTATAAAATAAGTGGCGAAAGCACGGTATTTGGTCAGAATAAGATTACCACAGATGAATATTTAAAATCCTCGTTAGATTTGACAGGTATCATTAAACTTCCGATTGATCTCGGCCCGGTAAAATTATGGGGAGGGGGCGGTGTTATGTATTCCCTTAATCTTACAGAAGAATATAAAGGAGATGATATAAGTGATGACAGCAGCCTTAACGACTTTTTTTTAGTTGCAGCTGCAGGTGTTGATCTTACTCTTAATGAAGCAGTGTATCTATGTCCTGCTTTCACTTTTGGATATAATTTAACTCCAAATCCATGGGATAATAAAGCTTCAGATGTCGGTTATTCAGGTTATATGTGGAAACTTTCTGCGGGTGTAGCAATGAAAATATAGGTATTTTCAAAACAGCATTCAGTGAAGGGGAGCCTTTGTGCTCCCCTTTACCCCTCTTGAGACGAAGCAATAAATAATGAGAAATACTGAACATTCATCTTTTACTTTTGTATAGTGACAGCATCCGGTTTGAGTTGTTCTTTTTTATTTCATCATCAGGATTTCTATCTGATTTAAAGTATCTGATGACAAAGATTGTACTGACTAAAACGATGAGCATTGGAATTGCATAGGGTATATTCATGGTCTTCCTTCTTTTGTGAGATCTGTTTTTGTGAAGTTAAAACTTCAGTTGCAGCTGTAGTCACAAAAGGGGAGTTCTTATGACTACAGCAATAGTTTATTCTGAAGCGCCGGCTTTCCGGAGCAGATCAACTATCTGAGTGTGACCATTTAAAGAAGCTCCTTTTATACTTGTAAGACCGTCGTTATATCTTTTAATGTTTAAATCAGCTTTTCTTGTTAAAAGCATTTTTACAATCTCCGTACGTCCCTGGACCGACGCAATGAGAAGTGCACTCTCTCCATTTTTGTTAATCAGATTCACATCGGCTCTGTAATCTATAAGAGCTTTTACTGTTCCTGTATAACCTCCAGTGGAAGCCATCATCAAAGAGGTATTGCCATCTTTTAACGCTTCATTTACATTTGCTTTTTTTGACAAAAGCATTTTCACAGTATCTGTAAATCCTTTATTTGAAGCTATCATTAAAGCGCTCCATCCATCAACTGATCTTCCGTTTACGTCTGCTCCATTTGATAAAAGTACCTTAACTGAATCGGCTGATCCTGAATCAGCAGCATACATTAATGCAGTCCATCCATTTGCTCGTACGCTGTTTACTTTTGCACCCTTCTTTAAAAGTATGCCTATTACATCAGCATTTTTTTCTTTTTTTGAGGCGGTCATTAGAACTGTCCAGCCATCTGAATCAGTTGCATTGACATCGGCACCTTTATCAATCAGCATATTAACAATGTTTGTATAACCGTTTTCAGCAGCAAACATAAGAGGTGTTGATTCTCTGTCAGTTTTTTCATTAACATTAGCATTTTTTGCAATAAGCATTCGGGCTATTTCTTCGTCCCCGTTTTTTGATGCTAAAAGCAAAGGCGACATCTGAGATTTGTAACTTTCCGTTGGAGTGATTTTAATATAACCTTTTTTTTCTTTAACATCCCTTTTTGAAATTTTAGCAGGAAGTAAAGTTCCATTAATAATTTGAACATTTACAAAAGCGCCCTTATCAAGCAGTAACTGTACTGTTTTTGCGTCCTCATTTACAACTGCCAGAATCAGAGCGGTGAGTTTCGTATTGCTTCTGGCGTTAACATCGGCACCTTTTGATATTAGAAGCTGAGCAATATCATTATTACCCCATATTGCAGCGTGCATTAAAGCCGTAAAACCATCAGTATCCGCTGTATTGACATCGATACCTTTTGCAATTGCAGCCTGCACCTCCTGAGTATTCCCATTCTGTATCGATAGAATGAAGTTTACTTCAGACTCCTTCATCTGTCTTGTCGCGCAAGCGGCAAAAATCAATAAAAGACATAGTAATAAATATTTTTTCATAAAATCTCCTTTTTGTCGTTTTCTTCTGTGACAAAATATCATAACTTAATTTTTTAAGTTTTTTTGAGCTAAATCATATTCATTTATAAATGAGCTTAAGTTGATTCTGTTTTAGATCAAACCCGCTCATTGGTATAAACATAAGCTAAACTGTCACATTTAGATTCTTTGCGGTTAATATGGCTACATAAAAGAGCAAAATCAAATAAAAGTATGATTTTTTTTTACAATTAAACAAAAAAAAGTATATTAATACGCATATTTTTGCTAATGATTACCATTTTAATGGAAGATTTATTAAAATGATGAGGTTGTTATGATTATTTTATTGATGAAAGATTTATTGAGAGATAGTTCCACACACCGCTGAGGGGCTTATTATAGATGACAAGACAGTTTATTTCGAAGATTGCAGGTTTTATTATCACAACAGTATTAATTATACTGCTTTTTATAATTAGCGGGATAAATTATAAATTCTATCATAGTCTGATAGAGATGTTCGGTATTATTGTCGCATGCGGTGTATTTATGATCGCATATAATTCCAGAGAGTTTATGCAGAACAGTTTTTTTGAATTCATAGGGATAGCATTTCTCTTTCTGGCAATTTTAGATTTTCTTCATATGCTTGCATATAAGGGGATGGGTGTATTTCCGGGTAATGATCCTAATTTAGCAACACAGCTGTGGATAGGATCCGGTTACCTTCGTGCTGGAACATATCTTATTGCTCCCGCCTTTCTGAGAATAAAGATTACAATGAAGTCTGTATTTTTATCTTATTCTGCTGTAACGTCACTTCTTATCCTTTCAATTTTTTATTGGAAGAATTTTCCTGACTGCTTCATAGAAGGTTCCGGACTCACTTCGTTCAAAATATCCAGTGAATATATTTTATCATTCATCCTTCTGGTGCCGATTGCTGTTGTTTACAGGAAAAGGGATTATTTTGACAGCGGTGTTTTGAAATTGCTTTTAGCTTCAATTATCTTTATAATTTTTTCCAGCATGGCTTTTACACTTTATACTGATGTATATGGTATTTCGAATTTTTCCGGTCATGTTCTGAAGCTCGCAGCATACGGTTTTATTTATCAGGCAATTATTTATACAGGATTGAGAAAACCATATGCTCTGCTCTTCCGCGATTTAAAGCAGAATGAATTAAAACTTATAAATGCTATGTCTGAAATTAAAACTCTTAGCGGAATTCTCCCTATTTGTGCCGCCTGTAAAAAAATCCGTAACGATAAAGGATACTGGCAAATGGTAGAGGAGTATATAGGTGAACATTCAGAAGCAAGGTTCAGTCACGGGATGTGTCTGGATTGTGCAAAAAAACTCTATCCGGATATATTTAATGATAGCGGAATAATTAAGGAAAACAAATGAAGTTCAGAAGAGCAATAGATCATAATTTCGGGGTATATGGTAATCATGGATTTTATACAGAAAATAATGATAGTTGAAGATGACATGATTACAGCTTGTTTAATTATGACTCTGTTAAAAAGAATGGGTCACTTTGTTTATGAACCTGTGTCTACCGGCGAAAGTGCAATTGAAATTGCTGTTTTGAACAAGCCGGATCTTATTTTCATGGACATCTGGCTTGCAGGAGTTATAAACGGATATGATGCGGCAGAGAAAATTCTTTCATTATGTGATACCTCCATCGTTTTTATTTCGGGACACCCCGAGAGTGATCTGATCTTCCAGAGCGGAAAGGTAAATTACTTCGCTTTCCTTAAAAAGCCTCTGGAAGAGAATGAGTTAGAAGAGGTTGTCAGGCGGAACCGGCCATAATGAGCTGTTATACCGGCCAGACCTTTTTATATGAACTCTCCGGGAAGAAACAGTTAGGGCATTCTTCCGGCGGATTGTCTCCGTAGTGTATATGACCGCATATTCTGCAGCGCCATACAGTTTCGTTTCTGCCGTGATCCGGTTCAGTATCTCCGTGTAGTCTCGGGATATCTTCAATTGGAGGCATTGCCGGGACGTAACTGTTCAGAACAAAACCTGATACAATTACCCTCTGTATCTCACTGGTGCCCTCATATATTGACAGCACGCGTATATCTCTCAGCAGCTTCTCAATGGGATAAAATCTTGTATATCCATATCCTCCGAAAATCTGAAGGGCGGTGTTCGCTACTTCAAACGCTATTTCTGTGCCGTAAAATTTTGAGATCGAAGCGTTGATTGTGGGGTCAATACCTGAGTCGGCCTCCCAGGCCGCCTTCATTGTCAGGAGGCGTGCAGTCTCTATTTTCTGATACATCTCGGCAAATTTAAACTGGATCGCTTCAAAGTTTGCTATTTTCTGACCGAAAGCTCTTCTCTTTTTTGCGTAGTCAATGGCAAATTCCATAGCTGATCTTGCAGCTCCGACACCGAAGGCTCCGATCGGCGGCCGGGTCATTGAAAATGTCCGCATTGCAAGTCCGAAGCCTTCGCCCGGTTCAGCAAGAATATTCTCTTTAGGGACTCTTACGTTTACCAGTTTAACCGCGGCTGTGTTTGAACTTCGCTGGCCCAGCTTTTCAATCGGTATTCCGGTAGATACGCCTTCCCAATCCTTCTCCACCAGGAATGCGCAAATACCTTTGTGGCTGAGGGCTGGATCTACTGTGGCAAATATGGAGAAATAATCTGCAATACCTGCATTTGTAATCCAGTATTTTGTTCCATTTAGAATATAATCATCACCATCTTTGACTGCCTGGCATCTCATACCTGCAACATCGGATCCCATCATCGCTTCCGATGTTGCATAGCAGATTAACTTGAACCCGTTTAAAATTAATGGTAAATATTTTTCTTTAACAGCTTCGTTGGCGCAGAGTATTACAGGTTCAAGACCAAGCGAGTTGTCGAAAATGGACGTGGCGATTCCTGCATCAGCAGCGGCAATCTCTTCAACAGTGATACATGCTTCGATAAGTCCCATCTCGCGTCCGCCGTATTTTTTCGGAATGTTTCCGTTCATCAGTCCGGCATCATATGCTTTACGTATAATATGTATCGGGGTAGTATCTGTTTCGTCATAATGCCATGCATAGGGTAGTATCTCCTTGATAGCAAAATCGCGTACTTTCTTCTGCAGAGCCAGTTGTTCAGGTGTAAGACTGAAATTCAGCATATCTGTTTCTCCTGTTTATAGTATTTTTTTTATCAGTAAATATTCCTAAATATAATTTTTAGTTTAAAAAATGAGAATTATACATCCCCGCCGCCTTCGGCGGCGGGGATAGTAGAGTTTTTTTACTTTATAAAAGTTAAGGAATAATTATAGTGTATTTATACATTTCTTTCCAAGGGTAATACAGGTAACGAATTACTTTAGAGGGTGCGTATGCGCCTAGCGCTGTGCCCCCAAAAATAAATTGCTACCTTAATATGTTTAATCCTGTTTCAATTTATTGTATTGTAAAAACAGTGAGAAACAAAATTTAATGATTACTTTTTACAATATTTTAAATGTTTTTTTACTGCAGAAGTCATACCCTGCTGAATTAAAAAATTACTATGCATAACATATAATTAATTTTATAAAAAAGAGTATTACTCTCCGAAAAAAATCCGGTCGGGACAGACTTGAAATTTATATTTTTTTTAGTATATTGATATAAATGCCGGGCAATATGCTCAACGTTACGATGACTTCCTGAGTGGATTTGTGGAACAGAAGATAAATACAGTAACCTGGTTTGAAATTCCGGCAACATATACTGCAAAGGCAGCTGAATTCTATGAGACTGTTTCAGGAACTGAGTTATTGAAGCAGGTCAGGTGAACCAACGATATGATGTTTGTCTCAGATTACTATATAGAAAATTATAATGTGCAGTAATTCTACGGAGATTTTATGAGGATTGTTTTTGCAGTCATACTGTTTTTGTTTTGCTCAATTGATTCATTTTCCCGGAACAAAGTTATATTAACTACACATTCACAGCCGCCGCTTACTTATTTAAATGAGAATGGAGTTCTCGATGGAGTCGCAGTAAAACCGGTAGTCTATGCTCTAAAGAGAATGGGTTGGGGTTATGAATTTAGAATTCTGCCCTGGGCCAGAGCTCAGGTGCTGGCGAAGTCGGGGGAGGCAGATGGTTTTTTTGCAGCATCAAAAAACAGCGAAAGAGATGAATTTGCCGCAGCATCTGAACCTGTCACTACTCAAAGATGGAACTGGTATCTCCTGAAAGAGAGTACATTTGATCCGAGATCGCCTGATTTTAAAGAGAAAGCAAAGGTCGGCGGATATATAGGTTCTAATATGCTGAAATGGCTGAAAGATAATAATTTCAATATTGCAGGGGAACCGGTAGTTCCGGATCAATTATTTTTTATGCTGGATGTAAAAAGATTCGATGCATGCCTGGCCAATAGCTATAATTATGATAATTTCATTAAAAACAATAAACAGTATAAAGACAAATTTAAATTTTTTACGGAACAGAGCAACTCTCTTTATGTATATTTTTCAAAAAAATTCATTCAAAAGAACCCTGAATTTTTACCGCAGTTTAATAGATATGTAAAAGAATATACTACGAAATACAAGTGAATTTTTATAACTCCAGAGAGTTATGCTTAGACTCTCCGGTGCTTATCACATATTTCCGGACAGACTGATTCGGAGAAATAATTGCTAGTGCCGTGACTGGATGATTTCTCATTAAAACTTTTCACACTCACCCCCGGCTACTGCCGCGCCCCTCTCTTTGATGAAAAAAAGAGGGGCTTCGTAAAGCAAAAAATTCTTCTGAAAAACAAAATAAATTCTTTGTCTTAAACTCCCCTCTCTTTCTTTTCAAAGAGAGGGGCTGGGGGTGAGTTCGGAAAGTTTGCGGTTTATATATCATTTTTTAATTAATAATCATCCGGTCGAAGCACTAGCATCATGTACTTAATTTTACATTATGTTTATATAAATTTCAAAAATACTTAAAGAAACCGTCCGGCGGGACCGATATATACACTGTAGAAGTATCATCAAATTATCCCGTGTAAAGAGGATCTATGAGCGCACAGCTTACGGCAAGACAGCACCTTGAAAAAAGAGGCGCATTTTATTATATACTGGCATATATTTTTATTTTTATTATATCTGTTATCTTCCAGCATGCGGCTTCAGTTCAAATCAAGGCTATTATGGTTAATGTCATTATGAGCAGCTTTAATATTATGCTGTCCATAATAGTTTTCAGGTGGAAAAGCCGCGGCGAGAAGGTTGTTGTGTTACCATGGATTATTGGTTTCTTAAGTCTGCTTTCACCTATAGCTGTTAAATTCAGCTACGCTTTAAAAGAGGGGTGGACATTTGCCGTTCAGTCGTCAAACAGTTCGGCCTTGATGGTTCTCTTTGTTATTATGCTTTATTTATTTTATCAGCCAAGGCTTTTTAAATTTTTTGGTGTTGTTGCTATCTCAAGCTGGGTAGCCCTGCTTTATTTCGCATGGATAAACGGTGCGGAATATCACTGGAACAGCGTTGAAAATGGTGTTCCGGTTACGTCCGGGATAATAGTCCTTCGTGAAGTATTCGTTGTTATTGCTAATGCTGTAATAATGGTTGTTACATACAGAAATATCCCTGACATTATAAAGTATGAAGAGCGATCTCTCGAGCAGGCTGCACGGATTCAAAAGCAGGCAGATGCTCAAAGGTCAATGACCGAAATTATTAAAGAGAAAATGAATCTTCTGTTCCAGAAAGTCAGTACTCAAAATGAGCTTGTTAACAGGTTTAATCTTAAGATGGAGACTCAGGCTTCCAGCTTTTCAGAGATGTCGGCCACAATGGAGGAGCTTGCAGGATCAGCTGAGCAGATTGCATCGGAATCGATTACACAGGTAGACGGCAATGTGAGAATGGAATCTATAGTTGAGGAGTTCCAGAATATTCAGGTAGAAACCAAACAGAATCTGGCTGAAACATATGCTGACATTCAGTCTGTTTCGGATAAAAGTACAGTTGCAAATGAACAGCTCATGGAGGTTGAAAAAACCGTATTTGCCATCAAAGAGCAGAGCAGTAAGATCGGTGACACTGTAAATCTTATTGTTGATATTGCTGATAAAATTAATCTTCTTTCACTTAATGCTTCGATTGAGGCTGCCCGTGCCGGTGAAGCGGGGCGCGGTTTTGCGGTAGTTGCCGATGAAATCGGGAAACTGGCTTTTCAGACACAGGAGAGTATAAAAGAGATCAATAAAGTATTATCGGACAGTTCAAAGAATACCGTCGATGGTGTTGCTGTTATTCAGAAGACTGCCGAGATGATGCGTGAAATGATATCTCACATGGGTGAGGGGGCGCACAAGATTCAGCTCCTTCAGGAGAGTATATTTATAGAAGAGAGATATATTAAGATAATAATCGGACAGATGAATGATAATATATCTCTGGCTAAAAAGATCGGAACAGCAACAGATGAGCAGAAGGTTGCCGTTGAGTCAACATCACAGGCGCTTGAAGATCTGATTGTAATTCTTAATGAGATGGTTGATGAGATCAAGGATCTCGCACAGACCACAAATGAGATACATGCAAATGCAGTTGATGTCATGGTCGACACCGAGAAGGCTGTGAGCGGCGACGAAGTCTGATGTAAAACCGGGCAGGTGTTTTGATGACTTAGATTTTTATTAAAACTTTTTACACTCACCCCCGGCTGCTGCCGCGCCCCTCTCTTTGGTGAAAAAAAGAGGGGCTTCGTAAAACAAAATATTCCCATGAAATACACAATAAAGTTTCTTTATAAAACTCCCCTCTCTTTCTCTCCAAAGAGAGGGGGCGGGGGTGAGTTCGGAAAGTTTGCTGCTTTATATATCAATTTTTAATTAATAATCACCCATTCGAAACACTAGCACCTTGATCGCATATTTCTTATTCACAAATCATCAGTAAAACAGCGACAGGGCAATGAGAAACTGGCCCGGTGCATAAAAGAACCATACGTATAGTGTTGTAAATCTGTAGTATTTAACAAACTGAGTCCACCCCAGAATAACATCCGAAATGTAAAAGAGCAGTGCCCCTGCCATTATCAGCTGTGATGATGCTGTATCGTTGCGCAATGCCCCGTTTACCGCGAAGAAAACCACAAGAGAAAGAGCTGTGACGTATACTATAACCGGTATCATCATAGAACCGAGTTTTCCGGCTTTATAAAACTTATATACAAGAAAGATCATCAGCGCAAGAAGGGTAAGCCCTACGGCGATATCGCTCATGAGAAACTGGTACCAGTCCGAAAAGACAATAATGTAGAGAACCTGTGTGCCGAGGAAAAATATAAGTCCGTGTGCAAAAAGATCATTGTTTTCTATCATAAGCACCGCATCAGCAATAAGAGAGAGCCCCAGTGCCGCCATAATCATCCACTCATTCCCGGTGCTGTCTCTATAGACTCCGGCAACGGCAATTCCGCAGATGAAATATGTAATCAGCGGGGTAGTGATAAGGCGGATAAATTTCTTTTTTAAAACAACAGAAATCTGGCGAATTATAAATGTAAGGGTCAGGCATGCAAAAAGAATCAAAACCGGCAGCGGAAAATCCATAGTTTCACCTCAATTTAATTTTTATATATTTTCTATCATAACAGCATTATTCTGTCAATAGGGGGTTTTACTATATATTTGCGGATTGTTCTTTTCAGCTCCTGTGCAGCTGCCGCACATCCCGGGGGTGCGTATGCTCCGCATACGCTGGAAGTGGGGGATTACGGGGGCGCTGCCCCCGTAATCCCCCACTTCAGGCGCAGCGCGAAGCGCTGTGCCCTCAGAAATAAACTGCTGTCAATGCAGGTATTGCAGGTTTTATCAAAAAAAACTTGACGATTACCCGCTTATTTTGTTATATAACTATATCAGGATATATTGATATAGTTATGGAAGCAGTAATCTATTTTAAAGCACTTGCCGATGAGACAAGGCTCCGGATTCTAAATCTCCTTTATAAAAAGGAGCTGAATGTAAACGAAATTGTATCCATTCTTGATATGGGACAGTCGCGGATATCCCGTCACCTTAAAATACTGTCAGATTCATCCCTTATCATCTCAAGAAAAGACGGTTTATGGGTATTTTACAAGGCAAATGACAGCAGTTTTTCCGGTGATCTCATAAGGCTTATCGATTTAAAGTTGAAAAGTGAAGAGATTTTTTTATTGGATATTCTCCGCCTTGAGAATTACATTAAAGAGAGCGGCGAGAAGGGTAAGGATTATTTCAATAAGGTCGCCTCTGACTGGAAAAAAATCAGAGGTGAAATTCTGGGTGAACTCAATCTGAATTCAGAAATAGTGAAGTCTGCAGGCAAATGCCGCTGCACCGCTGATCTCGGTTGCGGAAACGGCGAGCTGGTTGAGCTTCTTCTGGCAAAATCGGAAAAAGTTATAGGCGTTGACCGGTCATCGGGGATGCTCGATGAAGCGGGTAAATATTTAAAGTTATCCGGGAGAACGGGTTTTGATCTAAGACTTGGCGAGCTTGCCCATCTCCCTGTACGAGACAGTGAAACCGATTGCGCTGTAATTAATATGGTTCTTCATTATCTGGATGACCCTTCAGCTGCAGTTGCAGAGGCCGGGCGTGTTATAAAAAGCGGCGGGCGTCTTGTTATAACTGAACTTGACAGCCATGCAGATGAATCGCTTAGAAATAATTACGGACACAGATGGCTCGGTTTTCCGTCGGAAACAGTTAAGAGCTGGCTTGACCGGAACGGATTTTTATTTAAAAAGTCAAAGAGTTTCAGAGCAGCAAAAGGTCTGGATGTTGTGCTTTATGTAGCAGAGAAAGTTTAATCGGGGCTGTATGAAATATTATCCCTCCCCCTTTATGGGGGAGGTAAGGAGGGGGTGGACTTACGGAGCGTATACACGAACCATTCACCCTCCCCTAACCCCTCCCATGAAGGGCGGGGGATTTTTTATTTTTAGACAATCACGATAGATAATATAAAAGGAGAAAAAAATGAGCATTAAAATGACGAATGAAGAGCTTAAAGATCTTGCACCTAAACTGCCTTATAAAGTTGCAGATATAAGCCTGGCCGAGTGGGGAAGAAAAGAGATTGAACTGGCTGAAGTGGAAATGCCTGGACTCATGTCTGTAAGAGAGAAATACGGGAAGACCAAACCTCTGAAAGGGCTTAAAGTTGCAGGGAGTCTTCACATGACTATACAGACTGCTGTACTTATCGAGACTCTTTCATCTCTTGGCGCTGATGTAAGATGGGCATCGTGCAACATCTTCTCAACACAGGACCATGCGGCTGCAGCGATTGCAAAAGCAGGAAAGACTCCGGTTTTCGCATGGAAGGGTGAGTCCCTTGAAGAGTACTGGTGGTGTACAGAGATGGCTCTCACATGGCCTGACGGAAGCGGTCCCGATCTTCTTGTTGATGACGGAGGGGACGCTACACTTTTTATTCACTACTGTCACAAAGCAGAGAAAGATATTAAATTCCTTGATCAGAAAGCCGAGCACAAAGAGATGCAGATAATTCTTGATCGTGTTAAAGCATGTGTTAAAAAGTTCCCCACAAGATGGACAGAGAATGTTAAGAATATCCGCGGAGTTTCTGAAGAGACTACTACCGGTGTTCATAGACTATACCAGATGGAGAAGAGCGGAGAGCTTCTTTTCCCTGCTATAAATGTAAACGATTCAGTTACAAAATCAAAGTTTGACAACCTCTACGGATGCCGTGAGTCTCTTGCTGACGGAATCAAAAGAGCGACAGATATTATGGTTGCGGGAAAAATTGTTGTCGTTGCCGGTTACGGCGATGTCGGTAAGGGATCAGCTCAGTCGATGAGATGGTTCGGAGCAAGAGTTATTGTAACAGAGATAGATCCTATCTGTGCGCTTCAGGCTGCAATGGAAGGGTACGAAGTTACAACAATGGAGAAGGCTGTATCTTATGGTGATATTTTTGTTACTACAACAGGCAACAAGGATGTTATAACAGGCGCTCATATGGAGAAGATGAAGGACAACGCAATCGTCTGCAACATCGGACACTTTGACAGCGAAATAGCAATGCACTATCTTGAAACAAACAAGAAGTGTAAAAAAGTTACAATCAAGCCGCAGGTTGACAGATGGACTCTTGAATCGGGAAGATCGATCATCGTTCTTGCCGAAGGCCGTCTTGTTAACCTCGGTTGTGCAACGGGACATCCAAGCTTTGTAATGAGCAACAGCTTTACAAACCAGACACTGGCGCAGATAGAACTTGCCGGTAAAAAGCATGAGAACAAAGTGTTTGTTCTCCCTAAAAAACTCGACGAGGAAGTTGCAAGACTTCACCTTGAAAAACTCGGAGTAAAGCTTACAAAGCTTACAAAAGAACAGGCTGAATATATAGATGTTCCGATCAACGGGCCATACAAACCGGATCATTACAGATACTAGAATGTTTATTCCCCTCCCTTGATGGGAGGGGTTAGGGGAGGGTGATTGGATAAAGTTATGAACTTGTAGAAATTTCACCCCCTCCTATCCTCCCCCATCGAGGGGGAGGGATTCTAAATGAATTTACTAATTGAAAAGCCCCTCAGTAAAACTTCACCTCTTTCCCGTCTATAAACAGTTTAGAAATTGCACTCTCTCCGCTCTCCGATACTGATACTTCCACTGATACGTTCTTTAAACTCTCTTCAATTATTTTACCCTCTCTCTGCGGGACAAAATAGCTTTCAACTCCGTAGCGTATCTGCAGTGTATTGCTTGCGTATTCAACTCTCCCTTTTATGATTATCGGATAGAGCTTCTTCAGCTCATCTGGCCTTTGCGATATAGCAGCGGCTGTATAATATTTACCATCGGGTTTCGGTTTGAGGGCTACATAAATATCTTTTTTTTCTAACTTATATGTATCATCTATCCCGGATTTTGAGATAATCTCTTCGCTTATAATTGAAATTTCGTAATTGAGTATAACGTAGTCACCGCTGAAGAGAGAACGCGGGTCTATGGGCTGGCACTTAAGCAGCACCTTTGTGCCCCGGGCAAGGAGCATCTCCTGTTTGGTAATCATGAAACCCAGAACTGCAATCTGCAGAGCTACTATAACGGGGAATAAAATTTTCTGATATGGTTTCATCTATTTCACCCTTTCCTGATTTTCACCGGACTCTGCTTCGATCATCTCTGTAAGATTCTTTCTTTTTTTCTCCAGGATGTATCCCCCTGCAAGCCCCAATATGCCTGTAATTATAAAGAGCAGTGATCCGGAGAACATATCCCAGAACAGGTCAAAGTATCGAGTGAATACATGAATGATAATCCCTGCAGTGGCGAAGTTAAGTATTTTTTTGGATTGTACAATTGTGCTGTAGTACATGAATACGGCCGACGTGATAAAAAGCAGAAGGTTGAATGTTATGGAGTATATCTCCCAGGGTACTCCAGGTCCGGCAGTAAAGAGTGTTATTCCCGAAGAGATGAATATGATCAGAGAGAGAAAAAGTATAATTCTCTCGCCGGACATTTTTTTAAACATAATAACATACAGTAAAACAGACAGTACAACGAAGATCAGTATCATTTTAATTACAATTGATTCCGCACTGAATATGGATTTCTGCGCCTCCACTTCAAATGATGCAAGATAAATAGAAATCCATACGCCGGCTGCGGAGACTCCATCTATAAATCTTACGGGGTACTCAATCCCTTTGCCGGTCAGTATTTCATTTACAAGTCTGTTGATAAGAAAGCAGACTGTTACAAATAGAATAAATCCTATAAGATAGGCAAGTTTAAACTTTTCGTCAAAAGCCGAGAATCCTATAAATCCTGATCCTTTAATAACCAGAAGACTGATAGAAAAAATAAAAGCGAATTTCTTTTCAAAAGTTTTACCCTCATTAAAAAGAAATGAATAATAGAGCAGAAGAAATATAAATCCCACAGCGCCAAGGTGAAGAGTAATCATCCGTGTTGAGGTATGATTAAATGGCAGGAAAAAGACTAAAAAACTGAAAATGATCACAGGGGTTATAAGAGTGATATTCTCTCTCTTTCTATGGAGAATAAAAAGTCCCCCCATTGAAGCCAGTGTAAGTCCCATGTATTCTATTGCGTGAATTTTAAGAACTCCGAACTTCATCAGCAGGGGAAGATTCTGCATATTCATTGGCCATGAAATTGCAACAAACGGAATCAGCAGAGAAAACCATCCCGCTATTGTAAAAACTTTTCCGGCACTGCCGAGTATCGGATGCCGGTAGATACTTTTACCCGCCGTTACCAGAACCGCGGCAAGGGGGAACTGCAGCATTACTATTATATATTCAAGAACTCTTTCAGAGGTTTCTTCAGGAATAAGTTTTACTGTGGGGATGTAGTAGTAGTAAATTAATGAAGCTGCCGATAGTGCAAGTCCCCGTGTATCTTTTTCCATGTAAAAGAGCACCGCAATTACAATCACCGGAATAATGTAGCCGTATGCCGGTATCGCCGAGGAGACACTCCAGATGAAATAAAGAGCAGCCGCGATATAGTATCCTTTTTTATCTTTTAAGATTACAGAGACTGCAAGTATCATCGAAGCCCATAGAATAATGCTGTATGATGTGGATGGATTCAGATGATCAATCTGAAACAGCGGGAGGGCGTAGGCGATCCAGCCGGTGATGAGAATGATAGTTCCTGCATGTTTATATTCCGGAATCTTTTTAAATCTATCGCCGTATCTCTGCATGAATGCTCCCGAGATTATATAAACTCCAATTAGAATATATCCTGCGGGTCCGTCAGTTGCATAATTCTCTATAGCATAGAAGGCAAGCTGTAGAAACCATCCGGCAAAGAGGAGTGCTGACGCTGTCATTCCTCTGCTGTTTTTGTCTTTCCAGCTGAGCCATGCTGTAATAAGAACAGGAACTCCGAATAGGTAGCCCGGATTGCCGAAATATGAATATTCCCATATATCCCATATGATAAAGAGAGCCATCGATAGGATTATCCCGGACTTTTCGCGCATGAGAAGCGAAATGGCAAAGGCGCCGACAGCCCAGGCTAGGAGACCGTTGGTGGGGTGTGAACTTATATGATAGATCTGCGCCACAAGCATAATACCCGTACCGTAAGAGATCATCCCCAGAAGAAGGAGAGCTCTCCCCACGAGGGAGAATCTTCTCTCGGCCTGAAGGAACCAGTATGCGCCGCCGTAGGTGCTTAGAATCAGAACAAAGATCTGCGCCAGCTTCAGCGACGGGGGCATCTTCCGCCAGTTCGACGCGTAGAATATTATAATACCGATAGCCAGACATAGTGTGGCCAGACCGATTATCACTCTGGATAGATTGATCCTCTCTTTAGCCTGAGGTTTTTCAGTTTTTATTTCATTCTGTTCCACCGGGCTATCTGCAGCAGAGGGTGCGTCAGAGTAATGATTTTCAATTTTTAATTTCTGCTGCTGTGTAATTAATCCGAGATCAACCCATTCGGACATCTCTTTCAAAAGCATCTGTATAAATCGGGCGTTTTTTATCATCGATACAAACTTTATACACTCACCCCCGGCTATGCCGCGCCCCTCTCTTTGATGAAAAAAAGAGGGGCTTCGTAAAACGAAATATTCCCCTTAAAAAACACATTAGGTTTTCTGTCTCAAACTCCCCTCTCTTTCTTTCCAAAGAGAGGGGCCGGGGGTGAGTTCGGACAATTTAAAACTACTGCAGGAAATCATCCTGATTCTAATAATTATTGACAGAAAACTCCGCCTGTCCACTGATATCAAACTATGGAAATAAAAACATCTCAAAAAACATCTGTCTTAAAGAAACTCCCCATATTCAATGGAATTTCCGATAACGGTCTGGCTCTTATAGCCCCTATTCTTAAACTGATAACTTTTAAGTCGGGCGAATCTGTCATCTGCGAGGGGGATAAGGGGGATTCTCTCTTCATTATCCGTAATGGCTCTGTTGAAGTATTTAAAACAAACGGCGTGGGTGAAGAGGTGAGTCTTGGTGTGCTTCATGAAGGTTCCTTTTTCGGCGAGCTCTCTCTCTTCGATGATCACCCCCGTTCCGCCACGGTGAGGACCCTTGAATATACAGACTTTCTTTCTCTCTCCAGAAGCGACCTTATCACTGCTCTGGAAGGGAACCATGAAATAGAAAATATACTTTTCCGTAATACCATAATGGAGACATTCAGCCGGTTTAGAAATGTAATTACCAACTTTACATTTTCACAGCATCATCTCAGCTCGAAGGATGAGATTATAGATGAGATAAACCGTGACCTTAAAACCGCAACAGAGATTCAGGGGTATTTTATCCGTGCCGAGGATGATAATGATATAAACCGCAGGAATGGGATAAGCCGTTCATTTGTCTATCTCCCCTCAAAGGCCATCGGCGGAGATTTTATAAGCACTATAAATGATGCCAAAGGGAATATCTGCGCGATCATTGCCGATGTTGAGGGGCACGGAATAAGCGCCTCTCTTGTTACAGGGGTTTTAAAAAGCGCCTTCTCGTTTCTGGTTCCGGTTTACGGAGACAGGCCCGATCTTTTCATGTCACATCTGAACAGGCATCTCTGTAAAATGCTCAACAGGCTTTATGCCACATGCTACTACGCTTATATTAATCTGCAGGATAATACAGTAAGCTTTGCCAAGGCAGGGCATCACCATCCGCTATTCTGGAGATCTTCTGAAAAGAAATTTGAGTCTATTGAAGTGCCGGGTCCGCTCCTTGGACTTCTTGAAGAGGCGGAGTATGGTATTGAAACATATAATCTTAATCCCGGCGATAAAATTCTTTTCTATACAGATGGTATAATCGAAGAGCGATGCGACGATTCCGAGATGTTCGGAATTGAGCGTCTTGAAAAAGCCGCGGAACGTGCTATAGTGGAAAATATCTCACCGGTTGTTGATTATCTTATAGTTGAACTTAACCGGTTTATAAATAAAGATACTTATGAAGATGATATAACCCTTCTGCTTTATGAATTTAATGAACCTCTGAAAGCTTAAATTTAAAAACCCCCGTTTCGCTCTGCTCAACATCACTCTTTATTGGAGCGTGGTTGGAAAATCCTGAAAGTCTAAACCCTCTTTATCAAAGAGGGTGGCCGAAAGCGATGTGCTGAGCTTGCCGAAGTAGCCGGAAGATTTGATGTAACAAAAATGTTTAGTTTAATCGTTTTTTTTTGATTTTGTTATTATATAGAGTAACTTGTTTAATAATAGCGCTTTTAATGTTTTATCAATCGTCCGGAGGTTCTTATGGGACGTTTAGTTGAATTGCGGTTATTCTTAAAAAGATTATCATACTTCAGGCTGGGGAGATTTTTTAACCTGGTCATATTATTTGCGGTTTTCCCTGCTATTATATCTGTTTCGTACTGCTTCAGAGAGGACGTTTTAAATAAAGTTGAATCATATAACTCTTTTGATGCAGTGGATGTTCCTTATTATATTGAAGTGATATCTGTAGTTCCGGCAAACGGTACAACCGGCATTGCTGTAACATCGGTCATAGCCGTTGAGTTTAATGATAATATAGACATGGCCACTGTTAACAGCGGTACTTTCTCGGTAACTGACGGAGTAACACCTGTCTCAGGGGTGTTCTCATACGAATCCCAGATTAAGATTGTAAAATTTACGCCCGCTTCGGATTTTGCAAGTTCTACAAGTTATACGGTAACGCTCACTAAGGGAATACTGAATCTTGCCGGTGAATCCATGGCATCTGATTACTCATGGTCATTTACAACCGGATTAGCCCTGCAGCCTGAAATTTATGTCCTGCCGCCATCACCCCTGGTTGAAATTTTCACAGAGGATAATTACAATTTTGGAAATGATGTCAATCCTGCGACTAAAACAGCAATTTTTACTATCGGTAACAGCGGTGTGTCAGATCTGAATGTTTCAGGAGTTACTCTTTCAGATGCGGTAAATTTCAGTGTATCACCTTTTACCCCTGTCCTTATAGGTCCGGGAGGAACTATCAACTTTACACTTACATTTCAGCCCGTAATAATTCCCGGGATTCAAAACAGTGTACTGACTATTACAAGTACCGATCCGGATGAAGGATCTTTTGTAATTAATCTGACAGGTGAAGGCCTTGCTTCACCTGCACCGGAAATTCAGTTTACAAATTCAGGTGTAATTCTTGTAAGCCCGGTGTCAACTGTGGATTTCGGAACTCTTGTTCCGGGAGATACAGGAAGTATGGCAATTCTGCTTCACAATATAGGTTCAGCCGATCTGGTAATTACCGGTGCAGTTATCGGCGGAACTGATCCAGATCTTTTCTCAACGGATTTTATTGTACCGGCGACAGTTACTCCAGGCGCAACATTGATGTTTAATATGGGTTTTTCAGCACCTGCTGCTATTAATGCAAGAGCAACAATAACATTTCAGAACAATGATTTGAATGAGTCACTATTTACAATTAAGCTTAAAGGAAGGGTTAAGTGATGCCCTTAAATTTTGAATCTGATATTATATTAATTAACAGAATTCAATTTATATTGTTTCAAAGAGGTTCCGCTGATGGTATGTTTAAAATCTTTCAGTCGGAGGGTGTAAATGTTACTGGGTAGCTTAAAAAGTGAAAGGAGAAAAAAGTTCTACCCCATCAGCGTCAAGATGATAACAATGGTGTCGGTTATCGTTCTTGTTTCTCTTCTTGCAGTTACCACTGCCGCGACATATTTTTTCAGGGCGGATAACAAAATCCGTGCCATGGAGGACACTCTCAACTACTCCGCACTTATATCAGAAAAAGTAAACACCGACTTGTCATCTATTGTCGAGAAGGCAAGACTTGCAGCTATTAATCTGCGCAGAGGGGGAGGTTACTCTTCCGGTACTTCGCAGATTTTTGTAAATATGATGTTTGAACGTGATCCCCATATGATCTTTGTCGGAGTGATGGATAAGGGTATGCCCGACTCAATGAGGTATATGCAGAATCAGTCATATTTTCTGAGCAAAGGGATCAGACCCGATTTCAAAATGGTTATACAATCGGAATCGGACATGATCCTCCGGGCTTTTTCACGGGAGGATGTTGTATTTAATCCATCATTTTATTTTAATGAGCCGGTAATCGGGATCGCTGTTCCTTATGACCGGGAAACGGCGGGTTCTATTATAATTGTTTTTTATTCCATGGAGAAAATATTAAAGTCTATCAGCACAGGGAGTATAATCAACAGTTTTATTGTGGCGGGCAACGGCGATGTGGTAGCTCACAGAGACCGCGCGCTGGTCAAGTCAAAGAATAATTTCGCCTCACTGCCGATTATTACAACAATGATGACAAATCCCAATCCGAATGCTCAGATATCATATAAGGATGAGAAGGGGGAGAGATATCTTGGAGCTTTTACCAGAATCGGATTTTCCGACGCGGCTGTAGTCTCTGTTGTTAAAGAGGATATCGCCTTTGCCATGGTGTATAAAATTCAGCGTATAGTAATCTGGCTCACCGGGATTGTCCTGTCTCTCTCTTTCATCGTAAATTTTTACTTCTCCCGCTCGTTGAGCAATCCAATAATGAAACTGACCGAAGCGTCACACCAGATTCAGGATGGTCAATATGATCTTGATATAAAATCTGTTTCACATGATGAAATCGGACAGCTTACCGATTCATTCAGGGAGATGGCGCATGGTCTTGCCGAGAGAGAGAATATTAAAACCGCATTCGGTAAATTCGTAAACAAACAGATCGCTGAACTTGTCATGAATAATGAGATAAAGCTTGGAGGGGAGCGTAAAGATGTTGCAGTATTTTTCTCTGACATCCGCTCCTTTACGAAAATTTCCGAATCACTTGAGCCTGAAGAGGTTGTTGAGTTCCTGAATCAGTATATGACGCAGATGGTGCACTGTATCAACAAAACAAAGGGTGTGGTTGATAAATATATCGGTGATGCCATAATGGCCGTCTGGGGAGCCCCATTAAGTACGGGTAATGACGCGTTTAATGCAGTCAATGCGTCATTAATGATGCGTGATGAACTTCTGAAACTCAACAGGGGACGCGGCAATGGCGGCAGCCTGAAGAGACCGCAGATTCAGATCGGATGCGGTATTCACTGCGGCCCGGTCCTTGCCGGGCAGATAGGTTCGGAAGACAGAATGGAGTACACTGTTATCGGCGATACTGTTAACATCGCTTCACGTATTGAAGCTCTGAATAAAGCATTTGCCACGGATATTCTGATCTCAGAGGAGACAGCAGAGAGGGTCAAAGATAAGTTCAGGGTTGTTCCCATGCAGAAAATAAAAGTGAAGGGTAAAAGCGAACCTCTTCAGATCTACGCGGTACTGGGCAGATATGCGAATTTTGACTCGCCGAGAACCCTTGATGAGCTCAGGAGGCTGATCGGAACTTCAGATATGGCTACAGAGGTAGATGGTGAAGAATTGACTATTGATAAAGAAGTGAAATATGAAATTCTGGACTAAGAGCTTAATACTCTTCAGCATTCTGCTTACGGCAGTCTGTTCCTACTTCCTCTACCGGGAACTGACAGCCCGTATTGAAAGAACCGGCGGCGAGGCAATCGGAACAATTACATTTAAAAAAAGAAGCGCCTCACGCAGGTATACAGATAATGTTATATGGGAGGAGATAGAACAGGAATCGAAAATTTTTAACTATGATGCAATTAGAACAATGGAGTACTCCTCAGCGGTTATTGCTTTAAATGACGGGACAAAAATTGAACTGGATCAGAATACTCTTCTGGTGGTTGTTTTAAGCGATAAAGGTCTGAATATTAATTT
>PGXT01000010.1:3547-6433 GCA_002839285.1 Spirochaetae bacterium HGW-Spirochaetae-5 | reverse complement strand
GAATCGGGAAGAGTTTCGCTCTTCCCTCTTTTTCCGGGACAGAATTCAAATTTAATAACATTTACCGGTTCGCGCAGTGTAGATTTTTCATGGAGGAGTGAGCCCCCCGGAGAAGTGAAAATTGAAATATCCCGCAGCAGTGATTTCGGAAATATTTTAAAAAGCTATACATCGCGTAAAACAGGACTAGATATAAATCTTCCATCAGGGGATTACTACTGGAGAGTTGTAAGAAAAAACACCAGAAGTTATCCTGTTAAATTTTCCATTTTCTCCGATATCAGACCACAGCTTATAGCTCCGTACAATAACCAGAAAATGACATTAACAGAGGGTTCCGGGATGATCCCCTTCCGATGGGAGAGATCGCGCTACGCCTCGTCTTATGAACTTACAGCCGCGCGTGACAGTAAAATGACCGATGTGGTTCTGACGCTTATGTCAAGAGTCAACACGATATCAGCCACCGGGCTAAAACCGGGGAGGTACTACTGGATGATAAGGACTATCTATCCTCAGGAGATAATTTCAGGTCCGGTACTGTCCGGTCCCGGCATCTTTGAATTGGATACCATCAGCTTTAACAGAGCCAGACCGGTACCTCTTGATCAGGGCCCGGTTTCAATCGCTGCCCCTTTCAATCTTAACTGGAAGGGCGTTCAGGGGGCTGACAGCTATAAGGTTGAAATGTCAGCAGACAGAAATTTTGAAAATATAATCCTCACAAAAAATTCAGTTAACTCTTTAGTAAATATAGACCGGAAATTTTCCGAGGGGGTTTATTACTGGCGGGTAAGTGCGCTTAAGGGTGAGAGTATTTCGGCCACCTCTGAAACGGCACGGCTTACGCTGATAAAACCGCTGGAGATAGTTCTTATTAATCCGCCGGCAGGGGGCGTGCTCACTGATAAGCCCGATACAATTAATTTTTCATGGAGAGATCCGAACAGTGGCGCGGGATATCTTGTCGAAATATCCGACACGCGTGATTTCAGGAATATAAAGCGTAAAATTGAGAGCTCTCTCCCCGGCGTGGATATCCCGTCTCCAGGCGCGGGGAATTATTTCTGGAGAGTCCGTCTTAAAGATGATTCGGGAGGTGTCATCGCTCAAAGCGGGACAGGTGACTTCACAATTCCCGGTGAGCTGGAGATTCCCCTGCAGATAGCTCCCGGAAATAAAGATAAAATTGTACCCGGCCTCAAAAAAAGGATCCGCTTCGAGTGGAGCAGAATTCCCGGCGCGGACGAATATGAAATGCAGATATTCCGCAGAATTGCCGGGGTTGAGAGACCTTTGATGATATATTCTTCTAAATCAAAAGATCGGTCTTTGAGGTTGAAGAGGTTACACTTCTCCCTGCACCTGTTGTAAAAAATCCCGGAGTAATCTATAAGTGAGGAATATCGGTGAAGGTTAAACTTGTAATTATATTATTAGTTTATACTTCAATTTATGCGGCTCCTGTGAAGCGGATAACATGGGAGCCTGTCCCTGGAGCGTGGGGATATTATCTCGAAATAAAAGATGATAAGAGCAATATTATAATCAATGTTGAAATTACAGATAATTATTATGCAGTAACGGCTCTTGAGCCGGGGGAATACTCTTTCCGGATAGCAACCTTGAATATTCTTAAACAGAAAGGGGAGAGTACACCATGGATAGACTTTGTTATCGAAAAATTATACATCCCAGAGTTGAAGTCTGTATCTCCGGGGCAGCTGATAAGTTCAATCACCAATAAAAATATTCTGGCCGCAGGAATTAATTTCAAGCCGGGTGCAAAAATTTTTATCAGGGGAAACGGGAGAGAGATAGAAATTACCGATGTTGTAATTAAATCGGACAGTGAGGCTCTATTCAGTTTCAAACCCGATTCATCAATGAAGGGGGTTTATGATCTTGTAATAATAAACAGAGGTGATGTTGAATCTGTTCTGAAAAATGGAGTGGAGATAGTTGAAGCGGAGGAGGCGGAAAATATTTTCTACGCAGGTGCCGGGTACACGGTAAATATGCCAATGGGGGTCTGGTCCGATTATTATAAATTATCATACACCGGCGCAGAGTTTTTTTTTCAGAGTTCCGGGAGAAACATGGGACTTGAAAATATTCTTTTTGAAGCGGCAGTTGAAGCTGTCCGTTATAATAATATCGATTCTCTAAAGAGAAGCACATTTTCATATACGTCATTACAGATAGGATCAGGGTATTATTATCCGCTTATGATCAATAAACTTGAACTGTTTGTCAGACTTCACGGAGGAGTTTTGTATACCTATCTTACCTTGGATGAAAATCCCGATGAGGGGAGTGTGGAATCAATAGACCTTTCTCTAATGGCCGGTGCCGGGGTCAGAGCATATATAAGTGAGAGCTTATTCGTCGATTCATCCTGTTCATGGAGAACTGTTTTTTATGCCGAGGAGGCTCTTCAGAATGTCAGATTATCACTTGCATGCGGTGTTAAGTGGTAGCTGTTGGCAGTATAGATTAAAACTAATATTCAGCAATTTTAAATCTGATCTAATGTATATTTTTAATGCGGGTGTATATCAAAAGTCTGATTTGAAAATGAAAAAAAAGTTTCAAGTCCTGCCATCTCCATACATCTGTAGACATGAGAGTTGCAGTTGCTTATAATAAGACTTCGCCCTTCAACCAGCAATTCCCTTTTTATTCTTATCATTGCCGCAAGCAGAAGCGAGCAGATGATGTTCTGACCGGTCATATCAATTACAAGGTTACGGTTATCCGATTTTATAAACTCATCCGTGCTCTTTTCAAGCAGACGAAGATCTGATGCCATGTTATCGCATTTAAGAACATAAACCCGTTCAGAATCGTTGTCGATAATCTCAAACATCCTCTTTTCTCCATGGT
>PGXT01000010.1:0-3486 GCA_002839285.1 Spirochaetae bacterium HGW-Spirochaetae-5 | reverse complement strand
TAAGAGATTTGCAGGAGATAGGGTCT
The DNA here is from genome assembly GCA_002839285.1 of Spirochaetae bacterium HGW-Spirochaetae-5. Lineage (GTDB taxonomy): Bacteria > Spirochaetota > UBA4802 > UBA4802 > UBA5550 > WRGT01. Next base: position 3,460 of record PGXT01000010.1, on the reverse strand, counting down.
TATTAAAGGCACTAGTATTCTGACCGGATAGATTTTTATTAAAACTTTTTACACTCACCCCCGGCTACTGCCGCGCCCCTCTCTTTGATAAAAAAAAGAGGGGCTTCGTAAAACAAAATATTCTCCTGAAAAACAGAGTAAATTTCCTGTTCTAAACTCCCCTCTCTTTCTTTCCAAAGAGAGGGGCAGGGGGTGAGTTCGAGAAGTTTGTGACTTCATATCATTTTTTAATGAATCATCACACGGTCTCAGCACTGTTTAATATTAAACTTCCCGATATTTGACTTATCATTTTATTTTCAGTACAATAAAGAATATATTCATGGAGAATAAATGTGCGGTTCTTTAAAAATCTACTAATATTACCGGTACTTTTTCTGGCTTTGTCCTGTTCAGATGGTGGTTCCGGAAAGAGTCAATTGCCGGTAAAGGTTACTCTCAGGATTCATGCATGGAACGGTTATGTGCTTGAGTATGTCGATGCGTTTAAAAAGCACGCACTATCAGAGCATGGACTTGATGTTAATGTGGTTTTCACTCTTACATCGGGCTACGATTCCAGTATCGCGAATATCAAGGGGGGAGCAAAAGCTGATCTTATTTCTCCGGCAAATGATCTTCTCCCCCCGTTAATGAAAGATGGGCTAATTGTTCCTGTTGATACTTCCCGTCTTAAAAACTTCAACCAGATTAATCCGGTAATACTTGGAACAGGCTGCTACCTGATTGAAGGGACCGCATATGCCGTGCCGTTTAATTTCGGACCTTTTGCCATAGCATATAATAAAGATAAGATGTCCGAGCCGGAATCATACCGGGAGCTTTGGAATAAAAAGTACCGGAAGAGAGTTTCAATACCCGGCGAGTACGATACTATAAATATCTACATGACAGCTCTTATGCTTGGGATTCCCGCGAAAGATATTTTTAATCTTAATAATGCGCAGCTCGCCAGAGTCGAATCGAAGCTGAGGGAACTCTGTGTATATCAGGTCCGGGAGTTCTGGATGGACAATCTTAATCCCGGAAGTGCAGAGGATATAGATATAGGTATGGATTGGGGAATCGGTGTTAATCAGATTAACAGAGATAAGAGGGGGAACTGGGGATTTACAGTCCCTGCAGAAGGGGCCACAGGGTGGATAGATACCTGGGCAATAACAAAAAATGCCATTGAATATGATGTATTAATGGCAGCTTATGCCTGGATCGATTTTATGATCAGCGCCGAGGTTCAGGCTCAGATGGCGCGGGTCACCTCATACGGTCCGGTAAATCCCTTCGCCGGCAGGCACCTCTCCGCGGAAGAGAAAAAAATGTATTATCTCAGCTATCCCGATTTTGTTGAAAAAATTATTCTCTGGCAGCCCCTTGAGCCGGCAGTATTAAAAAGGTATCGGGAAACATGGAAACGTGCAAAAAGATAATTAACAAACCGCGCAGTATAAACAGCAGTATTATTTCTATAACTATTATTGCTGCAGCTTTGATGTCTCTTCTATTCGGAGGATTGAATCTTGTTATAGCCCGTTATTCACTGAAAGCCCATGTAAACACAAAGTCTGAGCTTGTTATTGAAAAACTCGAGAAAATACTCTCTGTTCCGGTTATCAATCAGGACTATGTTCAGATAATAAATATTATCGATGAGGAAACAAAAAGCAGTGAACTCAACCTGCAATGATGAGACTCAGCTTTTAAATCCTCTTGAAGATCTGTTTAAAAAAAGTGAAGGATTCCTCAGCAGAAGATTTGAAAGCGGCGGGTATATCTGCCTTCTGCCCGATTACAGCATGATCAACTCCATTACTTTCAGTGTCTTACCATGGATCATTTTCTCGCTGCTCGGCGTTATTGCCGCGGTTTACAGAATTTCAAATAAAATGATAAGGAAGATTACTCTCCCTATATTAAACGCGGTGGAAGCTTCAGCTTCTATGGCGGAGGGTGATTTTAATGTTGACCTCCCTGAGTCGGCAATAATGGAAATAAATGACATGAACCGGTCTCTGACATATACAGCAAAAAATTTAAAAGAGCTTACTCTTCATCTTCAGGGTGAGAGAGATGACCTTGCCCGGAGCAGAGAGGAGATACGGAGCTTAAGCGAATTCCGGGAGAGCATAATTGACAATGCCAACATCTGGCTTAATGTCCTTGATAAAGATTACCGCATAATTGTCTGGAATAAAGCTGCTGAAGAGATCAGCGGCTACAGCAAGGAAGAGGTCATGGGATCTGACAATATATGGGATCTCCTTTATCCCGATAAGGAATACCGCGATAGCATTGTGCAGAGAGCCGGTGCAATAATTAATAACGGTGCTGTTGTTATGGCGAAAAACGGGGAGGAGAAGACCATTTCGTGGTATTCAAAAAATCTTACAGATGAAGAAGGTATCCCCACCGGATCGATAGCAATGGGTATCGACATGACTGAAAAGATCAAAGCAGAGGAGACCCTTCAGCAGGCTCAGAAGATGGAGACCGTGGGAGTTCTTGCCGGGGGTATTGCCCACGACTTCAATAACATTCTAATGGGAATAGTCGGGACTTTATCTCTATTTGAATTTAAACTGTCGGAAAGTGAAAACATATCCAGAGATTCTGTAATAAAATATATTACAACCATTCAGAACTCCGCGGAACGGGCACGGGATCTTGTGAACCGGCTGCTTACTCTGTCGAGGAAACAGAAGCTTGAATTGACAAGCATTGATCTTAACACTGCTGTACAGCATGTTGTAAAGATATGCCAGGGGAGTTTTGACAAAAGCATTGAGATTATCTATCCCGAGAATTCACAGCCGGCTTATGTTTACGCCGATCTTTCACAGATAGAACAGGTTATACTGAATTTCTGCGTTAATGCGTCTCATGCCATGACAATCATGAGGCCTGGTAATGAGAAGTGGGGAGGGACAATCACCATTTCGCTTAATTTATCTGAAGAGACAAAGGGAACAATTCCGGCGAATCATACTGCAGATCATTTCTGGCAGCTTTCTGTAAGTGATACCGGTGTAGGGATGAGCAGGAAAGTTATGAGGAGAATTTTCGATCCGTTCTTTACCACAAAAGATAAAGGCGCAGGGACAGGTCTTGGATTATCCATGGCGTATAATATTATTAAAGCGCACGATGGTTTTATCAATGTTTATTCAGAGCCTGGCGAGGGGAGTGTCTTTAATATTTATCTTCCTGTACTCAAAACAGAATTTATCGGTCATGATAGATCGGAAGAGACAGATATTAAGTATGGATCGGGTCTGGTTTTTGTAGTTGATGACGAAGAGGTTAACAGAGATGTGGCAAGAATGATGCTGGAGGATTGCGGTTATCATGTTATTACTGCAGCAGACGGTGCGGATGCGGTAAAGATTTACAGCGAGAAGTGGAGTGATATTAAAATCCTCATAGTGGACATTGTAATGCCGTTGAAATCCGGGGATGAAACCTG
>PGXT01000173.1 GCA_002839285.1 Spirochaetae bacterium HGW-Spirochaetae-5 | reverse complement strand
GACTGCTGCAGCAAGTGAAGAGATGTCCAATCAGGCGCAGGAGCTTCTCTCCATGGTTCAGGAATTTAAGATCCGCGAAAGTTTAACATCGGGTACTCAGAGTGTAAAGCGTAAAGAAGTTCATATAAAATCGCTGCAGACAAAAGAGAGTATTAAAAAACCAGTGAAGAGCGAAGCAGCATCAGCAAAAAAATACAATCCCGAGCATGACGGATACGAGAAGTTTTAATTGCTGTATCTGCCTGGTACGCCAGGCTTTCCGCATCTTCTTTGCTGCCCTCCCCATCCGCCCTGTCGGGCACCTTCCCCTTGGTGAGAAGGGGAAGGATTTGTGGTTACCGTTCCGGTATGGCCGAATGACTTCGCCCGCGTATGGACAAAGTCACTTGGCCGTAAAACTATACTTCAAATTGTATAACGCTTTTGGTTCCATTTTCATTCACAATACTGTAAGTCCCGTTTAATTGTTCAACAAGCATTTTAACAATAGTGAGGCCAAACCCGGAAGATTTACTTCCCGGAATTCCTTCATCAATTCCTATACCGTTATCCTGAATGATAAGAGTTACTTTGTTTTCAGATTTTTTAATAGAGATAGACACGACGCCTTTGTCCCGTTCTTTGAATGCATATTTATAAACATTGGTCAGAAGCTCATTGATGATAATTCCGATAGTGACCGCTTGTTTTGATAAAATACTGAAATTTGAAATTTGTTTCTCAATGATTATCATGTCTTTTTTATCAAATACATCATGAAGTGAATCTATAAGGTCTTCAATGTACTCTTTCATTGAAATTTCATGGAGGTCTTTAGATAATAATAATTTATCGTAAAGAATACGCATTGATTGAACCCGGACGATGGCACTCTTAATAGCACTTTTTGCCTCGGGATTATTGGTTGCTTCATCCTGTAGTATTAAAAAACCCTCAATATTGCCTATATTGTTTTTTACACGATGATGGATTTCCCTCAGGAGAGTCTCCTTTTCACGAAGCTGTTTTTGTATTTCCTCTCCCGCCTGCTTGCGTTCTGTGATATCGTGAATGATGCCCCGCAAAAGCATTGGCTTTCCGGTTTTATCAAGTTCGAGTTCCCCGGCTTCAGCCCAGACTGTGCGGACATTACCGTCAGGTCTTATAATACGGTATTCAACCGGTATCGGGGTGTTCTGTTCCATAACAGATGTGTTTGAACGTAAAACCTCAGCCTGATCATCGGGATGGATACAATTGCTGATAACCTGGGACAGATCACCGGTAAACTGTTTTTTATCGATGCCGAATATTCTGTACATTTCGTCCGACCACTCAACCCGGTTCTGTGAAATATACCAGACCCAATTGCCTACTTTGGCCACTTCTTGAGATTTTTTTAGTTCGTAAATAGTTCTTTCAAGAGCATCCTCCGCCTGCTTGCGTTCAGTGATGTCGTGGTAGTTCCCCAGAATCCCCTGGATATCTTTGTCTTGCAGAAGATTTATAACACTAATTTCTATCCATACATAATCACCGTCCTTGCGTTTGTATCGCATTTCGGTAGTCCCGACGGCATCGGGTTCAGTTAAGATTGTGCTGAAAAAACTCTGTCCAGCTTCTAAATCATCAGGGTGGATATTATACCATGTATTTTCACCAACCAGTTCTTCGGGTGTCCAGCCGAACAGTTTTGTAATATTCGGGCTTTTATATTTATTTATTCCATTTTCATCTATGATGACAATCACATCGCCAATATTTGAAACCATTTTGTTTTTTATTGCTTCGCTTTTACGAAGAGATTCATCAGCCTGTTGAACCGAATTATTTGCCGCGATTAGTTCCTCGTTCGCTGCCTCCATCTCTTCCATAGCCGCTGTAAGTTCTTCATTGGTCGATTCAAACTCTTCATTTTTCGCTTTAAGTGCTTCTTCCGTCCGCTTTCGCTCAGTATCATCTCTTAATATACAATGAGTCTTTTGAAAGCTGCCATCCGGATTATAACCAATTCGGCCATCAAAGGCGATATAGACTCTATTGCCGTTCTTATGCAGCATATAAAATTCACTGTGGATTTGGCCCTGTGCTTTAAACAGCGGGAACCTCTCCTTGAAAGTCTGCACATATTCCGGTGCCAGAAAATCACCGAACCATTTTCCGACTACTTCTTCTAGTTTGTATCCAAGGGTTCCAAGCCATGCCTCGTTTACTGCTAAAAATTTACCATCACTGTCGAGTGACTGGTAACCGAGCGGAGCCTTTTCAAACAGCTCATAGAACCGTTGCTCACTTTTCTGCAACGCGACTTCTTTGAGCTTATGCTCTTTTTTCTCATCAAACAGTTTTATAGCCATCTTGATTGATGCATCCAGAACAACAATGCCGGAATTTTTTACGACATAACCATACGAAGTAATTTTTTCTGTCTTCTCGACCACCTCCGGCTCGGAATGGGAGGATAAAAATACAACCGGAATATCCTTGTGATTAAGTATCTGTGCAGCAGCCTCTGTGCCGTCGATACCGGAGCCGAGGTCAATATCCATGAGGATCAAATCAACAGGGATTATATTGTCAATAATGGTTTGTACTGCTTTTTCACCGGTACTGGTGGGATGAACAATGTAACCTTTTTTTTCTAATTGCATTTTCTCTGTTATTGCAATTACAGCTTCATCTTCTACAAGAAGAATGTTTTTTTTAGCCTCACTATTCATTTACATCTCCGATGTTGATATTCTTTTATGCAGAATATTCGATAAGTCTCTGATATTTGTATCACTTCAATACGACCTGTTTTAATTAAATCTTAAACTCCAGCACAAACCGTGTGCCATCGCCGCGTACAATCTTTATAGTCCCGCCGATCTGCTCTGTCAGCAGACCAATAAGCTGCATCCCGAAACCGGTTGAGTTTTCAAAACTTACAGTTTCAGGAATACCCACTCCGTTATCATGAATTTCAATTTTCACATGTTTATCCAGCAAGGATGCGGATACAATTATTATTCCGTTATTCATTCCCGAAAATGCGTATTTCATCGTGTTTGTAATAAGTTCATTTAAAATAATTCCAAGGGTAAAGAGAGTGTCCGATTTAAGTATAAAATCGTCTATATTCTTTTCTATTTTTACTCTATTTTTATCCGGGAAGTTATCTAAAATTTCATCAAGGAGGTTCGGGAGATACTCTTTTATTGATATTTCCTCAAAACTTTCAGAGCGGTAGAGTTTGTTGTAGAGAACCATCATACTCCCCACGCGGCTTTCAGCGTCCTGAAGTGCTGCCGCGGCTGATGAATCACCTAGAGTATCGGCCTGGAGGAAGAGAAGTCCTTTGATTGTAGCCATATTATTTTTGATACGATGGTGAACCTCTTTAAGGAGCAGTTTTTTTTCTGTTAAAAGAGAATTGATTTTATCTTTATCAGATTGAATCTGATTAAAGGATCTGGCATTGCTGATTGCCAGGCCGCATACGTTAGCAATAGATAATGCAAGACTGAGATATTGTTCTATGTGTTCAGGAAAGCCAACCTCGTCAGCTTCCAGTATGATCAAAGTTTCACCTGAATATGATATCCGTATTTTAAAACCATGACCCGATTCTATCCGGGAGAAATCACCTGTAAATTCAATCCAGCTGTTATTATTGTTATTTTTTTCCGGCAGAACCGGAGACCATCCGGTTTCATCGCTGTAAATCTCTGAAAAGGTATTATCTCTGAAGACAGCACAGCGCAAATTACCGGGTGCAAACAGCATGGAAAAAAGATCTCTTATTCCGTAAATAACATCCCGTTCTGACGAAATTTTAGTCATTCTGCTTAAGAGCTCAACCACCATTGAATAATCTGCTACTTTCTTTACTGCAGCATTGCCTGAAGAGGTATTGTTCTTTTTAATAGTTATAAACTGTCAAAGGGGCGATCAACAAATTCAGCAAATTCCAAAAGCAGTTTATTGCTCTTCTCATCAACACCGGTATCAAGAAGAAATATGCATTGGGTTGATTCTTTGAAAAAATTAATCAGTTCCGGTGTTTTCTCCTTACTGTTAAAGCCCCAGCTTTCAATTTTTTGTTTCCATGTTGAAAGCCAGCCGGGGGTAACAAGATAAAATCCCTTTCCGGTTAAATCTTCAATAATCTCATGTCCAAGGAACATTGAAAAGCACTGATGCTGTTTTGAGAACTGAATATGTTTAATATTTGAACTCCCCGGACGCATAAGGGAAATTTTTTCCGGATCGGAGATACAGCTTCCGCTAAGAACAAAGACATCATCGTCTTTTTCACATGTACTCAATGCAGGTTCCAGATATTCAACAGAAGTATTCGGCACTCCGCATCGAGCTGAGTAAGTGACAACTTTGACATCGTTCCACTCTTCAGATTTCAGAATTTCTTCCGCCTCACGTCTATAGTGCTGGCAGACTAAAATGCAGAGTTTATTTACCGGAAATGGAATCTCTCCATGATTATCACTGAGGATGTATCCGCCGCCAGGCCCTGCTTTCGCGATGGCATCTTTAACGATTGCCTCGGCCTGTTGCGGTGTCCATCGACGCATTTCAATACCGTTTAAATTACCAAGAACGGCTATTCTCCCCCTGCAGGCTTTTTTGACTTCTGCAAGATCCTCCATAACGCTGACACCTATAATACCTGTGCCTATTTCACATATATCGTCAATAACTGACAGCGATCTGCCCGAAGCAAGATGTATTCCGTTAGGACCTTTGATTTGAGATATTGTCTTTTTTGCAATAGGAAGGGCATTTTTCAAAAACATATCTCTTGTAGTAATCGTCGGCGATGAGAGCGGATCAAAATATGTAATTGCAGTTGCTCCGGCCTCAAGCTGTGCATTAGCCCATTCGACGCAAAAGGCTTCATTTATCTCCATTAAACGATTAAACAATTCCGGATTCCCATACATGAGATCAAGATATTTATCAAATCCCATCTGCATTACCGGAAGAGAAAATGGAGATAATACTACACCGAGAATAGGCGCATCATCAGCTGCTTTTTCCTTCAACATTCTGGTAGCGTCCAGCACCTTCATTAAACACGCGGTTTCTTTTATAATTGGAACTTTCAATGACAGGATATCATCAGGTCTGGTAATAATCGGTCTCCCTGAATTTGCCGGACCATCATCGGCAAATATTACCTCGCCTCCAAAAGCCTCAACTTCAACAGGTGCATAAAAAAGATTATATAAACAATCGTGATGATATTTTTCGCGTAGACGGAGCTGTCCCTCCGCGACATATTCGGCCCGGCTGAAATATTCCTTTATTGATAAACCGAGTTCCTTTGCGCCATGCATGGAGACGAGGAGAAACAATGGTACTCTGTCTGGTTCGTTGTGGCCGAGAGTGGTAAGAACGCGTTGTAAAGATGTGGTATTCTGTTTACTCATTTCGCTCCCCCTGCAAATTCCATTATAATTCTCTTTGCATCAGAAGCGCTGGAGCCCATTGCATCGGCACCAACCTCTCTCCATAGTTCGCTGTCTATTCGAAATGGTGCCCCTCCGACAACTATCTTTACATTATTCTTCCCTGCAGCATTCAGAATATCGCGTAAAGTTCTGACTTTAAAGGCCGAGGATAGCATCAGTGTGGAAATCAGCACTATTTCAATATCCTCTTCAATTGCTTTGTCAGCAAGCTTATCGGCCTGCATTCTTCCATAATCAATTATTTCAAAACCGCCGGCTCTCAAAACAGAGTATACAATCCGTTTCCCCAGCATGTGATAATCCTCCAGCACCACAATAGCTGTTTTAGGCTGCCTTTCTCGAAGAGGGCTCTCTGCGGGAAGAATTTCATCCACCAGTTCTTCACATATAAGTCCGCTCATATATACCTGTGAAAGAGCAACATCTCCATTCTCCCAGCCGGAACCGATTCTTTCCAGGACAGGTTGTATAACTTCTTCAATAAGGCCGATTGAATCAGATTTAAACAGTTCTTTAAAATGTTTCTTTGCGCTGATCCGGTCAAGAGATAGAAGCGCCTGTTCGAAAAGAACAATATTTGACTCCATTATTTCCTCATTTTTTAATATCATTATAATTTAAGGGAATTCACAACACTTATATCTTTAAAATAGTTAAAAATTGAGGTTAAGTCAAGAAGGGGTCAGAAATACGTGTAAAGTCAAATGGTAAGCAGGGGATGAATATTTCGGCTACCGTTCCGGCAGTGAAACGTAGAGGTAGTCGATCAGGGTCTTTTTTTCTACAAGTTTTTTACGGAGCGCTTCTATTAGTTTCTGGTGCATGACGATGCTGTCCAGTTTGCGGTTCATGTCTTTCAGAAGATCCACTTCAATGGGATTTTCATAAAATCTTATTGTTGC
>PGXT01000009.1 GCA_002839285.1 Spirochaetae bacterium HGW-Spirochaetae-5 | reverse complement strand
AACAGTTTAAACAACAGGCCGAGAAAACGGCTTGATTTTTCAACACCGATGGAATTGTTTTTGAAGAAAGGTGTTGCACTTAATTGTTGAATCTAAGATCAACTATTATGAAAAAAAAAGGAATAATTAGTAGCATTATTGGTTCTGTGCTTCTTTACCTTTCCTTGCAAGGTGTGAAATTTAGTGAGATTTCACTTTCCAATGGGGATTTCAATGCGTCATTCCTCATTCCGATAGTTGTGCTCATGTTACTTGTTCCACTGATAAGAGCATTACGGCTGAAACTACTCTTTTCCCATCTGCATAATATACAGTATTCGCAGGTATTTCTTGTCAACAACATAGGCTACCTTTTTATCATGCTGCTTCCTCTCAGGCTCGGTGAATTGGCTATACCGTACCTGATGAAACGAAATAATGGTATTTCAATGGTTTCGACTATGTCTGTGATATTCATTGAACGTATGATAGATTTCATTGTGCTTGTGGGTTTTCTTTTTTTTATTTACTTCATGCTTCTTCTGCCCCCCTGGCTTTTAAAATCGGGAATAATAATCTCCCTTGGTCTTGGAATTATAATTGTGTCGCTATTCGTATCATATAGACGTTCAGGCTTTATCAAGACTCTCATTGAACCTTTGTTAAAACGAATGCCGCAACATATTCAGGATAAAATTGATGGGATACTGAGAAGACTTAGAGAAGGATTCGGAATAATTCAAAGCCCCGGGTTGATTTTTCTCACTATTGTAATATCCATTATAGTATGGGTAATATCTGTTATAATCATTTACTGCCTTTTCCGGTTTTATGGAATAAACTTGGGATTCATAGCGGCAATGACAGTCATGGTGGTCAATGTAATTGGCATTAGTATCCCGGCGGGACCTGGCGTTATCGGTAATTTTCAGTATTCTTGCATTATTGCGCTGTCGTTTTTTGGACTTGATAGGAATGTATCATTTATATTTTCCAATCTTTACTATGTCATCAGCATGAGCTTTACAATGCTCATCGGGATCATATCATTCATGGCAACAGACATCTCATTCAGAGAGATAAAGGAGAATTTGAATTTAGATGAAAGCAGCAGTTCTATATAAACTGAGAGAACCTCTCGTTGTTGAAGAGATCGATATTCCCAAGCTGAAGGAAGGGCAGGTTCTGGTGAAGCTTGCTTACAGTGGTGTCTGCCGCAGCCAGCTCATGGAGGTGAGGGGAAAAAGGGGAGATGACAGATTTCTTCCCCACCTGTTGGGGCATGAAGGCTCCGGTATTGTGGTCGAAACCGGGCCGGGAGTGAAAAAGGTCAGGAAAGGCGACCGGGTTGTTCTGGGCTGGATAAAAGGGACCGGGATGGACGTGCCAGGCTGCACATACCGCAGGGGAGATGCGGTGATTAATTCGGGTGGAGTGACGACATTCAGCGAGTATTCGGTTGTATCTGAAAACCGTTGTGTGCAATTACCTGACTTCATCCCAATGGATGTAGCGGTGCTTTTCGGATGTGCCGTACCCACAGGAGCGGGGATTGTCATCAACCAGGTATCGCCGGTTGAGGGATCCTCGGTGGCGATTTTCGGGCTTGGTGGTATTGGCATGAGCGCATTGATGGCGGTAAAGCTGTTCAGGTGCGGCATCGTGATAGCTGTAGACATGGACGACAGGAAACTTTCACTGGCAGAAAGTTTTAGCGCTACTCATGTGATCAACACGGGAAAGGAAAATCCGCTCGAAAGAATTATGGCGATCACGGGCGGTAAGGGCCTTGATTATGCCGTTGATGCATCCGGATCAGTTACAATGATAGAAACGGCTTTTGCCTCAGTGCGTAAGAACGGGGGGCTCTGCGTCTTCGCATCTCACCCTGAACAGGGAGAAAAAATTCAGCTTGATCCGCATGAATTGATCTCAGGGAAAAGGATAGAAGGGAGCTGGGGAGGTGCATGCAGGCCGGACAGCGACATCCCTAAATTTTCAGCTTTATATAAAAATGGCGATTTTCCTCTTGAAAAGCTTCTGGATAAACGATATCCCCTGGAAAAAATTAATAATGCCCTGGATGATCTTGAAAAAGGTAAAATTATCAGGGCACTTATAGAAATTGATAAAGGAATAAAATGAACTTACCCGAAGATTCTATGAAAGAAATTCGTTTGCTTGAAGAAAGCCGGAAAGGCAAGAAAGTCGTCTTTGTCTCCGGAAATTTTAACATTATCCATCCCGGGCACCTGAGACTGCTGAGGTTTGCGAAAGAATGCGGGGATATTCTTGTCGTGGGTGTCCACGATGGAAAATTTGAAGGCGCTCTCCTGGCCCAGGAACTCCGGCTTGAAGGAGTCAAGGCCATCAGCTGGGTTGATTATGCTTTTATCCTCCATGATTCTTCCTCTTTTATTGAAATATTTAAACCGGACCTTGTCGTGAAAGGCAAGGAGCATGAAGAAGCATTTAATCCTGAAGCGGATATTGTGAAGGAATATGGAGGCAAGCTGATATTCGGTTCGGGAGACCTGACATTTTCTTCCATTGATTTGATGAGGCAGGAATGGAAAGAGCTGAATTATTCTACGATTAAGAAACCGGTGGATTATTTAAATCGACATGGTTTTACTTTTAACGATATGATTGAAACTATAAATTCCATGGCCAATCTCAGGGTTTGTATTGTTGGAGATATAATCGTCGATGAATATATCACCTGCGAGGCGTTGGGGATGTCTCAGGAAGATCCAACCATCGTAGTGAGTCCTGTTGACCAGGTGAAGTATATCGGCGGTGCGGGGATCGTAGCGGCCCATGTCCGAAGCCTCGGGGCAAAAGTCCGGTTTTTTACCGTTGTAGGAAAGGACAGCACTGCTGATTACATTGAAGAGATGATGAAACAGTACGATATCAATCCCCATTTCTACTATGACGAAAGCAGGCAAACAACTTTAAAGCAGCGATACCGTTCGGGTAACAAAACGCTTCTGCGGGTTAGCCATCTGAGGCAGCATTCCATAAACAAGGAACTACAGGACAGATTATTTGAAGATTTTGTTTCAATTCTGGATAATAAAAATCTGGTTATTTTTTCAGATTTTAATTATGGGTGTCTCCCTCAGCAACTCGTGGACAGGATGGTAGCGGAATGCATGAAACGAAATATCATGATGGTAGCCGACAGCCAATCGTCATCTCAGATCGGGAACGTGTCCAGGTTTAAAAATCAAACCCTGATTACACCGACCGAACGAGAGGCAAGAATCTCCCTTCATGATTATGATTCCGGTCTTGTCTCAGTGGCAGAGAAACTAAGACAGATAACCAATTCGAAGAATATAATTTTGACTCTTGGAAGTGAGGGACTTCTAATCCATGCAGAGATCAACGATAAGAATAAACTGCCTACGGACCGGCTTCCTGCAATGAATACCGCACCCAAAGATGTTGCCGGTGCCGGAGATTCTCTTCTCGTGGCAACCTCGATGGCTATGGCCCTTGAGAGGAGTATCTGGGAAGCGGCATATCTGGGTGCCCTCGCAGCGGCATGTCAGGTGGGAAGAATCGGGAATATCCCTTTAAATTCCCATGAGTTATTTTTGGAATTAAAGAGTTAGGATTAGTTGATTATAAAAAGTAAAGCTTGAAAAATGATCGCTGAATCAGGGAGGTAATAATCGAGAAGGCCTGAAAAATTTTCAGTGAGAGAAAAATGTGTTGCAAAATAGTGCACTGTGGGTGGAATTTGAATAATTTGGAGAGGATCAAAAACTTCTGTATTAAAACCCGTGCCTAATCCATTTCAAATATTTTTAAACATTATATTATTAACAATTAGTAGGGGAATTGCGTGGAAATTTTTGATAAATCAAAAAAAATCAATCTGATAACTAAAATAATTTTTATTGGATTTATAACATCTGTTTCTTTTCATCTGTTTTGTCATAATATATTAAAGCTCGGCTACCCTTACAAAACATTTCTTTTCGCAGCACATGACAGGTTTAATGATTTTTTCAATATATACCCGTTAATGAAAAATCTTGATCCATTTCATAATATTACTTTCGGAACACATTTTCCTGTTTCCATTATTATTGAATACTTATGGACACTAATGGATAAAAAAATATCATTTATAATTTATTTATTCATTTTTATTACTTATTATGTGTATTATAATTATAAATTTATTTATTCCAATTCGGAAAAAAGACAATCCATTATAAGTCTGATTATCATTTCATTCCTTTCATATCCATTTATATTCGCAATTGATCGGGGAAACATTGAAATATATTTGTATTTGTTTCTTTCTCTGTTTTTTTATTTTTATTATATTAAAAAAAATGAAATTCTAAGCATTGTTTTTCTTTCCATCGCGATAGGAATGAAATTGTTTCCCGCAGTTTTTCTTGTAATTCTTTTTAAAGATAAGCAATATAAGCAATTATTTCTTACTATAGTAGTAACTATTGTTTTATCAATAGGCTCTTTGTCGCTGGTAAGCGGGGCTCTTCTCGACAATATTAAATTATTTATTTCTGTACTATCCAATTATAGCCAACTTTATATTATCGGGTCTCCGGGACATGCGGCCGGTCTTGGATTTAATAACAGTTTATTTGGTTTTATCAGATTGGCTGGACCGAATATCTATATGTTAAACTATTATAATAATGCAGAAATAGTATTAAGGGCTTATCTGATATTTAGTTTATTTTTCTTTTCACTGATCTCTCTTTATATTTTATTGAAAGAAAATGTATTATGGAAACAGATTGCTTTGCTGGTTTTTTGTATGAACCTCCTTCCTTATGTGTCTGCAGATTATAAACTAATTCATATCTATATCCCGCTGTTATTTTTTTTAATAAGCAAAGAGAATTCTAGTTTTGATCGATTATATGCATTTCTGTTTGGTTTCTTACTGATACCAAAAGCTTATTATATTATCTCTAAAATGATCACTGATTCGGGTCGTGCGGATATAAATATTGGTGTTATTCTTAATCCTTTATTGATGATTTCTTTCTGCATGTTGATAATTTGGGAAGGATTATTTTATAAAAAAGAAATTAATTCTGGAATGGTGGCAAAAGTGTAACGCTTCATTGAACTGGGGTAAATATATGGTATAAATAAGTTGGTAAATCCTATGAAAATAAAGAGGAGGTGTGAACTTGCTTTAAAAAAGTATACAGGAAGAACGCCTCCTGAGATAATGAAAAATCTAAGGGGTATTCAATGAAGTACGGCAAGGAGACGAAAGAATAAGCGGTTTTACGGATACTGAACAAGGAAGCGACGATTTGAGAAATGTCTGTGTAGTGGGAGTTCGCTACACGACCGTAAGGGACTGGGTGAGACAATCTGAAAGTGAGCGTTCGAAGCGTCAGAAAGAATTATTGGAGAGGGTCAGGATGATCCATAAAGAAAACCATGAGATTTACGGTGCACCCGAAATAACATTTGAGCTCAATGATACAGGGACGCTGGCCAGTAGAGGCATGGTGGCCCGTATGATGAAAAAAAACAGCATCAGATCAAAGATTAAAAAGGAATATAAAGAAACGACAGATTCGAATCACAACCTGCCTGTTGCGGAGAATATTTTAAATCGTGATTTCTTCTCTGGATCGAGGGGCACAAAATGGGTATCAGATATCACCTATATCTGGACAGACAAAGGATGGCTGTATCTGGCGGGTATTTTTGATATTTTTGATGGTGACGTTGTTGACTGGTCAATGGATAGCTGAATGAATAAATCACTGGTAATTAGCGCTCTTACCGAGGCGTGCAGACGAATAGATTCGAAACCAGGACTTCTTCTGCACTCGGATCGAGGCAGTCAGTATTGCAGCAAGGAATATCAAAAAATACTTGGAAGCAAAAAATTCATTTGCAGTATAAGCCGAAAAAATAATTGCTGGGATAACGCACTGAGTGCAATAATTTAATAATTTATGGAAAAGATAAATTTTATAGAAGTAACTATTAATAAGTCAATACAATAATAATTTGTTATAAATAATGAAAAATAAAATATTTAAAAATATTAGAATTAATTCAGTACTATATTTTACTATAATAACTACAGTAATATTTATATTAATATTATTCTCATTATCTCGTTATTATTTTTATGATATAGAAGTATTATTAGATGCTAAAGTAATTGATATTGATAAAGATTTTAAAATTAGCAAGTATAAATATTATTTTTTAAATAAGAAGATAAATCAGGATGTACAATTTTTAATTTATAAAAATTATAAAGTAGATTATTTTGATAATAATTATTATTATAAATTAATTAATAATTTAAAAGAAAAAGATGAAAAATTAATTAATGAATATTTTAATTATGGTTCTTTACATGTTTACGCAGAAACAGTATTTTCAAAAATTATTAAATTAAAGGGGGAAAATAATCACAGAAAATATCAATTTGTTCCTATTAAATCAATAATTTTATTATTGCCCCGTGAAGATTTTTCTTTATTTAAAAGTTTAGATATTACTATAGGGACACATATTCTAAAAATTAATAAAGATGATATTGTAAATTATCAAAATTATGATTATACTGCTTCACAATTTAAGATACCAATGTCTTATTTGCAAAAGAATGTTTATGTAAGTGAGGAAGCAGGATATCATTTTCAAAAAGATTCACCATTTATAGTATTTGAAATTCCTCTACAAAAAAAAGACTCAATAATTAGTGCAAATAGCAAAGATATTTCTTTTTTGACTATTATTATAATACTTTCTATTTTTATTTCATTATTAATTAGTTTGCTAACGCAATATTTATTAAATGAGTATAATTCTATAATTAATAATTTTATATATGAAATAAAAATTATAAAGAATATTATTATAGGGAATAACTTAAACTTTACTGTTTCAATTATAATTATTGCTTATATTGCCGCTTCAATTTTTCATTTTTTCCTAAGTAGCAAAGGTTATCCATATAACTCATTTCTATTTATACCCACCGATCGGTTTGCTGATTTTACAAATATGTTTAAGATTGTATTAGATAATAATCCATATGAAAATGGTGGTGCATACCTACCGTTCTCTTATTTAATTCTTTTAATTCTTTCTATTTTCCCAATTAGAATTGCATTATTGCTATATATTATTATATCTTCTTTTATAATTTTTGTGTTCTGGAAGAAAATTGTAAACCAAGTATTTTCGGGGGATAAAATAAAATATTATATATTATTATTTGTCCCATTTATCTCTTACCCATATCTTTTTAATTTAGATAGAGCAAATTTGGAAATGGCTGTTTTTATTTTTATTTTACTATCTGTTTATTATTTTGAAAAAAAAGTATATTTTAAATCAAGTTTATTTATTGGATTTGCTGCAGCAATGAAGTTGTATCCAATAATATTTGCTATTTTATTTGTAAAAAAAGGAAAATTAAAATATTTATTCTTTTCACTTTTCTCAAGTATTGTAATAGTTATTTTTAGTGTTATTTTTTTTAAGGGTACAATAAATGATAACTTAAATAAAATGTTAAAAAATCAAAAAGAATATTCTGTAAAATTTATGAATGGAATAAATGTATTCAGTACAAGTGGTGATAATATATTTATTAATAAAAATTATCCAGGTTTAGGTCACTCTTGTAGTTTATATAATTTTATTAAGGTTCCAATGATAAAAGTATTTAAAAGGAAAAAAATAGAATTGATTGATTTATTTTATTATTCTATTCTTTTAATTATTTTTTTAGTATATATGTATTATCTAATTTTTTCAGATAATGAATTATGGAAAAAAATTATAATTATAATTTCTATAATATGTTTATTTCCAAAGACATCTCCTGATTATAGACTAATTTATTATTTAATCCCAATTGGCTTAATAATAAAAAGTAATAAGAAGAACGATTTGAAATTTCTTTTTATACTTTTACTCATAACACTTCCAAAATCTTTTTATTACTTTAACAATATTATAACAGATAGTGGATATTGTGATGTGAGTATTTCAGTATTATTTAATCCATTACTTATAATGATTCTCACTTTTATTTTAATTTATGATTATTTTAAAAATGATTTAAAAATTTGTAATAATCCAAAGAATTAAATTTTATTTAAGGTGCCCCTATCACGTTCCCCTTTCAAACTGGACATGTAATAAGCACTATTATAAGAGGTATTACATGGATAAGAAAACACAAAGATGGACGGCAGACCGTAAGGCCGAACTGGAATTAAAGATCATCAAGGGGGAACTGACTCTGGTAGAAGCGTGTCGCTCAAATGATCTGAAGCAGTCAGAAGTAGAAGGCTGGATGGACGAATTATTAAAGTCGGGGACGAGAGTTCTTAAAACACCCAACCGAGATTCCCAGGACGAACAGGCAAGAGAGATAAATGAAATGAAGCCAAGATCGGGGAACTAGTGCTGGAGCTTGATGCCAGAAAAAAGCTTCAGGCTCTGATCGACTCGGAAGAAAACGACTGTTAGTGGTTCAGAGCCAAATGGAATCCGAGGGCAAAAAGGTGTCACTATTGAAATTATGCCGATGATTTGAGGTTCCCCGATAGACGTTTTATTATAATCCGGTTCCTTCTTCCTGCCTGAAGTATCCCGTGAAATGGGAATATTGCGCTTTACAGGCATTATGATCGCAGGCTGTTGACAAAAGGGCTCACTTTAAGGCGATTAGTGACAGAAGTCCCATAATTATTTAATGAGGATATGTAATGATTGAAAAAATATTAAATTTAGAAAACAATAATATACTTATTACTGGAACTGGGGGGATGCTTGGTAATGATTTTATGGAAATATTAAAGAATATAAAATCAAATGTAATATCATTAAATAAAGAAAAGTTAGATGTTACTGAAATAGAGCAAGTAATGGATTGTGCTAAGTATAAACCTGATATAATTATCCATTGTGCTGCTAAAGTAGATGCTGATTATTGTGAGGAAGATAAAGAATATTGTAAAAATGTTCAATTAATTGGAACTAAAAATATTATTAAATTAGCTAAAAGTGTTGATGCAATGTTATTTTATCCTCAATCGTTTTTAATTTTTGATGGCACTGAACATATTTACGAAGAGACTAGGCCAAATCCTCTTAATTATTATGGGAAAATGAAATATGAATCTGAAAAGGCAATACTTAGTGAACTAAATAACAGCTTAATTGTAAGGATGGCTGGATTTTTTGGAGGCTATCATTTAGATAAAAATTTTGTTGGAAAATTTACAAAACATCTCTCAAGTATCTTTTCTAACTCTATCTCTATTCAAGAGGTTGGAGATAGAGTATGGCAACCAACTTGGACAAAAGATTTAGCTTATAACTCTTTAGTTTTAATTGCTAACAGGAAAAATGGTATTTATAATATGGCTTCTCATGGTTCTGCTTCATTTTATGATGTTGCAGTGCATATAGTAAAATGCCTGAATTTGGAAAAACATTTTATCATTAAAAAAGTATCAAGTAAAAAGATGGTTCAGATGGAAAAAGCAATTCGTCCATCGCATGCTTATATGCATAATAAGTTTCTATCTTTAGAATCGATTGATTTTCAAAGAGATTGGAAAGATAGTTTATCTGAATATTTGAATAATGATTACTTCAAGGAGTTGTTTAATGAAAACAATTTTTGAAAGTTATGAATCTCTATTTTTTGGACAATTAAAAAATAGAATTGCTATGACTGCTATGGCAAGAGGCTTCGCAGAAAAACATTGTTGTACTGATTTAATGCATGATTATTATTTTCGTAGAGCTAAAGATGGAGTAGGTTTAATACTAACAGAGGGATTGATTATTCATCCATCGGGAGATGGGTATAATAGAACACCACATATATGGGAACATTACCAAGCTAATTCTTGGAAACCACTGATTAAATCTGCACATGATGTTAATTCTAAAATTGTTTGTCAATTATGGCATTGTGGAAGGATATCTCACTCTGATTATACAGGTGGTATTCGTCCAGTAAGTTCTACAAATATTGCTGCAGAAGGAATAAACAGGCAAAATAATAAACCATTTTCAACTCCTAAACGTATGAGTATTGAAGATATTAATGATGTCCATGATATGTATTTACATGCTACAGGTTTAGCATTAGAAACAGGATTTGATGCTCTTGAGTTACATCTTGGGCATGGGTATATAGCTGATCAATTTTTTGATTCAAGAATCAATGATAGAAAAGATGAATATGGTGGAAGTATTGAGAATCGATGCCGTTTTAGCATTGAATTAATTGATAAAGTAATAAAAAAATATGGAGCTGATAGAGTAATAGTTCGTATCTCACCTTCTAGAGAGATGGATGGTTCGTATGATTGGCCTGATTTAGATGATATGTTAAAATATTTTATACCAGCTTTAGAAACACTGGGGTTAAAAATTTTGGATGTTAGTTGTGCTAGAGCAGATTATTTTAACACATCTGGAAGAGTTATTCGAATGATTAGAAAATTATGGAAACATGAAATTATTGGAGGAGCTTCTTTATCTTTAGAACAAGCTAATGAAGAAATAAACTTAGGTTTACTTGATATTGTTACATGGGGTAGATATTTATTAGCAAATCCAGACTTTGTTACCAAACTAAGAAATGGAGAAAAATTGAATGAATTTAATCAATCTTTACTTTCTACTCTATATTAATTTCTAGTAATAAATATATCAATTTAGCAAAATAGGTGCAAAATTACAATGTTATTGACATAAAGAGTGGGTTTATTTTATATAGGGCGGTTCTAAAAACTTAAAATTAATTTACAAAAAAAGAGTGCAGTTGCAAAGTTAGAAAATGAAAACAAAACATAAAGCTGTCTTCAAAAGGAGATTCCCTCGAACGACTGAACAAAAAGATAAAATAGGAAGAATTTGGACCAAGAATAGAAGACGGATTAAGAAATGAATCAAAAGCTCCTAGTGGTCGACCACCATATGTAATTTTAAAGTTCAAGTAATTTTACTTTACAGTTTTAGAGGGTAACTGCACACTCCACTCTGTTTATGTTAGACAGGAAAAAATATTGTTAAAAAATGCAGTAGTAAATCGTATTCATGAAAATAGTATGAACGGTTCGTCTATCAAGACGATCGGCATTGAAAAAGTGAAGGTCAATATTGGTATGATGAATTTGACTTACAATCTTTTTCGATACATGTTTTTAAATAGTCCTAAATGTGGTGATTTAGTCGAGGAATATGTTTGTATGGATGAATTGTCGGTTTTAGCGAGTGTCGAAGATCACAATACGTTAAAAAGAGATAGTTATGCGGAAATTTTGTTCAAATGTATAACGATTACAAAAGAATCCCATCTTGGGAAAATTATTGAAATTTTAAAATGTTATTGGGACTGTCCTATAGTTAACGTTAGATAGGCAAACAATTTTGAGGATGATTTGGACTCATCTTAAAATATGGGATGGAATATGCGGAAAGCTTTAATTACAGGGACTTCGCGTGGAATAGGCAAGGCAATCAAAAACTGTTTTGAATCCAACGGAATAAAAGTATATGTCCCAACCCGGGGAGAAATGGATCTTTGCTCTAATGAAAGTATAAGAAAATATATTTCTAATCTCAATGAAGAAATTGATATTCTTATCAATAACGCCGGTATAAACGAACTCGCCAGTATCGATGAAATAAACGATGAAAGCATCAGCAACATGTTGCAGGTGAATTTAATTTCCCAGATGCAGCTGATAAAAAGCCTCACACCGTCTATGAAAAAAAATCGCTATGGGCGGATAGTGAACATCTCATCGATATGGTGCGAATTTTCCAAAGAAAGAAGGATTCTATATTCAGTTGCAAAAGCAGGAGTTAAAGGCCTTACGATTTCATCAGCAGTGGAACTCTCTCAATATAATATACTGGTAAATGCAGTAGCACCCGGTTTTGTTAATACTGAGATGACGTCGAAAAACAATACCCCCGAACAAATAAAAGTCATAGCAGATTTCTTACCCATAAAAAGACTTGCAGAGCCGAATGAAATTGCAGAAATTGTTTACTTTCTGGCTTCAGAGAAAAACACATTTATTACCGGCCAGACAATTTTTGCTGATGGGGGGTTTTCATGCGTTTAAATGAATTAACAATAAAGTCAAATATTAAAGATTATTTTGCATATTTCGAAAATGATGATCAGTTTTTAAAAGATCTGGCTTTGTTGAACAATGCGGTCTATATTATTGATGAAAATGTATGGAATCTACATAAAAATGGATGCTTGCGCTTTTTCCAACCTGATAGAGTGATTGTTCAGCCTGTTCGTGAAGAGATAAAAACGATTGACACTGTATGCGAGTTATATGAAAAAATTATGCAATATACGCCGAAAAAGAACATGAACCTGGTTTCAATAGGCGGCGGGATAGTCCAGGACTTGACAGGATTTGTGGCATCATCTCTGTATCGCGGTCTGCACTGGATTTTTGTGCCGACAACGCTGCTTGCGCAGGTTGACAGCTGCATTGGCGCGAAAACGTCATTGAATTTCAAACATTTCAAAAATTTAGTCGGAACATTTTATCCACCTGCTGAAATACATGTTTATACGGAATTTTTAAAAACCCTGATAAAGGCTGATTATTATTCCGGTGTGGGGGAAATGGCAAAACTCCATCTCATGAATGGAAAAGAAGATACTTTACAGTTGGTAAATTTATGGGAGAAAATTGATCGCATTGACGATACTACAATCCTGGAACGAATCCAGGCCTGTTTAAAAATTAAAAAATCCTATATTGAAGATGATGAGTTTGACACAGGTAAACGAAATATGCTCAATTATGGCCACTGCTTCGGGCATGCCATTGAAAGCGCCACGGATTTCGCCATATCCCATGGGCAGGCCGTTGTGGTGGGGATGATTATCGCGAATGAAGAGGCTGAAAAAAGAGGGTTTTTAAATTCGGAGACCAATAAATTTTTCAAAGAGAAAGTCCTGCTTCCGTCATTAATAACAGACATGTCTGGAATTAACATAGACATCGACAGGACAATTCAGGCAATGGGACAGGACAAGAAAAATACAGGGCAAGGACTTGCCCTTGTTATGATAAAAGATGGGTATGAAATGGTCAAGATAAATGATTTGACCCATGATGAGGCAAAAACATTACTGGAAAATTTTATTAAAAGTGTGAGAGTATGAAAATGCGGGAGTCGTCGTCCTTGTTAAAGTCTTTCATTGACTTGACAGGTAAGATGGCTGAATTGTAAGCACTATTTATCAGGTAAAAATTTATAAATCTGTCAGGGAAAAAAAATGAAAGTAGTAATTTTAGCGGGCGGCATGGGAACACGCCTGAGTGAGGAGACCGACATCAAGCCGAAACCCATGGTTGAAATCGGTGGCAAACCTATATTGTGGCATATCATGAAGATTTATTCCCACTACGGGTTTAACGATTTTATCATATGTCTGGGATACAAGGGCTATTATATCAAGGAATATTTCGCCAATTATTTTCTTCATCAGTGCGACGTGACCTTCGATTTCCGAAATCATAATAAGATGGAAATACATTATCATAATGCCGAACCGTGGAAGGTGACCCTGATCGATACGGGCCTGAATACCATGACTGGGGGGCGACTCAAACGGGTACGGGAGTATATCGGCGGCGAGCCCTTCATGATGACCTATGGCGACGGTGTGGGGGATGTGGATATTCGGGAACTGGTAAAATTTCACACATCCCACGGGAAGCTGGCGACAATGACAACGGTACAGCCCTTTGGCAGATTTGGATCAGTACGGATAGATCAGAAAAATACTGTTAACTCTTTTGTGGAAAAACCTAAAGGGGACGGAAGCTGGATAAACGCAGGATTTTTTGTGCTTGACCCCACTGTTCTTGATATGATAAAAAATGATGAAACAATATGGGAAAAAGAACCCTTGGAGCAACTTGCAGGGAAAGAAGAGCTCATGGCATTCAAGCATAATTCCTTCTGGCGCCCCATGGATACCCTGCGGGATAAAATCAATCTGAACGAGCTGTGGGATGGTAATATAGCCCCGTGGAAATTCTGGAAAGATTGATCTATGACGGAAAGAAACTTTTTTTCAGGTATTTATAAAGGGAAAAATGTCCTGATTACCGGCCACACAGGGTTTAAAGGTTCATGGCTTGCCCTGTGGTTGAAAGAACTGGGCGCAACGGTTTATGGGTACGCTCTGGAGCCCAATACGGACCCATCTTTATTCAAAGTTCTGGACCTAGAGAAAAAAATAGACAGGCACATCGTTGGTGATATTCGCGACTGTGCGGGCTTGGTGAGCATCTTTAACAAATTTAGGCCCGAGATTGTGTTCCACCTAGCAGCCCAGCCGTTAGTCCGCCTATCTTACCGGGAACCGGTTCATACCTATGAGACCAATGTTATGGGAACGGTCCATGTTCTCGATGCGGCCCGTCTTTGTAAAACTGTCAAATCAATGGTCATTATCACAAGCGATAAGTGCTATGAGAACCGTGAATGGGTTTACGGCTATAGGGAAAACGAAGCCATGGGCGGTTATGATCCATACAGCTCCAGCAAGGGTTGCTCCGAGCTAGTCACTGCGGCATACCGGAATTCCTTTTTTAATACTCATGAATACGGTAAAAGCCACGGTACTGCGGTGGCATCGGCGCGAGCCGGGAATGTCATCGGCGGCGGCGACTGGGCCGAGGACCGGCTGGTGCCGGACTGTATAAGGGCTTTCTCTATAGGTGAAGCACTGGAAATAAGAAGTCCCTTTGCAGTACGGCCATGGCAGCATGTTTTGGAACCCCTTTCGGGTTACCTCTGGCTTGGCGCGATGTTGTATGAAAAGGGCTGTGTCTATGCCGACGGTTGGAATTTCGGCCCCGAAGACAGTTCCGTCGTTTGTGTTGAGGAAATCATTAAGGATATGATTTCACTCTGGGGCGGAGGAGAATATGAGATTACCTCTGATACTCAGCCCCATGAGGCACGACTATTGAAACTTGATGTGAGTAAGGCCCGCTATCACATCAACTGGCATCCCGTGTATGACATTAAAGAGACCCTGAGGGCAACTGTTCAATGGTATAGGGCCTTTTACGATGGAATAGACCGGATGTATGACTATACAATCAATCAGATACAGGCCTATGCCGACGCAGCCAGGGAAGCGGGGCTTCCCTGGAGCCGTTAAAAATAATGTACATGAGATAGAAGCATGAATGAAGAACTTGAAAAGCTGATACTTAAATTATATACTGAAAAGCATAGCGGGAAAAAATTCGTTCCAGGCAAGGACATGGTCCGGTATGCCGGAAGGGTCTTCGACCAGGAAGAACTGTTGAAGCTTGTCGATGCCAGTTTGGATTTCTGGCTGACTGAGGGACGCTTTGCCGAAGAGTTTACTGAAAAGATCGCCGATTACCTCGACGTCTCGAACGTTATCCTGACCAACTCTGGATCATCATCGAACCTTATTGCTTTTTCATCACTGACATCGAAAAAGCTTGGCTCCCGCAGGCTCATGCCCGGCGACGAGGTTATATCTGTGGCCGCGGGATTTCCTGCCACGGTGACGCCCATTATCCAGAACGGGATGGTCCCGGTTTTCGTTGATGTGGATCTGAAGACCTACAATATCAACATAGATATGATGAAAAAAGCCATTTCGTCGAAAACCCGGGCTGTGTTTATCGCACACACACTGGGTAATCCATTTGCTATAGACGCGGTTCTTGATATATGCCGCGAACATGACCTCTGGCTCATCGAAGACAACTGTGACGCCTTCGGCAGTACGTACAGGGGCAAGTATACCGGCACTTTCGGCCATGTGGCTTCGTTCTCTTTTTATCCGGCCCATCACATCACCACCGGAGAGGGAGGGGCTGTGGTGACAGATGATGAGGAACTTGCACGTATCATCCGTTCCTTCCGCGACTGGGGGAGGGACTGCTATTGCGCCGGTGGGGAAAACAATACCTGTGGTAAGCGCTTTTCCCAACAGTTCGGCACTCTGCCTTATGGTTATGACCATAAGTATGTCTATTCTGAGATAGGATATAATCTGAAAATGACCGATATGCAGGCGGCCATCGGCTCTGCGCAGATGGACAAGATAGATCAATTCTGCGCAAGACGCAGAGAAAACTTCGCGAAATATCAAACCATCTTTTCAAGGTATGGGGATTATTTTATTCTTCCCGAGGCCACACCCGGCTCTAATCCTGCATGGTTTAGCTATATCATCACCGTGAAGGAAAACCAGCGCTTCAACAGGGACGATATCGTCAAACACCTAAACGAACATCTTATTGAAACACGGTATCTTTTTGCCGGGAATATAATAAGACAGCCCCTTTTTGAAGGGGTTACTTACCGCGTGGCGGAGTCGCTGGAAAATACAGATTATATCATGAACAATACCTTTTTTTTGGGTACCTATCCCGGCATTACCTGTGAGATGATGGAGTATATGGAGAAGGTCATAACGGATTTTATGCACAGGCAGGGATGTTAAATCGTTATGGCGATAGTAAAAAAATATCGATCAGAAGTCACGCGTATAGAAAATCCCATTCCAGATATATACATGGTGACGTTCCGTAGCCTGGATAAAAGGTACAAATATCTTCCAGGCCAGTTCCTTCACCTGGCCCTGGATGAGTACGATCCTTCCCGACCCTGGCCGGAGTCACGATGTTTTTCCATGCAGTCCAGCGATACGAACGAACAGGTCACGCTGACCTTCGCGATTAAAGGGGCGTTTACCACACGTATGGCTAATGAATTACACGAAGGGAAAGTACTTTACCTGAAAATGCCCTACGGAGAACTTTTTTCCCAGCAGCATTCGAAGGAGAGGACGGTATTTATTGCCGGCGGAACGGGCATTACGCCCTATCTTTCCCTGTTTACAAGTCCCTCGTTCAGGGACTACGCCGGTCCGCGGCTTTATTTCGGATTTAGGGATGAGCGTTATCACGAAATTTTTAAGGATGACCTGGGAAAGGCATACGGTATCAACAGATCCTTCGACATATCCCTTGTAAACCAGCAAACAGAGGGTATGCTCAATATAGATGTCATTTATGGGGAGAACGGCCGGGAAAGCGTTTATTTTATCTCCGGTCCGCCCGTTATGATTCATGCCTTTAAGGAGTACCTGGCGGGAGCCGGTGTCGGCGCAGATAATATCAGAACAGATAACTGGGAGTAGCCATGAAAATACTTGTTACCGGCGGATCGGGATTTATCGGCCGCAATATCAGGGAATCCTATCTTAATGAAAAATACACCATCGTGACTCCCTCTCATCGTGACTTTGAGCTGACGGACCAGGAGGCTGTTGATGAGCACTTCAAAAGGAATCAGTATGACGCGGTCATCCACGGGGCGGGAAAACCGGGGCACCGCAACGCAAAGGATCCTTTCGGAATACTATATAACAATTCACGGATGTTTTTCAATCTCATAAGGAACGCCGATTCTTTCGGGAAACTCATCATCATAGGATCCGGTGCCGCCTATGACATGCGGAATTATGTGCCGAAAATGAAAGAGGAATATTTCGGTACATACATGCCCGCTGATGAGCATGGCTACAATAAATATATATGTGGAAAATTCATTGAAAAATCAGACAAGGTGATTGATCTGCGCGTTTTTGGTATATTCGGCAAGTATGAGGATTATGCCATAAGGTTTATTTCCAACGCGATCTGCAAGACACTGTTCGATCTTCCCATAACCATAAAGCAAAACAGAAAATTTGATTATATTTATATTAATGATCTTTTACCTGTGCTGGAATACTTTATTGAAAATGAAACAAAGTATACTGCGTATAACGTAACTCCCGATGAATCCGAGGAGCTCCTGGAACTGGCAAAAATGGTGCGAGAGATTTCTGCAAAGGATATCCCCATAAATATTTCGCAAGACGGCATGGGTCTGGAGTACAGTGGATCCAATGCGAGGCTCCGAGATGAATTCACGGGCTGGAAGATGACGCCTCATTACGACGCGATCCGGTCCTTATACGCATGGTATGCCGATCGCAGGGACGAACTGGACAGGTCACTGCTGCTCGTGGATAAATGAGCGGGTAGTGCTTTTTTAAAAGATACCATTTAAGAATATATAATTATGGATACCTGTAATGAATAATACAATTCGTGTGGCGGATTTCATCGTAAAAAGGCTTGCCTATCATGGCATCAAGCATGTGTTCCTGATAACCGGTGGAGGGGCCATGCATCTTAACGATGCTTTCGGCAGATCTCCCGACATTGAATATATCTGTAATCATCATGAACAAGCCTGCGCAATTGCGGCCGAGGGATATACTAGAGCAACCGGGCAAATGTGTGCCGTCAATGTGACATCAGGCCCGGGGAGTACGAACGCGATGACCGGTGTCATTGGACAGTGGCTTGATTCGATTCCTGCAATCTATCTTTCCGGTCAAGTCAAGTTTGAGACTACCATTGCATCACGCCCGAATATCAAACTGCGTCAGCTTGGTGACCAGGAAATCAATATTATCGATATTGTTCGGCCAATTACAAAATATGCTGAAATGATTACAGACGCAAGAAGAGTCAGGGAAATTATCGATAAAGCGATGTTTATTGCCAGAACGGGCAGACCGGGACCGGTATGGATCGATGTTCCTTTAAATATACAGGGAGCTTATGTCAGTGAATCGGAATTATCGGACTTCGACAGTTCTGTGTTGCCTGATCCTTTTAATGAGAAGAAGGTCCAAAAACAGGTTCCCGATGTTTTTACATTTCTTCGTGAGGCAAAACGGCCTGTACTGATTGCAGGGCACGGGATACGTCTTGCCGGCGGGCAGAAACAATTGCTCGCCATTGCCGCGAAACTGGGGATACCGGTCCTGACGACATTTAACGGATTTGACCTGATTCCTTCCGATGACGATTTATTCATGGGAAGAATAGGTACAATCGGAAACAGGTCAGGAAATTTTTCATTACAGAATTCCGATTTAATACTCGCTGTCGGTACCAGGAACAATATTCGGCAGGTCAGCTATAACTGGAAAGACTTCGGCCGATCGGCGAAAAAGATTGTTGTGGATATTGATGAAAATGAATTAAGGAAACCGACAGTGGTGCCCGACTTAGCCATACATTCAGATGCAAAATATTTTTTTGAACTCCTGCTGGAGCAAGCTGAAGATATGCCTGACTGGAGTTCATGGGTATCCTGGTGTCGAGAGCGAAAGAAAATATATTCCACAACACCGGAAATAAAATTTGGTAAAACAACAATTAACCCCTATGTGTTCATGCGCAAACTTACGGAAGAAACAGGGAATGATGATATCGTAGTGGCAGGCAATGGAACTGCCTGTGTCGCTCTTTTCCAGTCCGGTATCGTCAGGATAAATCAAAGAATATTCTGGAATTCGGGATGCGCTTCGATGGGATATGATTTGCCTGCCGCTATTGGAGCCGCTGTTGCCACCGAGAGGAAAAGAAACGTTGTATGTATCGCTGGCGATGGAAGCATTCAGATGAATATTCAGGAATTACAGACCATTGTTCATCATCATCTGCCGGTTAAAATATTCGTACTCAATAACCAGGGATATAGTTCCATCCGACAGACACAGGAAAATTTCTTTCAGGGGACGTTAACCGGCTGTGACAGGGATTCAGGCGTATCTATACCCGACATGGTCAGGTTAGCAGGCGCCTATGGAATTTATACTGAAAGGATTACGGATATAAGTAATGTAACCGATATAATTAAAAAAATCATGTCGGTGGAAGGTCCGGCTCTTTGTGAAGTTGTACTGGAGCCCGGATATGTATTCTCGCCGAAACTTTCATCGGAAAAAAAACCGGACGGCACCATGGTCTCGAAACCACTGGAAGACATGTGGCCGTTCCTTCCCAGGGATGAATTTTTTAGAAATATTATTTCCACGGAAATAAAAGAAATAAAAGAAGAAGATTGCAATTGAAATTAAATTAATAGATAGCTGAGAGGTATAGATGAACACACTAGAAAGACATATGATTGAGCAGCTTAAGGACCTGAGAGAAAATTATAATGTCGTCGGGATTAAAGCAGAATTCGAAGCAGAGGGAACAAGGCTTGAGGAAGCCCTGCGGTTAAAAGAAGTGGTAACGAAAGCGGGACTTGACCTTACTATAAAGATCGGTGGTTGTGAGGCATTGAAAGATATGTATGATGCCCGGGCAATTGGCGTTACTCATATTGTCGCTCCCATGGTTGAATCTCCATATGCACTGAAAAAATATCTACAATCAGTAAAAAGCGCCTTTCCTGAAGAGGAACTAAATGAAGTCAAGTATCTGATAAATGTCGAGACAATACAGGCTTGCAAGAATTTCAATGAAATGCTTGATATTGAAAATATTTCGCTTTTATCCGGTATTGTTCTCGGCCGAGTTGATCTCACCGGTTCTCTCGGACTTACCCGTGAGGATGTCAATTCTGAGAGAATTTATAATATTGCGAGAGATGTGCTAGCGAAAGCAAAGGAGCATTCGCTGGAATGTGTTGTCGGCGGTGGTGTATCAAAAGAAACTGTTCCTTTTCTTAAGCGTTTTCCTGCCGGTACTATTGACCGTTATGAAACCCGAAAGGTTATTTTTGGCTGTCCTGCGGCTCTGGAAGGTCCCTATGATAAAGGTATTTTAAAGGCAGTAGGCTTTGAACTGATGTGGCTGAAGAACAAGAGAAATTTTTACGGCCTGATATTTCATGAGGATGCCCAGAGGATTGAAATGCTTGAGCATCGATATAAAAAACTCATTGAAGAAGCCGGCGGAATGTATGAATAGACGGGGAAACAATAAAAAAACGAAACTAATTTCAGTAATGACCGCATGTTTTAATGAAGAAGAAAACATTGAGCAGGTATATCATGAAGTAAAGCAAGTTTTTAAAAGTCTGAAACAGTATCGTTATGAACATGTCTTTATAGATAACTCTTCAAAGGATAAGACGGTTGAGATATTAAAGAGAATAGCTGTAAAAGATAGAAATGTTAAAATAATAGTCAATGCCAGTAACTTCGGTCACATACGTTCGCCTTTTCACGGGTTGCTACAGACCAGCGGGGATGCTGTCATTTCCATCGTTGCAGATCTTCAGGATCCTCCTAAAATGATCGCTGATTTCCTCAGGAAGTGGGAAGAAGGGTATAAGATTGTTATCGGAGTTAAAACGCAGAGCAAGGAAAACCCCCTGATATTTCTGATTAGAAAAATATACTATCATCTTATCGCAATGGTTTCCGAGACCGAGCAGGTGAAAAACTTTACCGGTTTTGGTCTCTATGACAGAGACGTCATCGCTATCCTGAAGCAATTTCGGGACCCATCCCCCTATTTCCGAGGGATGATCGCCGAGATAGGTTTTGAAAGGGCCGAGGTTCCCTATACTCAGCCAAAAAGGGAAAAGGGGAAATCAAAAAACAACTTTTATACTTTATACGATATGGCGATGCTTGGTTTTGTAAACCACTCGAAGGTTCCTCTCCGCATGGCTGTTTTTATTGGCTTTATCGTGGCAGTTATTTCATTTCTAATTTCTATGGTGTATCTTGCGTATAAACTGATATACTGGGATCGTTTCCAGTTGGGAATGGCCCCCATGGTCATCGGTTTCTTTTTCCTCATGTCGGTCCAGATGATTTTTATAGGTTTTCTTGGCGAGTATGTCTCTGCCATATATGCGCAGGTGAAGAACAGGCCTCTCGTTGTAGAAAAAGAGAGAGTTAATTTTGATAAATAAAATAATACATTTTACTCAAACGCAGCGAGAAAAGATTCTGTATCTTCTAATTGGCGGATGGAATACTCTTTTGGGATATGGCGTCTATTACTTGTTATATAGAACATTTAAAGGAAAGGTGCATTATGTAGTCCTCCTTATCCCAGCTAATATCATCGCAATCACCAATGCGTATCTGAGCTATAAAATTCTCCTATTCAGGACAAAGGTCGGATTTAAAAAGTCATTATTGGAATACCTCCGATTCTATATGGTCTATGGTGTGAGCATGCTTATCAATTTAATACTGCTTCCTTTTTTTGTGGAGATAATTGGCCTGCCAATTCTTGCAGCCCAGGCAGTGGTGATGTTCATAACAATCATTATAAGCTATACAGGTCATAAATACTTTTCCTTTAAACACAACCGCAATGAGATACATCAGTCGTAACAATATTATTAACTTCAAGTAAATTACTCAATTTTAAAAGCAAGGATTTGAACGAGATTTGCATTAAATAGT
Organism: Spirochaetae bacterium HGW-Spirochaetae-5; assembly: GCA_002839285.1. Lineage (GTDB taxonomy): Bacteria > Spirochaetota > UBA4802 > UBA4802 > UBA5550 > WRGT01. The sequence goes on along the minus strand of PGXT01000009.1, from coordinate 7,187 downwards.
TACGTCTTCGGAGATTTTCAATGAAAAGCAATGATAAACCTGTAGCTTCAGGGATCCTATTAATTCTGATTTTTTTCCTCTTACCCAGATTGATTTTGGGAATGGATTCCTATATCAGAATACATGACAATCTTGATGGCGCTATTGGCAGAAGTGTAGATATCATAATGGGGGGAAATTATGAAAACTTTTTTGGATTTGCCTTGAATTTTATCAGTTTTCTGAAATTTATTTTTGAACCCTATATGGCATATATAATCAATGATGTTATTGTGCATCTTGTTGCTTTCATCGGTTTGTTCTTATTACTTCAAAAACATATACTACCGGATAAAGAAAATAGTTTAATAATATTCGGAACCTCTTTATGTTTTTCTTTTCTTCCATTTTATTCAAACTTCGGACTATCAATAGCCGGTATGCCTCTTTTATTCTATGCTTTTCAGAATTTAAGAAATCAAACAGAGTCCATATATGACTATTTTATAATTGTTATATTCCCGTTTTATTCGTTTTTAGCACTCTCAGGCATATTTATAGTTGTAATATTCGGTCTTTTGTTCTTTGTAGATTTAATACGGAATCGTGAAATTAATAGGCAGTTTTTTTTAGGTTTGGTGATATTAGGAGCATTGTATTCTCTGGTAGAATTCAATCTTATTTATACTATGTTTTTTTCTAAGAGTTTCATTTCACATCGAGCAGCCTGGGAGCCTCTAAGCACCTTATTGGTTAAGACATTTCCACAATCAATAACGCTTCTCATTAAGAATATTATTGCAGGCCATTATCATGCAGCAAGCCTCCATGGTCCTGTATTGTTATTATCAATTATACTAATTGTAGCAATACATAATAAAAAGCAATTAAAGCCAATTATTGTATTGCTATCTATTATAATTCTCTTTTCCGCCTTCTTCAGTATTTATACTTGGGATACTTACGCATTATTGAGAGAAAAAATTCAGATATTCAGGACTTTTAATTTTGGAAGATTTCATTGGTTCCATCCCATGTTGTGGTACATTCTCTTTGCCTATTGTCTGACGAATATTAAGAAATTCAAGTTTTCAAGAATATCAATTCCATTAATTATAATGGTGCAGCTGGTATATGTTGTGCTTTCGCCTTTTGGAGCGAAACAGGAATTGAAGTATAATATAATCGGACTTTTTCAGAAGGTCGAATATACTTCCAATAGAATGTCCTTTAGAGAATTTTATTCAGAAGAACTATTTAAAAAGATAGATAATTATATCGGAGATAATAAAAATACATATAGAATAGGCTGTATCGGATTTCATCCATCAATAGCACAATATAACGGATTTATTACCTTAGATGCTTATATGACTAATTACCCCTTGGAGTATAAAAACAGATTCAGAAAAATAATCGCCGGGGAATTGGAGAAAAATCCAATAAACAGAATGTATTTTGATGATTGGGGAAACCGGTGTTATTTTTTTATTCATAATTTAAATAGACATAAAGTAAATAATATAAAAACATCGAAGCTTAAAGAAACGGAATTGAATTTTGATATTAAAGCATTCAAGGAGATGGACGGTAAATATTTTTTTTCCACTGTTAAAATAACAAATGCTGACAAAATATTTCTTAAATATTTAAAAACATTTGAGATGGCAGATCTTCCGTGGCGAATTTATCTTTATCAAGTGAATATGTAATAATTTCAACTTTTATTATTATTCTTTCAAGAACTCTCTCTATTCATGCTATATTCTATTCATCTGAATAACGCTCTTGTTGGATATCGTTTTTTGATGTGACTATAACCCAGCAGATTAGAACTATAAAAGATATCGCATAAGATACTGAGAAAAGCGCTACAGCAATAATGTCACTTTTAAAGATTATAAAACCTGCGTAAAGCGCTGCAAGCTCTACTGCCGTACTGATCAGTTCATAAATCAGGTATCCCTTTTGTAATCCTAATGTTACTATAGCTACAACCGAAGGTCTCGCAATAAACTGAAAAAATATATTAAATGATATCCACCTGGCATATTCTCCAGCCATTACCCACTCTGCGCCAAATACTAGCTTAAAAATCCAGGGACCAAAAATTATAATTACAGCATATGGTATAATGCCTGCCGTTGCAAGGCCTAGCGTTGCGTCGATTATAAGCTGCCTGAGATTTCTCCCTTTATGAGCTGCTTCTGTTATTTTAGGGTAAAATACATTAGAAACGGATTTTCCTATTAGTTTATTTGGCCCCTTTAATAATTTATTCCCAAGAACATAAAAACCAGCTGAAGCAGGGCCAAAAAATGCGGATAGCATTATTACAGGAAGATTGGTGGATGCATCTTCCAAAAATAGCACTGGCGCCCTGTATAGCGGAAAGTCATAATATTTTCTGGCTATTTGTATCAAGGCTGCGGCATTCTGTTTTTTGCCCTGCTTATTTATTCTTTTTTTCTTGTCTTTTTTGTCAGTACTTAAATTTAGCATTAAAGCATTCAGTCCTATACCCAGTGTAGAGAAGACTATGAGCACAGCTGCTATCGGTTTAAACAAGCCGATCACTATCTGGGCGATGTTGATAATTAACGACTTTATTACGTCTACTTTTGCGGTAGTCATGAACTGTTTCTTCCGTATAAGCCATTGTTGTGCAATTCGAAGCCATGCAGAGAAAAACATTTGCAGTGGAATAAGCAGGGAAAAAGCACTTATTGCCTGCGCACCGAGAAACGCAAACATACGGTCGCCGGCAATTAGAATAACAAGGGTCGCAAGAAATGAAGTTCCGATGGAAACATATACTGAAAGTTTTGCAATGTCCCGTGCATCACTATCTTTTTTTGGCAAAACCATGGCTGCTGGATAGGTAAGCGCTGATATAGATGCTGCTACTGTACCCAGGGACACAAAAGTTCCCATTAGACCAAATGCTTCAGGGCCATAAAGCCGGGTTATTACAGGAGTGAAAATCACCGCGATTGCCTGTGACATGGCAGTGCCGGTTGCAACTATTGCTACATTGCGACCGAACTTACTCGTTGTTAATTGTTTAAACTTTTTTATAATAATCAATTCTATTTTCTGCCTTGAAATTTGAAAGAGTTATTCTATCCTTCTTTTGTAGGATTCGATCTAATAAAAAAATTATTTGCCGGATAATGTCAACAATCTTTCATTCTTTTATTTTTGAAGGGTATATACCGTTCCCCTTTAAAACTGGACATGTAATAAGCAATATTATAAGAGGTATTACATGGAATAGAAAACACAAAGATGGACGGCAGGCCGTAAGGCCGACCTGGTATTAAAAATCATCAAGAGGGAACTGACTCTGGAAAAAGCGTGTCGCTCAAATGGTCTGAGGCAGTCAGAAATAGAAGGCTGGATGGACGAATTAATAAAGTCGGGGACGAGAGGTCTAAAAACACCCAGCCGAGATTCCCAGGACGAGCAGACAAGAGAGATAAATGAGATGAAGGCCAAGATCGGGGAACTGGTGCTGGAACTCGATGCCAGAAAAAAGCTTCAGGCTCTGATCGACTTGGAAGAAAATGACTGTTAGTGGTTCAGAGCCAAATGGAATCCGAGGGCAAAAAGGTTTCACTATCGAAATTATGCCGATGGTTTGAGGTTCCCCGATTGACGTTGTATTATAATCCGGTTCCTTCTTCCCTCCGTCAGGTGGATAAGGAGCTGGAACGGAAGATGTGGGATATTATTCAGTCAGAATAGACATGGGGTCTGAGACACATTACAGCAGTGATTCGACGAGATCACGGTAGACATAACTGTAAGAAAATACATCGAATCATTAAACAAAACGGGTGGCAGGTGACGAAAAAACCGAAAGGGCATCGGCCTCGGGTCAAAGGGTGGGCATCAAGAACAACGGAACTAAATACCAGATGGTCTATCGATACCACTCATATTCACTGCGGTAGAGATGGATGGACTCATCTTACTGCGGTGATAGATTGCTGTGATAGAAATATCATTGACTGGAGGTTCTCAACATCAGGTTCCGCAAAGGTCGCAACAGCAGCTCTTGAGGATGCTTTTCGGGCACGGAAAATACAATTTGGAGTAAAAAACAATCTGGCCATTCATTCTGATAACGGCCTAGTCTTTGGCTCTAAAGAATTTACAAAAGTAGCAAGAGGATTTAATCTTAGCCAGGAGTTCATCACCCCATATACACCGGAACAGAATGGAATGAGGGAACGATTTTTTTGAACAATGAAGGAAGAATGTATCTGGGGATATAATTTTAAGGATAAGGATGAGGCTCTTGAAAAGATTACCTACTGGATTGACAAGTATCATACGTATCGACCGCATTCGGCATAGGGCTATATGACTCCTGAAAAATTCAGATTGTTAAAATTAAGTGCATAAACTGTCCAGTTTTCGGGGGAACATTACAGGTTGTTGAAAAATTAAACGAAGGCCATGTTGATCTCAGTGTTAATTTTTTCAAAAAGCTTCAAGCTGGCAGGAGTGACAAGGAAATCACATTGAACTTCTCGTTCATAATTAGTAATAAAATGAATGATGATTTTATGAGAAATTCCTCTTAACCCAAAATAAAACATCCCTAATTACACCATCGCCGCCTTTTGAAGGAGCAATATAAGATGCAATATTTTTAACCGAGGGATGTGAATCTGACGGGCAAACAGAAAATGCAGCACGCTGAATTGCTGAAAAATCATTATATTCATCACCGACGTAAAGAACATCATTCCAGGAAAAATCATTGTTATCGAGCCATTCATTGATGGCTTCTACTTTATCAGTAATGCCATGCAGGTATTCATTGATTTCAAGCTTCTTCAATCTTGCATTCACTGCCGGTGAATTTTCACCGGTACAGACTAATATGGTAAGACCCATTTCTTTTAATTGAGCAAGTGCCGAACCATCCCGTGTGTTAAATTTTTTTATCAGTTCACCATCTTTGTCATAGTACATACCCCCATCTGTCAATGTACCGTCAACATCTACAATTATTACAGAAGGACGTTTTGCAGAATTTACAACCGATTTCCTTTTTAGAAATACCCTCTCTGCATTTTTCCAGTCAATGGGTTCATCGATCTCAATCATCGTATCTTCAGACATTTCATAAACTGATATTTTACCTCCCAATCTGCATTGTTGTTCTTTAAACAATACAGTATTGGTAAAATAAAAACTGCCATTTTCAAGAAATTGCGGTTGCATGTCCTGCCGTCTTGGTCTGTTACGAGGGTCATAATTTAACGCGTTGCCTGAAGCTGACCACAGAAATCTGTGGAAGGGGACAGCAGTTACAAGTGAGTCGGCTGATTCATTTTCAAATAAAATTTTTGCATTTAGAAAGTCGGATGAGGTGACAGTGGGTGTTGTTGCCTGAACCAGTGATATGACATCACAGCTATGGTTATTGAGAAACCAGCTCATTACGCTTTCAGAACTGGCATCATCTGTGGCCGTATATGGTGCCCGCTGTAGAGGGATTGCTTGGGGCGTCCATTCTTTTACAAGATCAAGATAGTGCTCACTATCAGAAGCAACATATACCCCACCGTTAAAGATACCGCTATCAACCGCCGCCTGAGTCGCCCAGTAAAAAAGGGGTTTATCGCAAAATAATTTAATATTTTTATCAGGGATTGATTTTGATCCGGAGCGTATCGGGATCAGGGCTTTCCAGATTGTCATTCCGCTACCACCTAAAAATGTTTACCCTCAATCCTTTTTAGCTTATTGCGCTGGACCTTTTCAATTTCTAACAAATCTTGTTCTTTGTATTTAAGAGCTTTTTCAACATTGTGCAAATCTCTGACAAGTTTTCGTAATCCATCGGGTTCAAGAGATGCCGCATGGTCTGTCCCTTTCCATGTACGGTCTAAGGTATAATGTCTTTCGAACCAGTTTGCTCCCAAGGTTAGGCCGGCGATATCAGCGGCGATTCCGTTATGATGACCGGAAAAGCCAATATCTTTAATATCATTACCGAAAGTTTCTCTCAGGCGTTTTATTTCAAGTAAAGCCAGTTCTTCATATGGAACAGGGTAACCTGATGTGCAGGCGTATATAATTACTCTTTTCCCCGCTCCTTTTTTAGTAAAAAAGTATATAATATTTTCTTCTTCTTTCTTTGTTGTCATCCCCATTGAAATATGTATATCTCCATTATAATTGTCTCGTAATTCTGAAAGCATCGGCCAGTTTAGATTGCACGCCGAAGGTATTTTTATAAAATCCGGGTTCAGGCTGGCAATTTCTTTTGCTGAAGTAAGGTCCCATACAGAAGTCGAATAGCCTATTCCGATTTCATCACAGTAAGTTTTTAAGTTCAGGTGCTGTTCTAAAGAAAATTCAAGATACTCTCTATGTTCACCATAAGTCGCCCCATAAGAATGATATGGATTTGGATGAGGAGCACTGTATTCTTCAGCTGTAAGCAACTCTTTATTATTCCTTTTTTGAAATTTTACATAATTGACCCCACAGAAAATTTTTGCTATTTTTATCATCTCTTTGGCAGTCGATATATCACCACGATGATTACAGCCGATTTCTGCGATTACTTTAACTTTTGAATCTGCATTCAGGATTGGATCATATAAAAATGACATATTTATTCCTCATTTAATAAATGTATTGCACTATTTAAATTTATAAAGTTGTTTCCTGATAATTTCGGTGCATTGCGGCTCAGAGAATAATTTATGATATATAATCATCAGCAAAAAAATTCTACAATTTATAATAGCAATCGATAAATCATTAAAATATTTATAGGATTATATCAATAAAAAGATAATTATTTTTGTGTGTAGTATCAATTAAAATACTATGTAAGTTTGTCAACAAACTTACATTTTTTTCATATTGTATTACATCATTTCAAAGATGGAAAGACAAAAAGAATAGTATTAAATTTAGGTGAATTCCGGACACATCTATGCAACAAGATTCAGCCGGAAAAATAATTTATCGCCTTTAATACCAGAATTTATACTGGTTGATAACTATTATAGAGAAAGATTATTGACAGTATTCTTTATCTTATATTTATCGTTTATTTTATAAAAATTAGATAAAGAAAATCTTGGATTCAAGTAACAAGTGCAACCCTTTCTTGTTAAAGAAGGGTTGACTGCCAACAGGTTTTCTCTTCTTTTGAAAGTTACCACACTCAACAA
>PGXT01000172.1:11696-13718 GCA_002839285.1 Spirochaetae bacterium HGW-Spirochaetae-5 | reverse complement strand
ACCGTCATTCTGAACAATTGACGGGCCATCCTTTTTACAGCTTACAACCTGAATTGCCATCAATGCAGCAATTATTAAAATATTTATTTTTTTCATTTCCCCTCCGGTAATTGATTATATATTCTCTAAATATATAATTCGAATTATTTGTTAATTTTTTTTAGTGAGTATCCGCGTTAACCTGAACAGGTAATTCTTTACAGGTTTTCAGACATTAATAACCAACTGAACTAAAAGTATAAGTCTTTTTCAGGAAATCAACATAATTTTAATATTTTTTTTCAGTATTCACGTAGTAGAAATTTATTTCCGGGGGCACAGCGCTACGCGCTGCGCCTGGAAGTGGCGGATTACGGGGGTAACCCCCGCAGTCCCCCGTTTCAGCGTATGCGAAGCATACGCATCCCCAGACAGACTTGTACCCGCATTTTTATGTGAAGCACATATCATCCGTAGAAGGCCCCCATGTAAATCGGAAGGGGACTTTAAAATACTCTTAAGTAATTATTTGTTTTAACATTTTATTATTTCAGACAAATCATAATCTAAATTGTTAAGCAAGATGTATTATTAAATTTAAATGCTTATTTATAAGGTAGCCTTTAAGTCCCCCTCCGGGCGATGTGCTGAGCTTGTCGAAGTAGGATTTATGGGGCTGTTGAGAAGTGGGTACAAGTAGTCTTGGGGGTACGGAGGATTGCTAGATGTACATCAATTACTTATCCCCGTTGACCAGTGTGAAAACTGTTTCTATGAGAAGATTTTCATCCACCGGTTTACCGAGCACACCATCGAATCCATCTCTTTCAAAATAGTCATTCAGGCTATCCTGACACTCTCCTGTCTGAATTACTACAGGGATGTTTTTATTTATTTTCCGGATCTCCTTTAATGCAGAGACTCCGTCAAGTCCCGGCATATGATGATCGAGAATAATAAGGCTTATATCATTTCTTTTTTCTATAATCTCAATTGCTTCAATTCCTGATGAGGCATAGAGAGTTTCAACTTTATATCTTTTCAATATTTCCGATACATGTAAATAAATCAGATAATTGTCATCTACCATAAGTACAGTGTAACACTTTGATGAATCGCCATAATCATTTAACGGTTTAATCTCTGTATTAAGATTATCATTTTTAAAATAATTTATACGGTTTGTAATATCTCGCCGGGGGTTTATCTCTGTCTGAATCCCTATGACCCTTAATGGCTTCAGGTTATCATCCCACTCTATTGTTTCGCCACGGCTTCTTACATGGATTACAGCTCCGTTACCCATAACCATTCTGTATTCAATGCTGAAACTTCTCCCGTTTAAAACTTTTTCAGACAGTTCTGCTTTAACCGATTCTCTATCACTCTCATGAACAAATCCGATCAAGGTTGCAATATCGTCAGGATATAATTCCGGTTTATAACCAAGAAATGAAAAAAACTTACGGTTATACCTGACCTTTCCTGTAAGTATATTCCACTCCCACAATCCGTCCTTGATCGCTTCAAAAATCATTTCAAGTTTTCTCTGATTATATTTAACCTCTTCGAGAAGTAACCGCTCCTGCGTATTATCGCTGAACTGACAGATATATCCCGGCTCGGGACTCCCGGTATGGATCTCTACCGGCATTATTATAAGTTCCAGTATCATAATTCCGGTTTTATTTGTGCTGTAGTAACCTGTTTGTCTTATTATTTCAAAATTAAACTTAACCTCAAGATTAATATTACGGTATTCCTTAAGACGTGATTTAAACCATTCCGTCGATACAGGTGAATTTATAATATCAAGATTGATCAGCTCATCGGGATTGTTTACACCGAAGATATCTACAACGGCCTCATTAAACATGAGCACCCTGCCCGATGGATTAAGGATCATGAGTGCCGAGGGTGACTGATTGAATATTCTTCTGAATCTTTTTTCGCTCTCTCTCAGCTGAACCTGAGATTTACTGAGTTCATTCATCGATATATTGAGATTTTCAGTTTTCTCTCTTATCCGTCTTCTGAGAATAA
>PGXT01000172.1:0-11643 GCA_002839285.1 Spirochaetae bacterium HGW-Spirochaetae-5 | reverse complement strand
CCTGAGGTTAAAGAACTGCGGATATCATCATTGCTTTTTCTTAATCCGAATCCGTAATCAAAAAAACCGGTATTTACCGGTAACTCCTTTATCCCTATGAGATTAGAGCTGGAGATTATCTTCCTTGCGGATGAGCCCGACATAAAGACCGCATCTGCTTCGGAACTTTTTAGCTGTGTAAAAGCCTGAACTTCATCATCAGTTAATTGATGCGTGAATTTTAAAAACTTCTTAATCTCATTCAGTACAGAATTGGAGATGGAGTCATGAGCGGCGATTATTATTTTTAAACCTTGAAGATCATTAATAGACGAGATTGTCGAGGCCGAATCTGCAAATATTGAAAAATTAATTTTCATATTAGGTTTGAAGAAGTAATAACGTGAGTTGGGATCGCCCCGTATCATTCCAAGAATCATATCAACATCGGGATTTTTCTGCAGAAGAATAAAACTTTCATATGGAACCAGATCTATACGACATTTAACATTTAATTTATCCGCAATCTTTCTGATAATATCAACAGAAAATCCTGAAGCATTACCATCGTCGCCAATAAATTCATAGGGATAATTATCGATGCATCCCACCGCATAAATCTCACTCTTGGCCCATAGGGGGGAACAGAATAATGCTGCGGATATAAAGGCTGATATTATAATTACTATTTTTGTCTTTTTATGTCTCATATCACTTTCACAGATAATCAAATACTAATTTTAACTTTTTTCAACTTTTTATGATTTTTTTTTAAAATTTTTTATCACAGCGCAGTTTGCATCGTATTAGAAGATAAGAAAAGATTTCTCTTTTAAATATTTTCCCGCATTTTACAAGTTTTTTACTATGTGCAATATCACAGGAGAACAAACAACCAGGGCATTGCCTTCAGAATTAAAGTGCCGGAACTTAGGCTAAAAAGGGAAAATAAAACCATTTTAAGGAGTTTTTTATGCAGAATTTCTCAAACGCTACAATTGAAGGATTTGTTACTCATGATCCCCAGGCTAAAACAACAAAAACCGGCAAGTCCCTTTGCACATTTGCTCTGGCCATTAATCATTACACAAGAAATGATGAACCCCCTCAGGTTTCATTCATCAATGTTGAGACATGGGAAAAAACCGCCGAGTTCTGTTCAAGAAATATCACTAAAGGGAGAAGGATTCTTGTTACGGGTTCGCTCCGGCAGGACAGGTGGGAGGATGACAACGGCAAGATGCAGTCAAGAATCAAAATTATCGGCAACGAGATAGTATTTCTCGGAGCACCGAAAACAGCTGAAGAGACTGCGCCGCAGCCTCAACAGCCTTAATCCTGTTAAAAGGGTATTCTGTTCGTTCTGGACCAGATACCGTTCTCCTGAGCGGACTTTATAAGGTCCTCTCTGAAATCCGGATGAGCAATGCTTACAAGGCTCTCCGCTCTCCCCCATACGGATCTCGCCTTCATGTTTACAATGCCGTACTCAGTGACGAGGTAATGCACCATGGATCTGGGTACGGTTACCACAGAACCGGGCGTCAGAAGAGGCTTGATTCTGGATTTGACCTGTCCGTCTTTTTTATCTTTATAGGTTGACGAGAATGCCAGAAAGCTCTTCCCCCCTCTTGAGTGGAATGCTCCGATAACAAAGTCGAGCTGCCCGCCTGTACCGGATATCTGTCTGAATCCTGAAGTTTCAGAACAGACCTGACTTAAAAGATCCACTTCAACTATATTGTTGATTGATATTACTTTGTCGTTCTGTGCAATAAAATCCGGATTATTTGTATGGTGAACTTTACATGAGGCGAGTCTCGGATTATCATGTATAAAATCGTATGTCTCTTTTGTGCCTAGACAGAAAGAGAATGAACTCTTGTTAATATCAAAACTCTTCATTGCATTTGTAACTTTTCCTGCTTCATACAGTGTTACCATTGCGTCACAGAACATCTCGCTCTGAATTCCAAGATCTCTTACATCTGTATGTGCAATCATCTCTCCGATGAGATTCGGAAGAGTACCAATTCCAAGCTGAAGACATGAACCGTTCTCAACGTGAGGTACAATAAACTCGGCAATTTTTCTCTCTGCCTCCGATGCTTCGGGCATTTTTGGCGTTGCGAATATCGGGGAGTTAGTCCCTTCAATAATATAATCGACTTCGCTTATGTGAATATACTCATCGTTACCGCCAAGGCATCTTGGCATATTTTCATTTACTTCAACAATTACTTTATCGGCCCACAAAGCTATCCCTCTATTGTGAGAGTTGCCAAGACCGAAGTTGAAGCAGCCGTTCCGGTCCATGGGGGTAACCTGGGCGCACCATACTGTCGGCTTTATATGATGAAGATCTCTATGATGATATGCAAGGAGAGTCGCCTCGTGATAATTAAAAGGGAGATGACAGGCCATACCTTTATCTCCAGCCATTCTGTCTAGAAGTGTAAAATACCAGCTGAAATACTGGAATGTTTTCTGCTCAGGGTCATTCTGGATTACTGCAGGAAAGGGGGGAACAGTTCCTGTACCCCGGACAGAGACTTTTTCGATCTGCCCCACACGCTTACTCAAGGCTAAATCAAAATCCACCGGTTTAGTCGCAAACATACCGTAGTCAATAATATCATTAGACTTTACGAGATTTGCAGCTTCCTCGGCCTTAACAAGTTTTTTCCTGTAGTCATCAAGATAAGTGTTCATAATTAGTCCCTGCCGTTAATATTTATTTTTATACATAAACACTATGGCATATGTACACAAAATACAATCAGGGATCCTGGCAAAGATGCGTGGATTTAAATGGAAAAAATGTGTGGTGGATTTGACTACAAAGCCCCGAATCTCAACAGCTCCCTAAATTCCCCGGTGGTGGACTTAAAAGACATTGTTTTGAAAAAATTATGTCAAAAATGAATGAATTATGCAATATTTTTCCAAGTCCCCCTCCGGGGGATTTAGGGGGCGGAGCATTTGATGCTAAATAATGCATAAAGATTTAGAATCAGTTTAACTTAATGACATTGGGGCTTTCACGGCAGAATTATTTTACTTCTGCATTTCACCAGCTAAAAACAATGCTACTTCATCAAACGAAACCTTCTGCTGTTCACCGGTCTTCTGATTCTTTACAGCGGCCTTCCCTTCTGAAAGTTCATCGTCTCCGATGATGATGAAGAAAGATGCCCTCTCTCTTTCAGCTTTTTTGAATTGAGCTTTAAATCCCTTTGTTTCCGGATCGAGATCTACCGATATTCCGCTCTTCCGGAGTTCAAGTGAGAGATCAACAGCCCGGCTGAGAGTCTCCCCTCCGGTATGAATTATATACGCGTCAACACCGCTCTCTTCAAATTTATTGTTTTCGGTTATCAGAAACATTCTCTCTATTCCGGCTGCAAATCCCACGCCCGGTGTGGGTTTTCCGTCGAACTGTTCAACGAGATAATCGTATCTTCCGCCGCCGGCAAATGCGTTCTGACTCCCGAGATTGTCTGCTGTAAACTCAAATGTTGTGCGTGTGTAGTAATCGAGTCCGCGTACCAGATAATTATCCAGTTTATATTTTATTCCGCTTTTGTCAAGATAGCCCTTTACTTTACTGAAGTGATCGCCGCATCCTCCGCAGATATGTTCAGAGATAACAGGGGCACCATCCCTCAAGGTCCGGCAGTTCTCTTTTTTACAGTCAAGGAGCCGGAGCGGATTTGTATCAAGTCTCTTCTTACAATCATCGCAGAGTTTTTCAAAACGTTCTTTGTAGTAATCTTTCAGTTTATCAGTATAGACTACCCTGCACTCTCTGCATCCGATGGAGTTCAGCAGTAATGAATAATTTTCTATCCCCACACTCTTCGCAATAGAATCTACAATTGAAATAATTTCGTAATCATAGTATGGGTCTTCACTGCCGAAAATCTCCGCACCGAGCTGATTGAACTGACGGAGCCTGCCCCGCTGAGGCTTCTCTGCTCTGAACATAGGTCCGCTGTAGAAGAATTTGCAGAGTGACAGCCGGTTATAATCACCGTTCTCGACATAGGCTCTTACAACTCCCGCTGTTCCCTCGGGACGGAGTGTGATCACCGATCCCCCGGGAAAATACCTCAGTAAATTCCATGATTGGAACTATAAGTTCTTTGAAATTAAAAATTTTAAAAACATAGCGTGCGGAATCGAGAATGGAATTCCATCTTGCGCTTCTGTCGGGGAATATATCTTCGACTCCCGGAGGTTTCGGTATCATAATCAGGCTCCTTTCTGTTCAAGTCTTCTTCTGAAGATTGCATCTTTTAAAACAGGTTTGTCGAAGAGAACACGGTATGTCTTGTTCGGTCTCCCCATTTCGATTTCGCCCTCTTCAAAATAGATCTTCAATACTTTATATTGCGTATCGAGTATTTCATTATTTATAGGATAGATCCCGTCAAGTAATTCATCTTTATAGATGGGATTAAATGTTTTAATTGTCACTTCATCTGACGGAGCATCCGTTTCGCCATCTTCCACTTTCCGGTATGCGACAAACAGTGCATTGTTTATATATGGAACACCGTCATACCCCATCTTTCCGAACTCATTAAAGAGATCTGTTGTGTATGGCCTGTGACTTATGAGATTCAATTCATCGAGCCAGAAGGGGAGAAATTTCCTGAACTCATCTGTCCCCGCAAGCTGTACTGCGTGCTTATATATCCGCGTGGTATTTGCAGCGTGATAAATCGACTTCATGCGCCCTTCGATTTTAAAGGCGCTTACACCTGCGTCGATATACTCTTCAAGCCGCTCAAGCAGGCAGAGATCCTTCGACGACATTATCTCAGTCCCCTTCTCATGTTCGACTATGGGGAGATAGTCACCTTCACGTTTCTCCTCCATGAGGGAGTACTTCCATCTGCAGGGCTGTGAACAGTCCCCGCGGTTTGCATCTCCACCCTGAAGGTAGCGGCTCAGGAGGCATCTGCCGGAATATGCTACACAGAGGGCGCCGTGCGCAAAGACTTCGATCTCGGCGCCGGTGTTCTTTTTTATCATTTTAATCTCTTCAACAGTTGCCTCACGGGCTAGAACAATCCGCTTGAATCCCGCATCCATCCAGAACTTTACGGCGTAACTGTTAAGAGTACTCATCTGCGTGGAGAGATGAAAATCCGCCTCGATTCCAACCTGCTTGACGAATTAAAACCGAGTTCTTTAATCCTCTCTGCGTATTCGAATGCGGCGTCAACATCCTCCTCGTGAAGAAAAGCATTCATAAGAAAAGTCGTTTTTACTCCGACAGCCCTGCAGTATGCAATACCGGTTTTAATATCTTGATGAGTAAAATTTCCCGCTTTAACGCGGAGATTAAACTCATCCCCTCCGAAATAGACATTATCCGCACCGTACTTCACTGCGAATATCATCTTTTCCAGATTCCCCGCCGGTGAAACTATCTGTATTTTATCTGATTTCATTTTAATTAAGCCTCTGATTAGCTGTAAAACCGCTATTAAACTTTAATATAATAACCGGATTTTACCGCTCCTGATGCAAGAAAAAAATTATACTTTTTATTTAAATTTTACATCTCCAATTATCCTGTCCATATTAGGAACAGTTAAACCGTCAGCCTTTTTACCTCTTACGGGATAGGCGCCGAACTCTGCCATAATTTTTTTATTCCATTTTTAAATTGAAAGCCGATTTTGCAGCTTCGAAGATTCCTCCATCTTCAGGTGATTCCACAATAAATACAGAGTGAGATAGAGCGCAGATTATTCTGTTACGGATAAATGCGTTGTATTTCCCCGCCGGGTCATCGGGGGGGAAAGGTGATACTGCGAGAAAACGCTCTTCATCATAGACAGGTTTTATCATGTCGGGAATATTCAGTTTCAGGATGCCCTGTGGCAGAAGAGCAATTGTGCTCCCGCCATATTCGAGAGCCGATCTGTGGGCGGTAATATCGGCACCCTTTGCAAAACCGCTTATAACAGTAATATTATGCTCAACCAGAGCTCTGGCGGCCATGTAGGATATAAACTCCCCCCTGCTGCTTACATTCTGATCCCCCAGTATTGCTGCACCCTTCTTTTTGAAAAGCTGAAGATTACCGTAAGAGTATAAAACCGGCGGGATTTCACTGCCGGGCATGGTAAGGAGTTTTTCGGGATATGCGCCGGAAAAGAAAAGAGTTACACTTATTCCCGCATCAATTATCTTCTGATACTCATCACTTATGACCGGAAGAATCTCAATTGCGCTTTTTACCGCGGAGACAGTTTTAGATGTAAACTGAAATTCATTTTTCATCTCACTCTCGGTGAGATCAAAAATTTCAGACAGGGAGACACCCGCAGCTGATATTCTGCCGTGAATTTCCTTAAGGTGTACAGGTCCCATGCCCTGTACTCTGTCCAGAGCTATCCAGTATTTTGTGCTGTCCATATTTTCTTATCAGTTCCGGGAGTTAAATTTTATTATCTGCATATAATATACAATAAATTTCTATCAAAGTTCGCAATTTATATAAAATTAAAAAGAGGAGTCAAGAAATAATAATTGGAGAGGTTTCCATAACCGATTGAATGAAATAAAACTGGATGTGTTTTAAATCATTCAAATCTCCCGGCCTGGCGGCCACCCTCTTTGGTAAAAAGGGTTTTGACTCATTGTATTATTTAACCCCTTTTAACAAAAGGGAATGTTGAGCAAAGCGAAACGGGGAGATTTGTTTTGTTTACTTACAATACCTACATTTCAGGATTTTTGATTCTCTCCTGAACCATTTTAATCATGTCGAGATATTCTTTCTGGGCAAGTATATGATCTTTTACAATTATATTATTGTCAAATTCGTTCTTCAGCATTTCAAGTTCGGCCTTACCGGTTGTCATTTCGGCATCTGTTCCGCTGATATTATTCAACTCACCGCCGATCCTTACAAGTTCCGCAAGCAGTCTCTGAGCGACTGCATCATGCTTCATCTTCTCGACGCTCTCTCTGTACCGGACGGTTATCTCATTATTCTCGATCATCCGTGCAAGCTCTCTTGCTTTTTCTACAATAAATTCATATTTTTCCATTTTCTACCACAATACATCCATTGGATTTAATAATCTGCCATTTTTCCATAGTGTGAAATGCAGATGAGGTCCCGTTGACAATCCTGTTGAACCGACCCTGCCTATAATCTTACCCGCCCTGACTCTGTCGCCATGTTTTGCAAAAATTGACGACATATGGCCGTACATGGTTTTATATCCGTTGTCATGCTGAATTATAACAGCCTTTCCATATCCGCCGTTCCACCCTGTACTGATTACCACACCTTCACGTGCTGCTCCTATAAATGTACCATGAGGGGCGGCAATGTCAAGCCCGTTGTGAAACTTTCTTCTGCTGAAAATGGGATGTTTTCTATTGCCGAAGAAAGAGCTTAATCGACCGCCGAGAGGGGAACGGAACATCTGCCGGACTTTAAATTTTCCCGCAAGTTTTGCGGTCATATTATCAGTTCGTGGCCTTGCGTCCTTTACAAAAACTGCTATGGGCTGTTTTTCTTTTATAAAACCTGAATAAAGAGAGTATAAAAACGGGAGTTTCTGAATTTCAATATCTTCAATAGGAACGCCATGGAGCTCTGCAAGCCGGTTAATCCCGGAGGAATCATTCACGAATTCAATAGTCCCCGGTTCCGAAGGGACAATTACCACCTGGGAAACTCTGGCATTAAGATCCTCCCAGAATATATTAACACCTATAAGAGTGTTAATATCAACTCTATTATCCCGCGCAACTTTCCAGAAATTGTCACCCTGTTCAATTTTTACATACTCAAGTTTTACAGATTCAAATTCTACATTATTCTGAAGGTAGCTTATATAGTTTTCTTCATTTTCAAAATGAGATCTAGTGTCAAATGTTATGTCTCTTTCCGGTTTATCAGAAAAAGAATAAAAAACGCCTGAAATCAGACCTACAGCGAGGATTAAGAATAAAATTATTTTTTTATACATAAATTTACCATTTTAAATTTTCTATACTAAAAATAATTTTTAAAAATCGGTCAAACAAAAAATTTTTTTGTTAAAAATATCATTAGAGGGTAGCGGTTTATTTTTTGGGGCACAGCGCTTCGCGCTGTGCATGAAAGGGGGATTACGGGGGCCTCTGTCTTTATATGCTCTCCATTAAATAATATTATTGATTTTTAATCGGGAATTAGAAGTATTGATTTATCATACCAAAATACGAGGTTGTCATGCTCCCTACAGAAGCAGTAATTTTCTCAACATCTATTCCGGCATCTCGATGGAAACTTTTCGGACAATCTCTTCTTGAAAGAAATATCCGTATGGCACGTCAGGCCGGGGCTCAGAAGATAAACCTCAATCTGAACGATGAAGATCTTCAGTTTTACGAAAAAAAAGTAAAAAAACATATAGACTCACTCCCGGGGATTCAGGTCATTTACGGAAATTCGGAGAGTAAAAAATACTTCAAGATTCCGGCAAACCAGTTCATACTTTTCGGCTCATTCTCCAAACCGGATGATTCATTCACTCCCGAAAAAGGTGTCTACTCACCGGTAATTAAAAATGATCAGTATCTTATTGAAAGCGATGAAGATTTTGTTAAAGCAAGAAAAACCGCAATTGAAGTCATACGCACAGGTTCAGGGGGGAAGCTCGCTCAGAATTTTAACAAACGGATATCAATCCCTCTGAGCCGGTTATTTTCAGAATTTCGAATTAAACCCAATACAATAACAATTGTAAACTTTTTTATTGGAGCATTATCAATTGCACTCCTCATGTCCGATGAGCTGATCCATCAGGCAGCGGGGGGTATCCTTGTCCAGGTATGCTCCATCGTCGACGGCTGTGACGGGGAAGTCGCAAGAATGACAACAAGATTTTCAAAACTCGGAGGACTGCTGGACACTCTAAGTGACCAGATACTTGCCGCGGCACTCATTACAGTTGCTCTTTTCAGAGTTTATACAAGCTACCCTCTTGAAGTATTTATTATCACAATGTCACTGGTAATTTTCGGTGTAGCGGGGATGGCCCTGTCGGCAATCTATTTTATACGGAGATACAGCGAATCCATGTCACTGGCATCATACAACAGAGAATTTCTGGAGATACTGCCGAAATCGGATCCGGTCGTAAAATCCATGCTCTACCTTCAGTATCTGGGAAGAAAGGAGTTCTATTCTATTATGGTCTGTATCTTCTGTCTTTTCGGCGCTCTCCATTTATATATGGTCATCTTTTCTGTACTGGCAATGCTCGGGGCGTTCCTGTTTTTTTATCTGGGGTATAAATATTACCCGCAGTTCAGGAAATAAATGATATGGCTCATCCCGGTATGTTGGGATTATAATTAAACCCATACAAACCTTCCAGGCTCATATCCCCCAGCTGACTTGTACCCACTTCTTAACAGCCCCCTAAATCCCCCGGAGGGGGACTTGGAGTTTGCTTTTACAAATAAATTTTTAGATATAATAATACATCTTATTTAAAAAATTTTTATTATCTCCCTGAAATAATAAAAATTTCATGCAAATTATTACTTAAAGGCTTTTCAAAGTCCCCCTCCGGGGGATTTAGGGGGCCGTCTGAAATGTGGGTATAATCCCTTACCTATTTAGAAACAGTAAATAGATTCACCGATTCTTTCATCTCACGCGCTCTATTGAGCACCTCTTCGCTTAAACTGGAAACCTCCTCCACAAGCGCGGCATTCTGCTGAGTCATCTTGTCAAGCTCCGATACAGCCTTATTGATCTGGTCCATGCCGACCATCTGCTCTTCGCTTGCTACTGCAACCTCAGATATAAGCTGTGAAGTCTCTTTATTAGATATAGAAATATTTTTCAGTGTCTCTCCGGTATTGATTACAAGGGATGTCCCCTTTTCGACTTTATCCACTGAATCCTTTATAAGTACTTCGATCTCTTTTGCCGCGCCGCCTGAACGCTGAGCCAGATTTCTGACTTCGCCTGCTACAACCGCAAATCCGCGCCCCTGATCACCAGCCCGCGCTGCTTCCACTGCCGCGTTAAGGGCAAGAAGGTTTGTCTGGAATGCAATTTCATTTATTACTGTTATAATATCTTTGATCTTTTTACTTGAAACATTTATTTCATTTATAGATTCAGTGGCGGTTCTGGCAACGACACTCCCTTCGTCTGAAATAAGACTCCCCTTTTCGGAGAGGAGTTTCGCTGACTTCGAGTTCTCGGCAGTACGGACTACATTTGCAGTGCTCTCTTCAATAGTTGAGGCAATCTCCTCCAGAGCTGAAGCCTGTTCGGCTGTCCTCTGTGAGAGATCGATATTCCCCTCTGTGATCTGATTTACCGCAAGAAATACAGAATCTGCAACTCCAAGAATATCGGAAAGAGTGTTATCAACACTGGCAATGGCAAGATTCATCGACTCCATCAATGTTCCAAACTCATCCTTTCTGCTGTCAATTAATCTTGCTGTAACATCCCTTTCTTTTATTCTTGATGCGAAATCCAGCATTGAGTTGATAGGGGTAACAAAACTTTTTGTAGAAGCAACCCCTGTAATCAGAAGAATAATAATTGTAATAATCACAACAGAAACAGTGATAATTATACTTTCCCGGTTATGAGCGACAAGCTGATTATACTCATCCTCTGCAATTGTTTCTGTAATCTGTGTTAACAGGTCCATTGCGTCTCTGACTTTCCCGAAAGCTTCGTTATATTCGGCATTATACAACCGGTATGCCCCCGCTGTGTTCCCGTTTTTTATCATTGTTTTTAATTCATTTGTATAATTACCAAGTGGTGCATAATTGTCGCTGTACTGTTTAAATTCAGGAA
This sequence comes from Spirochaetae bacterium HGW-Spirochaetae-5, assembly GCA_002839285.1. Classification (GTDB taxonomy): domain Bacteria; phylum Spirochaetota; class UBA4802; order UBA4802; family UBA5550; genus WRGT01. Next base: position 809 of record PGXT01000172.1, on the reverse strand, counting down.
CAGCCTCTCCCCCGCTATCAATATGCAGTTTCCGGAATTTGTCGAATCGCTGTCCTATCTGTGCATAGTTTTCATCGATTGCAGCTATATATTTTTCCATATTCTGAACCGAAGCTCTTTTATTAGCCGCAAGATTCAATGCCTGAGAAATTGCAATACTGGACTGGTAGGCGTCCCTGTCAGCCTGAAGAAGATAATTCATACTAAGAAGTCTTACTTTATAGACAGAAGCAGCATCATCGCCCATCTCCCTGACATTGCTGATCTGCCATAGTGCCGCAGTAATTGTTATAATTATGATCAATGAAAATACCAGAAAGAATTTTGTTTTTATCCGGAGATCTCTGAATTTCATAACTGCACCTATTCCCTGATTAAAAAATTTAGTTATTACTTTATCAATATAATATTTTTTTAGCAAAAAAGCATCTTTTCCCCGAAACTCTTTTATAAAATTTATGTATCATTTTAATGTTACAAACTACAAGGTCATAACATCAAAGCCTTGACTGTATAGATTTTCATTAAAACTTTTTACACTCACCCCGGCTGATGCCGCGCATACTTCGACGGGCTCAGCACATCGCCTCTCTTTGATAAAAAAAAGAGGGGCTCCGTAAAGCGAAGTATTCCATTGAAAAACACAATAAATTTTCTGACTTAAACTCCCCACTCTTTCTTTCAAAAAAGAGGGGTCGGGGGTAAGTTCGGGAAGGTTGTACATTTATGTATCATTATCAAATTAATAACTACAAGGCCAAAACACTATTACAGTTTAAAATGTTCTTTAAATAAATGAGGAAATAACA
>PGXT01000171.1 GCA_002839285.1 Spirochaetae bacterium HGW-Spirochaetae-5 | reverse complement strand
CAGATTTTCAATGAACTCCTTAACACTATGGCGGCGGAAGAGACTATAACCGCATCTGATCTCATGTCCAGAAACTATGACACAGCTCAATCCAATCCCGAAATTCATTACATCCCGGGGAATCTGAAAGATGCCCGTGACGCAATATTCCCATACTTCTGGGGAACTGACGGATGGTCATCAAAACTCCACATGGAAAATGTAAAAGGCCCGGCAAACTACGCGTCGCTTATCGGATCTATCGCGTGTTTACTTAAAAATCCGAACCTGTGCGTTGACACATACAGTCAGAGATCAAACGAACTTGAACTTAAAGCGATTACTGCTCTTGCTAATCTTGTTTTTTATCACACAGATAATCCATGGGGAGTATTTACTATGGGGGGCACAATATCCAATATGTACGGCGGCAAAATCGGCATTGAAAAAATTCATCCCGACGCGATGAAGAAAGGTCTCCAGGGAATTAAAATGGCAGGTATAGTCTCTGAAGCCGCTCACTATTCAAATGAGACTCTGGCGGGATGGCTTGGACTCGGCACAGATAATCTTCACTCAATCCCTACGGACAGCTCATGTTCAATGAACCTTAATCTTCTTGATGAGAAAATTGAAAATCTATATAATGAAAAAATATACATCCCCTTTGTAATAGCCACATTCGGAAGTACTGACGCATTCGGCATAGATGACATTGCAGCAATAAGAAAAATCATAGAAGATAAAAGTTCAAAACACAATATGCCTGTTCCGCAACTTCACGTTGATGCTGCTGCGGGGTGGTCTTTGTGTTTTCTTAACGAATATAATATTGAACAGAATGAATTTGCCCTTAGCCATGATGTAATTTCTGTTGTGGAAAGATTAAGACAATTCTCCATGGGTATACAGCACGCCGATTCCATCACGCTGGATTTTCATAAAATGGGATGGGGCCACTACCCTTCCAGCGCGTTTATTGTTTACAACAGGGATGACTTGAAGTATTTATTCAGAACAATGGAGCAGATCCCGTATTTTTCAGAAGCGGATTACCGGCACGACCCTGCAATGTTTACACTTGAAACATCCCGCCCGGGAATAGGGCCCTATTCTGTAATGGCAAGCCTTAACGGCATCGGACTGAAAGGGTACCAGATACTGGTTGCCCACTCGCTTGAAATGACATCACTTCTCAGAAAGAAACTTTCAAATCTTGAATACTGCAAAGTACTCAATGAAGGATGTATGGGGCCAAGCGTTGTGTTCTGGGTACTCCCCAAGGGACGTGACGCGGAACAGATATACAACAAGCTGATTAACAACGAATTGTCAGAGAAGGAGTATACAAGATATTTCGGAGAGATACAGCGGCTCTTCGAAAAAAGAAAAAATTCAATCGACCCTGCAATCGATGCAAGTCTGAGCTTCACTACTTCAATGGGATACAATCCCATGGGAATATCTATCCCTGCATGGAAGGGGGTTTTCTTTAATCCGAAGACCGATGAAAATGTTGTTAAACAGATTATTAAGAGTATTGAGGAGTTGTAGGATAAAAAGATAAATATATATTCGCCGCTTCAATTGTATCTGCCATTTTTACACGAAAACACTGCAAAAAGGCAGTGTTTTCGGCAACATCATATTAAAAGAAATATTATAATAATATAAACTAGTTGACTCTATTAAATAATGTAAATTATGATCATTTTCAGAATTTTGTAAATATTGATATCCATCAGTATTTTTAGAATGTTTTAACCGGAGAATACTGATGAAGAGACTGCTTTTTTGCGCCGTTTTGATAATTCTATCTGCCCTAACCTCATGCGATGATATGTATAGCGATGCCTTCAGTGACGCAACACCAAAAGTTAAATATTACGGATATGTAACTACTACTAACTCACTATATTCATATGAAGTTATTGAAGACGGATCATTACAGCAGATAGGCTCGCCAGTTACTGGACTTACCACTCCTCGCAGAATTGCTGTTCACCCTTCGGGAGATTATATATATGTAGCTGCGGGCGGTTCTATTCTATGTTATAAAACAGGTGATGACGGTGCGCTTACACCACTTGCACCGTTGGTTAATGCACCAATTTCATATGAAAATATTGCGGTTCACCCTTCGGGTAAATTTCTCTATGCTGTATCCTTAACAAGTAGAGATATATATGCTTACGGTATAAATCCTGAAGGTACACTTACACTTATCAGCGCCACTACCGCGCATGTTACTTCAAATTGTAAAGGTTTAGCAATTGAATTATCAGGAAGAAGGGTTTTTATATCTTTACCTAATTCTGATTCTATTGTTTCATATCTGGTTGCTGAAAATGGAGATTTAACAAATGTAAAAATTTCGAGTGTAGGAAGTGCGCCAGGAAATCTAGTTATTCATCCATCAGGTAAATCCATCTATTGCGCAGGCGGTGGTTTCTGGGGTAGGGGTATATTAGCTGATGGTTCATTAACAGCTACAGTCGGTAGTGGTTCACCAGCTACTGATATTCTTATTCACCCTGCAAATAAATATCTTTATACAACCAATAGTGCATCAGGTTTCTTCAGAAACTATAATGTTTCGGTGACGGGTAGTCTTGTATCAATTGGTGATAGTTTAACAGTTGGCTCATCTGCTTTAGGTTCTATTGTGGCACATCCATCTGGAAAATATGTATATTTTGCAGACGTGGCTTCTCTCAATTACAGATTGGTATCTTACACCTCAGATGCTGTAGGTAGCCTCTCGTTTAATACCGTGACTACATTGTTTACAGAAGCACCGGTTGATATAAAAATCTGCGCAAAAACTATATATGAAAACTAAATAAATTTGAAACATTCAGCAAAAATAATTAAAGGAGAATTCCGATGAAGAGACTTACTCTTTGCGCAGTCTTAATAATTCTGTCTGCTTTTACCGCATGTGATGATATGTTTAATGATGCTTTTAGTGACGCTACGCCAAAGGTGAAATACTTCGGGTATGTAACAACTACAACAAATAGACTCTATTCATATAGAGTTATGGAAAGCGGTATCTTTGAAGCGGTAAGTACACCAGCTACTATTGTTTCAACCATAGCCAACCCGGCACGGATAACGATTCATCCTTCAAACGATTTTATATATGTGGCTGCACAAACTTTTATTTTAGCTTATAAGGTAAATGACGATGGCTCACTTACATCGGTGGGACAGTTTTTTAACGGGATTTCCAGTTCTCTGGTTGCGATACATCCTTCAGGTGAATTCCTCTATTCGATATCAAATTCTAATTCAATCATCCAGTTTTACAGAATAAATAGTGATGGAAGTCTTGTCTATGTTACTCAACATACTCCAGCGATAATAACCCCGACAAACTGTGCACTTAAAGTAAATCCATCAGGAACAAGACTTTATGTAACAGCAGTAAATGGTACAACCAGTTATATTATTTCATATGGCGTGTTATCAGATGGACAGTTAACTGATGAGAAACAGAGTTCCATAAATAATGCAACAGCGTATGTCGGCAAAAGCATATATATAAACAAGAATGGAAGCCATCTATATTCAACAGGAGGTTTAGGTTCATCATATATTATAGGTTTTATATTAAATTCGGATGGTACTGCTACATTTAATCATCTCACTACATCAACAAACTCTAGAGATATTGTTGTAAACCAGTCTGAAACATTCTTATATTCCTCTGAAACTCAAGCAGGGAAGGGTATCATGATGTATGGGATATACAGCGATTATTCCTTATATTCTATCGGTTACACACCTGTTTTGGCTGCAACCCCAAGTTTTATGGGTTTACATCCCGATGGACGTTTTCTTTATCAGGCAGATACTACCAACAAATTTATAACAGTTTATAACATGAATCAGGGGGGCAACCTTACCTATAACGGGATCGCCTGCACCTTTAATAATGCTTCAGAATATACCGTCGATGTAAAAATAGCCGCAAAAACAGTTTATGGAGCGAACTAATAACAATGAAAAATTATATAACAAACAAACTTCTTCTCACTGCAATGCTGATGATCTCAACTCTCTTTATTCTGCAGAGTGACGCCCGGGCTGAATCTCTCTTTGACGGTTCAATTATTGACGGTAAAATCGTCAGTGAAAACACTGGTGTTATTATTCTGAAGGTTCAGAACGGCACTACGAAAACCATTAAGAAAGACAGCCTTATCCGTATTGTATACAGTAACGAATTCAGACGAACTACAAGATTATCACTTTATGACGGTACTCTGCTTGAAGGATTTATAGTTGATGAAGATGCCGATAGATATATCGTCAGAAAAATGCTTACATCTAAAGAAGAAACAACGATACTAAAAAATGAAGTGGAATTTATCGAGAGAGCTAAAATTGAAAGACGTAATCCCGTAAGCAGATTCGGTGCGGCCTCTGCAATATACATGATGCCGGTTTCCGATGAATTGAAAAAGTACCTTAACCCGGGATTTGGTATATTGATCAATTATTCAATGAACGATTTATTTGATAATAATTTCGACGGCGGAATCTCTCTCGGCTCTATCTACTTCCCGGGGAAAGATGCTGTTGCATACTCCATCATAACACCTCTCCTTCTCAATGTAAAATACAGATTAATTTTTCTGAAGGATTTTTCAATAGCCCCGTCACTCTCGGCAGGTTACAGCTTCAATTATCTCTATTCAGGCGAACCGGAGAGAAGCCCCTATATGGTAAACGGCAGTTTTTACAGCGGAGAATACAACCGGACATCAAAATACGGATTTGAACCTTTCACCATGGCCGGAATTGAAGCCGGCTGGAGTTTGTCATCTGACTGGTATGTTTCAGCGGGAGTTTACCACACTGCCATAATCGAATCAGCCGGAGTTTTTCACTGCGTGTCGTTCACCGCAGGCTGCGGCATGAAAATTTAAATTTATCAATTAAAAAAGCGCGAATATGAATTCGCGCTTTTATTTTTGCATAAGCAAACTTTTAAAAAATCAATTACCACTTATCAGAATGAATCTTAGACTCATCAAATTTGTTATTCTCAGTTTTCGTCTCATCGGGATATCCAACAGGAAGTACGGCAAAAGGGACAATACCTTCCGGGAGGTTAAAGATTTTAGTAACTCCGTCAATTCGATCTTTCAGCGGGTAAATACCCAACCATACCGAGCCGAGCCCTTTATAGTCGATCATAAGAAGCATATTCTGCACTGCAGCAGCACAATCCTGCACCCAGAACCCTTCGTGTTTTTCAAGTGACGGATCTCCGCATATAAGAATTGCAGATTTTGCGTGTAACAACATCTTTGAATAGGGATGGACTTCATTTATTTTAACAAGTTTTTCCTGATCGTGAATAATTATAAAATGCCAGGGCTGGGCATTCCCGGCAGACGGCGCGTTCATCCCTGCCTTAATGATCTCTTTAAGTATTGCCTCATCAACATCTTTATCCATATATTTTCGAATACTTCTTCTTGTAAAAATATTCTTCATAACTATCTCCTTAAATCTGAAATTATAATTACTGCTCTATCAATCAGTATTTATTCCTTAACTTTTCTGAAATAAAAAACTCTATTATCCCCGCCGCCGAAGGCGGCGTGGATACATAATATTTATTTTTACACTATAAATTATATTTTAAAATAATTACTGCTCTATCAATCCATCTCTGAAACTTTTTATTTTAGCAATATCAGATGGCCCCGTACGGCAACATCCTCCGATCAATTTAGCACCGCGGCTATACCACTCTTCAGAAAGCTTGCGGTAATCAATTACAGTAGGGTCTTCCCGCCAGCAGGAACAGTCTGTATGATAATGTTCGCCCGAGTTCGGATAGACCGCAAAAAAATTTTTCAATTCATCATCGAGAGAATCGAGGAGAGGAGAAATGAACTCAGGTGGAGAACAGTTTATACCATACGCTGCAATATTTTTTTTCCCCTGCAGAAATCTGACGCACTCTTTAAAATTATCCCCATGGCTTGTACGAAAAGCATCCTGCATTGTAAAAACGATCCAGCAGCACAGGTTATTATACTCCTCCATCAGTTCAGCAACAGCGGCAGCCTCCTCCAGGCAGGGGAATGATTCAAAGGCGATAATTTCAGCACCAGCCCCGGCGAGAATATCCA
>PGXT01000170.1:6031-8699 GCA_002839285.1 Spirochaetae bacterium HGW-Spirochaetae-5 | reverse complement strand
CCATTTACCGTCTACAGCAGTCTCTTCTCCATATTGCACCGACCAGAATGATTCGAATCCTCTGAAATGGTCTATCCTTACCGAGTCTGTGAGCTTAAGGATATGTTTAACACGTTTCAGCCACCATTGATAGGTCTCTTCATTCAGCTCTTTCTTTTCTGCATCTTTATCTTTATGCCATTTGTACACCGGGTTTCCCCATAGCTGTCCGGTCTCACAGAAATAATCGGGCGGGACTCCCGCTATAAATGCAGGCTTCATTGTATCGTAATCTATTTCAAGAATATTCTGCGCTACCCAGGAATCGGCACTGTCCATAGACATGTAGATTGGAATATCTCCGATGATTTTAATTTTTTTTGTTCGGGCATATTCCCTCATTTCGTTCCATTGAGAAAAAAACATAAACTGTGCAAATTTTATAAAATTTATTTCATCTTCAAGTTCATCCGCTGCTTCTGTAATAGCAGCAGCCTCTCTCAATGCGATTTTACTATCCCACTCCAGCCAGTTAAATGTGCCGGTTTTTTTTGAGACAGCTCTGTATAGAGCGTAATCATTGAGCCAGTTATCTCCGTTTTCAAGGCAGAAGAGATTGAATTCATCCCTGACTCCCGGAGTGTTGTGCCTGCAGAAATTTCTTTCAGCTGATTTCAGGAAGTTTAATGTGTATTCCCCTGCTGATTCAAAATCCGCGAAAGATTTATCTGCCGGTTCAGTCGGATAAAATTCATCTACAAACCATGGTTTTTTCCTTATCCTGTCGCAGCTGATGAAAAGTTCATTACCGGCAAATGCCGATAATGATGAGTATGGCGAGTAGCACATTGAATCGGAAACAGGTCCAGTGGGGAGAATCTGCCAGTATGTAACACCGTTCTGTGCAAGAAGGTCAATGAAATCATAGGCTTCATCACCCAGTGTGCCTGTTCCGTATCTGCCCGGGAGACTTGTTATATGGAGTAGTACTCCGCATGATCGCGTCAGTTCCATCAGTTCCCCTGGCTCTTCATCTGATTTAGAATATTTTTCAGACTCTCCAGTTCCTCTCCATAACCTTTCCAGTTACCGGCGCGCATATACTCTTCAGCTTTTGAAAAATGGAAGGAGGCTCGGTCGGCCATGGATTTGAGGCTCATACCCCTTGTGTCGCTTTTCTCCGCGTCTGTTGCAAAGCCGCTTCCGAAGAATAATTTTTCAATTGCAGTGGGGAGGTCATTCTCCATGACAATTTTATCCGAGAAAGCCACTATAACTTTTTTAAGTTCCGGCATCTCGCTGGTTTCAGCTTTAAGGTAGAGAGGTTCTATGTATATTATCGATTCTTTAATAGGTATTGCCAGCATGTTTCCACGTATGACATTTGTCCCTTTCTGGCTCCAGAGTGTAAGCTGTTTTGATATCTCCGGGTCCTGGTTTATTCTTGCCTCAATCTGCATAGGCCCGTAGTTGAGTTTGTCCTTCGGGAGCTGGTAAAGCTGCAGCTGCCCGTAATCGGGCATATCGCATTTTGCTGTAAGGAATGACATCATATTGTTCTTCTTGTATGGAGTAAAGGGCAGAATAAGAATAAACTCGCTCCGTTTTTCATTTGGGAGTGTTGTTACAAGATAGTAGCTGTGAACAGGTTCCTCTGATGATCCGTAAATCTGTGTCGGTATTGCCCACAAGTCCTCGTTATTATAAAAAACATTAGGATTTGTCATGTGATATTTAAGAAGCATATGGCTCTGAATATTGAATATTGTTTCGGGATATCTCAGGTGTGACTTCAGTCCTTCAGGTACATCTTTAAGTTCCTTGAAAAGATTGGGGAAAATTTTCGCGTAGGCCTTTATGATCGGATCGGAACTGTCAGAGATGTAGCAGCTGATACGCCCGTTGTAGGCATCAATAACTATTTTAACGGAATTTCTTATATAGTTAAGAGTTTTTCCGCCGGCAGATATAGGTGTGGAGTATGGGAACTGGTCGGACTGTGTGTATGCGTCAATTATCCAGTAGAGCTTCCCCTCTGAAATTACAAGATAGGGGTCATCGTCAAGTTCAAGGAACGGAACATAGGTTTGTGCAATCTCGACAATATTCCTTCTGAAAAGGACGCGGCTTTCACTGCTGATGTTTCCGGATATAAGAAGGTTTACATCTCCGAATGCCACAGCCGTCAGAAGTCTCTTGAAAAACGAGTCGAGTTTAATACCGCCGGTTCCGGCGTATGTTGTGTATTTGTTTTCATCTCCCGAAGGGTAGTCAAACTCTCCCGGCTGAATGGATGTGTTGGTTATTGCATATGAGTTTTTATGCTCGCCATAGTAGACTTCAGGGCGGTCAATTTTTATTCCAACGTCGCTCTTCGGAGGTATATCCTGAATCATGAAAACAGGGAGACCCTCAGATGATATTCTGTCAACTCTGCTCATAACGGCACCGTAGCCGTGGGTATAGATCAGGTGTCTGTTCTGCCATGTCTGGGCATTTCCGCCAAGCCCGTCAATCGAAAGTTCACGGGCTGAAAGATTGACCGCGATTTTTTTCCCGTCAATTATATATCTGTCAACATCAACGTCGTTGAAGAAGTAGTACTGCTTAAGTTCCTGGAGCTGTTTGTATGTCTGCTTAAGCGGCCGCCAGTCCCATAATCTTACGCTCTCCATTGCGTCTTTGTTGT
>PGXT01000170.1:0-5885 GCA_002839285.1 Spirochaetae bacterium HGW-Spirochaetae-5 | reverse complement strand
ATCGGGAGCTTGAAACTTCTTTTGAAAACATTAAACAGAAGAAGAGCTCCGGCGATAAATGAAATAATACTGGCGACTCTGAATGCAAGAAGTTTGGAGTTAACCGCGGCATAACCTGCTCCGTAGAATTTCCCCACCTGTGAAAAGAGAAGCTCGTAAGCTGAGAGCTGATAGCTGAGACCAAAAAGAATTACTATAAGGGCAAGCAGTATGGAGATGTGTGCCCTGCAGAATCCCGACACTTCAATTCGCCCCTGCTTGATAAAAATCCCGCCGTTGAAAAAATGAATTACAGCAGAGAAGATTGTAATGATAAGAAGAGAACTCATCATCCATCCGTAAAGAAACTGGTAGAACGGCAGTGAGAAAATATAGAACCCGATATTTTTGCCGAATATCGGATCGACGGGGAATCCGTCAAAGGGGACGGAATTTTTGTACATCAGATATTCTTTCCAGAAAGCCGAAGCTGTCCCCCCCATGAGGAAGCCGATAAATATAATTCCGCCGGTCAGTATAATAAGCAGCAGATGGCGCGATGAACCGATTGCCGGGATCTGAATCCTGTCGAGAAAGTTCTCTACAAAAAATCTCCCTTTGCCGCCGAGAAGCCTTATCAGAAGAAAATTAAGCATAAAGATTCCGATAAAGGAAGCGCCGAAAATCGCCTGTACATTGAATTTGGTCATGAAGAGGACCCAGAAGACCTGGAGGCCTTCGTTCATACGGAACCATTCATAGTCTATATAAAAATTTGCAAGATACTTCGCGAAAAAGTAGAGCACAAAAAATATTACAAGAAACACCGTTGCTCTTTTGTTCATTGTTAAACTCCTTAATTAAATTCCTCTCCGGTTAAGGGGGGTCTAGTATATAATATACTTTTTTACTACAGCAGTTAACGATTGAATTAAATTCTGTCATTTCGAACGTATGAGAGAAATCTTAGATTTCTCAGTCGCTATCGCTTCTTCGAAATGACAGATTATGTAATGTTTCATTCGTTAAATGCTGTAAAATATATGTTCAGAAATAACTCCTGATTAAAATAATCAGATCCTGAATATGAGTCAATCCAAATAATTGAAATTAAAGTACTATTGACGTAAGTACTCATAAGCTGGTGGTGATAATGATATTCACACCACCTAAGCCTCACTGTCATTAAGTTAAGAAATTCTAAATTATTCATGCATAATTTTGCAGCATCAAATGCCCAGCCCCCGCACCCCCGTAGGGGGCAAGGCGAATTCATTGCTGGCGACCGGGGTGTATCCAGGGCGTGGCAAATGTCCCGTCAATTGCAATCTGCAATTATGTTCAGCTTCTTACTCCATATGGGATCGGAATGGCCTGTTTACAGTTTTGAATCCCTTTTAGTCAACTGCCTTCGCAGTATAGTTAAAATTTTATGTTGACTTTTGTATTTAATATGTCAATTATGACAGGATAAATATGAAAAAAAATAACTTTGAAAGATGGTTGTGGTAAGTTGAATATGATAAATCTGTATTTAATTTCCAGAGTGCCCTTCATAGGACGCTGTTTTCCGGAGGGTGATTTTAGGCCTTTTTTTCTCATATATAACGCCGAAGAAGGTAAGCCGGTTGATATTGTCAATGAGTCTGCCCGGATAATGGCTGGCATTAAACCGGGTATGTTCAGATGTACATAATTGTTCAATGATTTTTATTTTGACCTGCGGTGATTTAGTTAAAAGTTTGACCTTTTATTTTATATGCCTGAAAGGATATGTCGTGGGAATTAAACGCTCTCGATTTGCAGGTTCTATAACCTGGCGGATAAAACGATGACGCCGGTTTTTGTAATGTTACTCTGATTTAATACATTTATAATATTAATCTGTTGTATTAATATTATAAATGTATTAAAGTGGTATAATCAAAAAAAAGGAGAAGTCATGTGAAACTTTTAAAACTTTTCCCTGTGTTGTTGTGCCTTCTTTCTCTTGTAATGCTGGCTTGTGAGGCCGATCCGTGGATTCAGCGGGGTAACCCCGTTGATACAGATCATGTAGTGATAACAAAGGTTACCGCTTACGGAAAACAGGCAGATGGAGTCTCTCCATACAAGGGTCAGGTTGGTGCAGTAATCATGTCGCATAAAGTGCATGAAAAACAGGGGCTTGCATGCGTAGACTGTCATCATAAGAATGGTAATGATGACCGTATTAAGCAATGTGCAAAATGTCATAACGGTCAGGCAGGTTATGAGATTATGCATGGTTTGTGTGTTGACTGTCATATTCAGAAAAAGGAAGGGCCTCAGAAATGTATGGAGTGCCACTGACCGGGATTGAAAGTGATGAGAAATTTTGAAGAGAAGAAAAAAATACTTATTCTGGGGATTGGAAACATTCTTCATAAAGATGACGGTCTTGGAGTGTTTATTGTTAATGAAATAGATGCTTCTGTTCAGAATCTTCCGGAATATGTAGAGGTTGCAGATGGCGGAACTTTGGGGTACGACCTTCTGCCGCTGATGTCGGGCAGAGAGAAAATTGTGATAGTTGATGCGTTAAAAGTTGAAGATGTTCCCGGCAGTATTTATAGATTTCCGGCAAAGCATCTTGCTGATAACAACAATAAGTTTTCTCTTCATGACATGGGAGTAAAAAAAATTATAAATATGCTTACTCTGACCGGGGAGGAACCGGAAATTGAAATCATCGGCATAGTACCTGAGGATATCAATACAATGGAGATAGGTGTAAGTGAATCAGTTAAAAAATCAATACCAAAAGCTGTGGAGTATATCTTGGACGCCGCAGTAAAAAAACATGTTATAAATGCTAATATTTGAAAAACCGGTTTTGCGGAAGTGGTTCTCATATGCCGGATGTCTCAAACTAAAAGTGCGGGATTTTGAATAATATTACAGAAACATGACTAATAATCTGATGGAGGATTTTATGGCATTAAATAGACGCGAATTCCTGAAAATTATGGGCGGAACAACCGCAGCCCTTGCTTTTCCGGGAGTAATGTTTCAGGGCTGCAAGAAGGCGCTTGAACAGGCCGCAGCAAGGACAAATATTATATGGATTGAAGGGCTTTCCTGTTCCGGATGCTCTGTTTCTCTTTTAAATAAACTTAATCCTGATATAGTTACCGTAATTACTGAGCATATAAGTCTCAACTATCAGGGTGTTGTTATGGCTGGAACAGGTTCGGTAGCAACAAGAATACTTGAAGATGCGGTAAAGAAAGAGAGGAAGGATTTCGTTCTTATTGTTGAGGGTTCAATTCCGACAAAGAATGATATATTCTGTACCATCGGTGAAGATGAAAAAACACACAAGGGCATTGGTGTAAGACATTGGGTTGAAGAACTTGGTAAAAACGCAATGGCAGTCGTTTCTGTCGGAACATGTTCAGCCTATGGCGGGATCCCGTCAGGGAAAAGTCCTGCCCTCGGAGAGAACCAGACTGGAGCTGTATCGGTCCAGGAGATACTGAAAGATAAAGTGGTACTGAATATCCCAGGATGTCCTCCTCACCCTGACTGGATGGTTGGAACTCTTCTTCATGTGTTGATGAAGGGGATGCCGAAACTGGATGAGTATAACAGACCGGAAATGTATTATGGTAAAACTGTTCATGAACAGTGTGAAAGACTGTATTCTTACAAGCGCGGTATTTTTGCAAAAGAGTGGGGCGATGGAGACGGATGTCTTTATAATCTCGGATGTCTCGGGATGGATTCCGGATGTGATATTCCTAAAAGAAAATGGAATGACGGAGCCAGTTCCTGTACAGAGTGCGGTTCCGGATGTATAGGATGTACTGAAAAAGTTTTTCCTGATTACGGTAGAAGAGGGATTTATCAGAATCTTCATGCAGACAAGAAATCTGATCAGACTGACCAGGCTGGTATTTTGAGCAAGGGTGTAAAGGGGGGAATAATCAATGGCTAAGGTATATATTGATCCGTTAACAAGGATAGAGGGGCATCTCTCGATAGAGATGGATGTTCAGAACGGCGTGGTAGTTGATGCTAAATGCCGGGGGGATATGTTTAGAGGTTATGAAACAATTCTGCAGGGGCGGAATCCCGTCGATGCAAATCAGATAGTAATGCGGATTTGCGGAGTATGTCCGGTATCTCATGGTGAAGCCTCAAGCATGTGTCTTGACGACGCGTTTAATATCAAACCTACGAAAAACGGACGTATTCTGCGGAATATGATTCTGGGTTCAAATACTCTTCAGTCCCATATTCTTCATTTTTATCATCTTGCGGCTCTTGACTTTGTTGATATTACAGCGGTTTTACAGTATAAAGGTTCAGACGATGGAATGGTAAGGATAAGAGACTGGGTGAAAAATGAGATTCAGGTTAAAAAAGGGCGGCCCGATGAGATAACAGCAGGGGGGCCCTTTCTGCCGAGGTACGAAGGGAAAGACTTTTATATAAAAGATACTGCGACAAATATTGATGCGATAGCAGGCTATGTCAAAGCTCTTGATATACGGCAGAAGACTCATCAGATGGTTGCACTTTTCGGAGGGAGAGCTCCTCACCCTATAGCCCTTGTTCCGGGTGGAGTTACAACAATCCCTACAAGGGACAAGATTAAGCAGTTTAAAAAACTGCTGAAAGAGACTAATAAATTTGTTAGTGAAACATATATTCCTCATGTAGTTGCTGTGGCAAAAACCTTTCCTGAATATTTTAAGCTTGGAAGGTATGAAAGGTTTATGTCATTCGGTGTTTACGGGAAAGATGAAGACCGCAAAAATTTTACATTTGAGCAGGGTATCTTTGACGGCGGCAAACTGGAAAAATTTGATTCTTCAATGATCAGAGAGCAGGTTAAATATGCGAGATACAAATCAGGTTCAAACCTTCATCCGTTAAAGGGTGAGACTATTGCCGATCCGGAGAAGAGCGGCGCATATACCTGGGTTAAAGCTCCGAGATATGATGACAGACCTATGGAGGTTGGTGCGCTTGCCAGAATGGTAATAGCTTATCAGTCAGGTAATGAACAGGTTAAGAAGGAACTTGATGGTGTCCTTAAAATTTTTAATTCCGAAGTCCCTGCAGCTTTTTCAACTCTTGGAAGGCATGCTGCAAGAGCAATTGAATCGAAAATTATCGGAGAGGAGATGATCAAGTGGGCCGAAGATCTGGATGCAGGGGAGAGCCCTAGAAATTCTTATACCATACCCGATAACGGGGAGGGTGAAGGGTTGATTGAAGCGCCCCGTGGAGCTCTCGGTCACTGGATAGTTATAAAAAACAGAGTGATTGAAAATTATCAGGCCGTTGTACCTACAACATGGTTCTGTTCTCCAAAGGATGACAAAGGGGGGAGGGGACCTGTTGAACAGGCTCTTATCGGTACTCCAATATCTGATAATATGAATCCAATAGAGGCTGCGAGAGTTGTGCGTTCTTTTGATCCATGTCTTGCATGTGCTATACACGTTGTTGAAGGGGATAAAGAGATAGGGAAGTTCAGAGTCTGTTAGATCTGTGATGCTGTATAAAAAAGAAGGTGCCTTTATAGGGCACCTTCTCAAATGGTATGTATTTTACGAACTGAATGTTTAAAAAGTATTGACTCATATAATTTAATATGCCATTTATGACAAATTAAATTGATTCAATGTAACAGGCAATTTGGGCCGCTTTTAATAAAAGCGGCTCTTTTTTTATTGCTTATGATTAAAAATTATATAAAAAAAGTCAATTAATTAAATCCATTCCCGCAGTGGTAGCAGTTTATTTTTTGGGACACAGCGCTTCGCGATGCGCCTGAAATGGGGGATTACGGGGGCAGCGCCCCCGTAATCCCCCATTTCAGGCGTATGCGGAGTATACGCACCCCCAAAAATAATTTGCTACCCCCACAGTTT
>PGXT01000169.1 GCA_002839285.1 Spirochaetae bacterium HGW-Spirochaetae-5 | reverse complement strand
ATCATTGCTCTTATGGGGTGAAACAGTTTCTTGCCCTTGTGTTCTGTTTTCTCTTTTATTCCCGGTATAAGTCCTGCGAGAACGGTCTCTTCATTCAATGATGTTATAATCTCTGATGCTGTTTTAATTATGTCTTTGGAGTAATCTTCATTAAGAAGGGCATCCGCTTCTTCATCCGGTATATTTATTTCGTTAAAGAATATTGCTGCAGGTTTTGCAACATCTGAAAGTATTTCGCAGCTGTTTCTTATGATTGAAATTATAGTTTCCAGTTTTTCTCTGCTGATCGATTTAATATCAAATTCCGCTTTTTCGAGATAGGGGATAAACATATCTGTAATTTGGGTAAGAGGATATTTTTTCATATAGCCCCCGTTCATCCATTTGAGTTTCTGGAAGTCGAATATTGCGGGACTCTTTGAAATGTTTGAAATTTCAAATAATGAAATAAGCTTATCAAAATCGAGAATCTCTTCACCCGATTCGGTTGACCAGCCGAGAAGCCCCAGATAGTTCATCAGCGCTTCAGGGAGGTAACCCTCCTGACGGTATATGTCAACGGATGTAATTCCGTGTCTCTTGCTTAGTTTCTTTTTATCCGATCCGAGAATCAGCGGCAGGTGAGCGTACTCCGGTATGGGGAGATTTAAAGCTTTTGCAATCAGTATCTGCTTAGGAGTGTTGGAGAGGTGATCCTCTCCCCGTATAACATGGGTTATTTTCATCAGTGCGTCATCTATGCTTACTATGTAGTTATAAACAGCTCCGCCGTCAGACCGGACAATTATAAAATCTCCGCCGATGTTGCTGCTGTTAAAGGTCACTCTCTCTTTGATTTTATCATCGAAGGTGATGCTTTCACCCTCGGGAACTTTGAATTTTATAGGGAACTGTCCGCCGGCGCACAGCTCCTCCTGCTCGTCAAGTGTAAGGTTTCTGCATCTGTCAAGGAATGGCTTATTCTGATCCTGTGCCTCTTTTTTGTCCTCTTCAACCTGTTCATTTGTACAGAAGCATTTGAATGCATGGCCGCTTTGGAGAAGTCTCTTTGTATATTCGCTGTAAATGGCATCTCTTTCAGACTGCCTGTATGGACCGTGACCTTTATCCTGGTCGGGGCCTTCGTTCCATTCAATTCCGATCCAGCGGAGGTCATCAAGAATCGATATTTCAGATTCTACGGTGCTTCTCTCTTTGTCTGTATCTTCAATTCTTATTATATAATCGGCTCCGCTTTTCTTTGCTATCAGATGGTTAACTACTGCGGTTCTGGCATTACCTATGTGGAGGTAGCCTGTCGGGCTTGGTGCAAATCGGACTCTCATTGTATACTCCTGAACGGTTTTACTGTGGATATAAGAAACCGTGCATATAATTTGTAAATGAAAAATTTTTATATTGTCTTTATGTTAAATTCTAAAATTCACTCTATAATTTACTTGATTATTGAATTATATAATAAAAATTGTCTTATAATTCAATTTTAATTCTTCAACTTATACTTTAGATTGAA
This sequence comes from Spirochaetae bacterium HGW-Spirochaetae-5, assembly GCA_002839285.1. Taxonomy (GTDB): domain Bacteria; phylum Spirochaetota; class UBA4802; order UBA4802; family UBA5550; genus WRGT01. Next base: position 5,609 of record PGXT01000169.1, on the reverse strand, counting down.
AATACTTTATATATCCCCGCCGCCAAAGGCGGCGGGGATATATAAAGTATTTTTCTTACCAGAAGGTTCAGGAATTATTACTGGATACATTAAAAAGGTGATTATATGAACGAGAATAATATTAATGAAAATGAAACAGGCAAATCCAATTTTATTAAAGATATAATAAGAGAGGATCTGAAAACCAATAAAAATGACGGTGTTGTTGCTACCAGATTCCCCCCGGAACCGAACGGATATCTCCATATCGGACATGCAAAATCCATATGTCTTAACTTCGGACTTGCCGCGGAATTCAGCGGCACATGTAATCTCCGTTTTGATGATACTAATCCGTCAAAAGAGGAGACTGAGTATGTCGATTCTATTCAGGAGGATGTCAGGTGGCTCGGATTCGACTGGGAGGACAGACTTTTTTATGCCTCGGATTATTACGAACAGCTCTTTGATTTTGCGGTTTTACTAATAAAAAAAGGTAAGGCATATGTCTGCGACCTTACTGCCGACCAGATGAGAGAATACCGCGGAACCCTTAAACTCCCGGGTAAGGAGAGCCCCTTCCGGAACAGATCCGTTGAAGAGAATCTCGATCTGTTTAATAAAATGAGAAGTGGTGAATTTAAAGATGGAGAGAAAACTCTCCGCGGAAAAATAGATATGTCATCGGGATATATTGTAATGAGAGATCCGGTACTTTACAGGATTCAGCGCACAACGCACCACAGAACCGGCGATGCATGGTGCATCTACCCGATGTACGATTTTGCCCATCCCCTGTCAGATGCTATTGAGGGGATTACTTACTCTGTCTGTACACTTGAATTCGAAAATAACCGGCCTCTTTATGACTGGGTTGTGAATGAAGCTGAAGCGGCCCATAAACCGAGGCAGATAGAGTTTGCCCGTCTTAACCTGTCATATACTGTAATGAGCAAAAGAAAACTTCTTGAACTTGTAACAAAGAATTATGTATCGGGATGGGATGATCCGCGTATGCCCACTATCGCCGGTATCCGCCGCCGGGGCTACACTCCCGAATCTATACGGGATTTTGCCGAAAGGATCGGTGTAGCCAAAGCTGATAATATGGTTGATATTGCACTGCTTGAGCATTGTCTCCGTGAGGATCTGAATAAGAAAGCTCAGAGGGTTATGGCGGTAATTGATCCCGTGAAGGTGATTATCGATAATTATCCCGACGGTCAGGTTGAGTATGTTGAAGCTGTAAACAATCCCGAAGATGAAAACATGGGGAAGCGGGAAATGCCCTTCTCGAAAGAGCTGTGGATTGAGAGATCCGACTTTATGGAGGTGCCGGCTAAAGGTTACTTCAGGCTCTCACCCGGGGCGGAGGTGCGGTTTAAACATGCTTATTATATTAAATGTGTTTCAGTTGATAAAGACTCATCAGGGAATATAGAAACTATACATTGTACATATGATCCAGTTACCCGCGGAGGCTGGTCTGAAGATGGAAGAAAGGTTAAGGGGACAATACACTGGGTTTCTGCGGCACAGGCAGTTACAGCAGAGGTTAGACTCTATGAACATCTTTTTATAAAAGAGAATCCCGATGATCTTGCAGAGGGTGAGGATTATAAAGCTAATCTTAATGAAGATTCTTTGAAAATAGTTGAAAATGTTTTCATCGAACCATTTGTAAAAGATTTTAAAGCCGGAGATAGATTTCAGTTCGACAGAACCGGTTATTTCTGCATAGATAAAGATTCATCTGAAGATAAATTTGTGTTTAACAGAACAGTATCACTTAAAGACTCATGGGGCAAGACTGCAAATAAGTCAGCATAGAATATTTTATAATCGAATTATAACATTAATCGGTATCCTGTTCATTATTGCATTTTACGAAATGTTCAGAAAATGTCATTTCGAACCCTTTCAATTTTTCGGGTGAAAAATCTTGTTAGATTCTTATATGTTAACTGTATAACAAAGATTTCTCAGTCGCTATCGCTTCTTCGAAATGACAGATTATGTACTATTTCATTCGTAAAATGCTATAGTGCTGACTTCAGGCTTCGACTCCGCTCAGCCGGCGTTAAATTACGATCTCTGCTTGTATTGAGCTTGTCGAAATGAGCGGAGTCGAAGGGCTGATTGTACTAATTCAGTCGTCATTCTGATCATTATTATCGACTGCATCTTCAATTGCAGATAAAACATCCTCCAGATTGTAAGGCTTCTGCAAAAACCCTGAAATCTTTTCATCTGAAAATTTTGATACAATATCAAATTCGCAGTAACCGCTTGTAATTATAACCGGTACTTTAGGGTCGATCTTTCTTATCTCCGTAAAGGCTTCACGTCCGTCGAGTTCGGGCATTGTAAGATCCATGAGAATACATGATATTTCATCTCTCTTTTCTTTAAAAATGGAGATTGCTTCTCTGCCGTTACGGGCCAGGTGAACTTTGTATCCCGATATATTCAGCATTCGGGTGGTAAGGTCTCTTATATATTTTTCATCGTCTGCTATAAGTACCGTGAGATTTCTATTCACGAAGGATGGTCGTTTCCGTTTAACCGGTTTATCTGAACTGGAGAGTCCCGCGTGGTGGCTTCTGATAATACCGGAAACCGCAGCAAGGCCCAGGCCTCTCCCTGTAAATTTTGTTGTGAAGAAGGGGTCGAATATCTGCTTCAGTTTCTCCTCTTCGATTCCGCAGCCTGAATCTTTTACCTTAAGAAGTACAAATTCTCCAGGAACCGGATTGTAATTGATTGTCAGAGATTCAAGATCTTCAGTTGTCAGCTTAACAACTGAGGTTGTTACATCGATGGTTCCGTTATTTTCTATCGCATCGGAACCATTGAGTATAAGGTTCATCACTATCTGTCTTATCTGTGTAGCGTCACCTTTTAATCCGGGCAGTTCCGGAGAAAGCGTGTATGAAAGATTAACTTTTTTTGATATGGAAGCCTCCAGCAGTGAATTCATATCAATGATCAGATCATTAAGATCGAGATGCTCTATGATGAACGATCCCTTCCCGGAGTAGGCAAGCATCTGATTTGTCAGCTCACTGGCAAGCTTTGCAGCTCTTTTAATCTCAACAATACGCTGCTGCAGTTCAATATTTTTAGGTAGTTCATAAAGCAGTATATCTGAATTACCGAGAATCCCTGTGAGAAGATTATTGAAGTCGTGGGCTATTCCTCCGGCAAGGACCCCCAGGCTCTCCAGTTTCTGAGCCTGCTGCATCTTGAGTTCAAGTTCAATTCTTTTTGATTCGGCCTCTTTCTGTTCAGTTATATCCATGACAGAACCTGAAATCCGCAGCGGATTACCTCCTGAGTCGGACTCCACTACTTTACCTCTTGAGAAGAACCATCTGTATCTGCCGTCCGGCATTTTAGCACGATATTCATCAATGTATGTTTCACTTTTTTTTCTTATGAGATCATTCATAGCTTTCATCGAATCGGGAAAGTCCTCTTCGTGGATATATGCTTTCCAGGCCTGGCTGGCAGGTTTAATGAAGTCCGACTTTAATCCGAGAAAATCTATCATATGTCTGTTGATTCTAAGTGTGTCTGTTCTGACATCAAGATCCCATAAACCGATTACACCGATTTTTAATGCTATATCCAGACGGTCCCACATACCTTTAAGTTCAAGTTCAGCTTCAATTCTTTCGGTCTCATCCCGTCCAGATGAAAAGACAAGATTGATGTCTTTGAAGGCAATACTGCTCCATCGTATAATTCTATAATCATCATTTCTTGTTCTGAATCTGTTGGTCAGTGTGAGAATTTTGTCTGATCTTTTTAAACGTTCTCTGAATTCATCAGTCTTTGATATGTCATCGGGATGTATCAGTTCGTTGAGGTTACTATTGATCAATTCATCAGTGTTCCATCCGAGATATTCTGACCATGCCGCGTTGATCTGTTTAAGTTTTCCATCGAAATCTGATATAGAAATAAGATCTCCTGAATGATTAAAAAACAGGTCACGCTCAAATTGTGATGATCTGAGTTTTGTGGTATCTTCAACAAAAGTTGTCAGGTATTTTTCGCCGGTAAACTCGTCTGTCATTTTGAGCATGTAGACATTTTCATAAACAAGTGACCCGTCTTTTCTGAACGCTGTAATATTAAATGCGTTGTAACTGTCAGATCTTGAGAGTTTCTCTATTGCGCTCTGTCTCGCTTTTTTGTCATAATATATGTTTGTAGTATTTTTCAGGTTCAGGCGGAGATCTTCAAGGGAATCGTATCCGAAAATTCTGCAGAAGGCCTCGTTTGCATCCAGTATGTCACCGGTTAGTGAGGATTGAATTATACCGATAGGTGAGGTTTCAAAAATTTTTCTGAATTTTGTTTCACTTATTTTCAGACGGTTATTGGCTGCTTCAATCTCCATCTGATTTTTCTGCAGTTCATCCATGATGGCAGCCATCTCTTCATTCTGAGCCTCGGACTCTTCATAAAGTGCTTCAATTTCACTGTTTTTTGTGTATAGTTCTGTTTCAATCTGCTTCTGGCCGGTAATGTCAAAAAATATGCCGTCCATTCTTACAGGTTTATTTTTTTTATATTTTGTAATCCGGCCGTTGAGAAAAAACCATATATACTCATTATTGCTTTTTTTTAACCGGTATTCAAATTCCAGACCCTCTGCGTCTCTATTTATTATATGATTGTTAAAACTCTCTATCATCCTTGATTTGTCATCGGGGTGTACATTTGACATCCAGTAATCCAGACTGTTTTATCAAGCCAGAAATCATTAATATAAAAACTGTTTTTATCAATATCCCATCTCCACAACCCGATCTTTCTTCTGGTTAAGGGGAGTATAATATTAATATTATTTGTCAATTGTCTGAGTTTATTAAAAAGACTTTTCATCAATCACTATTCCGGTTCTGATGTTAATTTTGAACATCAGAACATTGTATTTCAATCCAACTGTTTTGAAGCAGCTTTGTCCATGTAAATTATCCGGCACACCGGTTATCAGTAATCGTATAGATTGGAGGAGGGTTTACCAGTAATGATTTCGTTTGAATCCCTCTCCAGCCTGTTTATCATTTTCTGAAGTTTATCCTTAGTCGCTTCGGAATACTGAACTTCATCGCATCGCATACATTTAAATGCAGGTACATTCTCCAGAATAAAAGTGAAATTTTTACTGCTGTTTCTGTAAGTACTTTTCCCGTCAATCAATACACCGCCGCATTTGCAGTTCATATGTCTCCTCTAAAACGTTTTTTACATTATAACTGCATTGAGAGCATTTAATGTCAATTAAATTCGCTTTATACTCTGGTGAATTTTTAATAATTTTTATTATACTGCATGAATACGAGTACTGCATCTGTAAATTGTTTCAATGTTGATTCTATTGCATAATGGAGTTAAAATTGGCTCTATTATCCCCGTATATAATAAGTATTATCTGAAAAAACTAACTTTAAAAACCTGTAAAGTCCCCGGCACACTTTGATAAGCTCAGTGCACCGCCCCGGTCGTTGACAAAGCATTAGTGCTGTGACCGGATAGATTTTCATTAAATAGTTCTCTATATAATACCGAAAAATCTCCCGGCCTATCGGCCACCCTCTTTGATAAAGAGGGTTTAA
>PGXT01000168.1 GCA_002839285.1 Spirochaetae bacterium HGW-Spirochaetae-5 | reverse complement strand
GGAGATTTGCACTTCAGGGAGAAGCAGTATACTGGATGTATCAGATCCTCGGCTTGCAGCTGCGTTGAAATTCAGGGAACAAAACGGTTTCTTTGAAGGCGAACTAACAGGTGTAAAGGCTGATGGTGAGAAATTCCCTATTATGGCCAGTTCACTGAAGTTTGTTGATACAGACGGTAAATTTTCTACATCGATAATAGTCCGTGATATCACCAGACAGAAAGAATATGAAGAGAATCTTAAAAAATTTAATTCCGAGCTTGAGAGCAGGGTGGCCGAACGTACGGCAGAGCTTGAAAAGGCAAACAGGGAACTTGATTCATTTTCATACAGTGTGTCACATGACCTGAGGTCTCCGCTTCGGCATATTTCGGGATTTCTTGAGATGTTCAAGGCTGAAACGGCAGATATTTTAAATGAAAAAACAGAGCATTACATTGAAGTGATAGACGAATCGGCAAGGCGTATGGGGCAGCTTATTGATGATCTGCTTGCATTTTCAAGAATGGGACGTGCCTCAATTTCGAATAATGACGTTGATACGGGGTTTCTTGTGTATGACGTACTTAAAGATTTTTCAGATGAAATCAGTGATAATAAAATTTCAGTTAAAATCGGCCCGCTCCCCATGGTAAAAGCTGATCGGGCCATGCTCCGTGTGGTTTTTGTAAATCTTATATCTAATGCTGTTAAATTCACAGGCAATACTGAAAATCCTGAAATAGTTATAGGTAATGAAATCCGTGACGGAGAGAATACTTTTTTTGTCCGCGATAATGGAGCCGGTTTTAATATGCAGTATGCAGATAAGCTCTTCGGGGTATTTCAGCGTCTTCATAGCGATAAGGACTTCAGCGGTACAGGTATAGGTCTTGCTATGGTGAAGAATATAATAGAACGGCATAACGGCAGAGTTTGGGCCGAAAGTGAACCGGGGAAAGGAGCCTGTTTGTATTTTACATTGCCAGGCAGAGAAACCGGCACTTTTGATAATAACACGGGTTCAGAATAATGAAAGAAGATATTGATCAGATAATTTCTCCGGTATCGATTGCTGCAGCTCAGGATTATGCTCTTAATATAAATAGATTGATTATTCATGTTGATAATGCAATGATTACCAGGAAAGATATCACCTCTCTTGTCAGTGTGGGGGGGGTAGATATGATGAAAATTAATCATATGAATCATGCGGCTTTTATGTCTGCAGTTTTTTTGTTTAACAGGTTTTCTTTACTGGAGACGACTCTCCCCTGGATATATCGCGCTTATCATAACCATGGTTTCAGTTATGATTATTTCCCGATAGAGCTGAATTCCTGGATTGAAGCTGTACGTATAATTCTGCTGCCGGTGAATGCCGATCCAATAATAAAAGTGTATGAATGGATGCTGGATAATCACGAAAATATAATAAAATCATCATTAACGGTAGTGAATCAGGAATACATAATTGATTACCGGTGGATGGATACATATGAATTATTTTTTAAATCTTTATTAAAAGGAGATACATATAAATGCAGTGAGATTGCCCATGACTCATGTAAAACCGAAAGTGATATAAAAAATTTTTATCTGAATGTTGCACAGCCCTCTCTGTACAGGATTGGTGATCTCTGGGAATCCGGTGAAATTTCAGTTGCAGTTGAACATCTTGCTACATCAATTGTTTCAAGAACAATCTCACAGCTTTCGTTTTTATACATACCGGTAATTGACCGTGATAGAAGAGTGATGGTTCTATGTGTATCCGGAGAATGCCATCAGATGGGGGCTATGATGGTGGCGAACTGTTTTGAAATGGATGGATGGAGCGTTAATTTTCTGGCTGACAGTGTTCCGTTCCGTGATACTATGCAGCATATAGCTGCATTCAAGCCGCATCTGCTTGCTCTATCAGTAACCATGCCGTATAACATTACTCCTATGATTGAACTGATTAAAAAGATTAAAACCGGCGGATATTATGATGAGATGAAAATACTTGCAGGGGGGCAGGCGTTTAAACTTTTTCCCGATCTCCCCGGAATTTTTGGGGTGGATGAATATGCTGCCGATTGCATTAGCGCCGTAACAGCTGGTAGAGGATTAATCGGTCAGTAATTATAGTTTTAATTTTAAAATAAATTTTGTTTCTTTAACATATATGCCCCGGGTGATATAATGATGAAAAATAACAATTCTGAAAAAAAAATAATTCTGCATCTTGAGGATTCTTCTGAAGATGCGGAATTGATTGAAAATATTCTTCGCAGAGGTGAACTGATATTTGACATTTATCTCGTCTCGGAACTTTCTGAATTTAAAGAATTATTAAAAACTATTAAACCGGATGTTATTCTTTCCGACTTTGACCTTCCAGGCTTTGATGGCTTTGAAGCATTGAAAATAGCAATTGAAAGTGACGGGGATGTTCCGTTTATTTTTGTAACTGGAGCAGTCGGTGAGGAGATGGCGGTTACTGCTCTGAAGTCGGGCGCAACAGATTTTATATTGAAGAACAATCTCGGGCGCCTTGTCCCTGCTGTCGAACGAGCATTGGATGAAAGCAGAATAGCCTTAGAGAGAAAAAAATTATATTATACCTTAAAAAATAGTGAGGAGAGGTATAGAACACTGATGGAGAATCTTCCTGTAGGGGTTTACCGGTCTACATTCTTAAGTCCGGGTAGAATAATTCAGGCAAATTTATCAGCTGCTCACTTGCATGGTTTTAATTCTATTGAAGAATTTATGGGAGTAGATATAGAAAAATTATATTCTGAACCGGAAGAGAGAGAAAAATTTCTTTCAGAATTGATTAAGCATAAAAAAATTAAAAACAGATTAATAAGATATAGAAAAATTTCAGGAGATAAGTTCTGGGGATCAGTTTCAGCAACCTGCCATTTTGACAAATCTGATAATCCGGACTGGATTGACGGGATTGTTGAAGATGTAACAGAAAGAGTTGAGAATGAGAGAAAGCTTAAAAGTATAAACGAAGAACTGGACCTTCTGATCAGTTCCCTTTCCAGTATAATAATCGGAGTCTCGGTTAAAGACAGGATCACTCACTGGAATCCATTTGCTGAAAAAGTATTTGATATTAAAGCTGAAGATATAATCGGAAAACAGTTTGCAGAATCGGGGATAAAATGGAACTGGGAGTCTGTTTATGAAGCGATCGGGAATAGTGTAATCAATGAAAAGAGCGTTAGGATTGATGAACTCCGGTTCGAAAAATCTGACGGCAGCAGCGGTATATTAGGTTTTAATATTAACCCGCTGAAACGAGGGGGTGATATTCTCGAGGGATTCATGATACTTGGCCGGGATATTACTGAAAAGAAGATTATTGAGACACAGCTTCTTCAGACAAACAAACTTGAAGCGATAGGCCAGCTGGCTGCGGGGGTTGCGCATGAAATAAATTCCCCACTTCAGTATGTCGGTGATAATCTTAAATTTTTAAATAAATCGTTTACCGGACTCGCCAGTCTGCTTGAAATTTTTGCGAAAGTTTCACAAAATATTGATGACGCGGAGTTATGCAATAAGACTATGAGGCAGGCTGATGAACTAAGCCGGAAAATAAAGCTTCCGTTTCTTCTTGAACAGTTGCCAATGGCTCTTGAACAGTCGCTTGATGGAGTTGACAGAGTTTCTAAAATTGTTCAGTCAATGAAGGCGTTTTCTCATCCCGGTACCGGGAGTAAAATGCCGACAAATATCAATAGATCAATAGAAAATACCGTAACAATTTCCCGGAATGAATGGAAATACGACTGCGAGCTTGAACTCAATCTAGACCCGGAACTCCCTTTGGTACCATGTTTTGAATCAGAACTCAATCAGGTAATTCTTAATCTCATTGTAAATGCTGCTGACGCTGTACATGAAGCAAAATTGAAGGATGAAAATCTTTCAGGTCTGATTAAAATATACACAACGCTGGATAATGGTTATGCAGTAATAAAGGTGGAAGATAACGGTTCAGGGATTCCGGAAAGAATTAAAAAAAGAGTTTTTGATCCGTTTTTTACAACTAAAGATGTCGGCAAGGGTACCGGCCAGGGATTACCTATTTCACATTCAATAATAGTTGAAAAACATGGCGGAATGCTGCCGCTTGAAGAAAATTAGGAGATTATATGGGTTATTCAATTTTATTTGTAGATGATGATGCCAACTTATTGCAGGGGATAAGCCGTTTACTCACTCTCGAAAGAGTTGACATTACTTTTGATATAGCCGATTCCGGTGAAGCGGCTCTGGAACTTCTTGAAAAGAACAGGTATGATGTTGTTGTTTCAGACCAGAAGATGACCGGTATGAGTGGTCTTACTCTTCTGAGTATGGCAAGATCAAAATATCCCGATATGAAAAGGGTTATGCTGTCAGCTCAGGTTCGTGAAGAAGTGTTTCAGGAGGCAGAATCACTGGCACATAAATATATATCAAAACCATGCGACTTTGAAATGATTTTGTCAGAAATCGATAAACTGTTTAAGTAACTAAATAATGGAGTAATTTTTATGAATAGGATACTGCTCGTTGATGATGAAAAAAATGTTCTGGAAGCATATAAACGGAATTTAAGTGATGAATTTGATCTTGAAGTTGCAGATTCAGGCGCTGCCGCACTTGAACTTTTCAGTAAAGATAAACCTTTTCATGTTATCGTCTCAGATTTTAAAATGCCGAAAATGAACGGAGTGGAACTTCTTGAAAAAGTAAGAAATATTTCGCCAGAAACAATTCAGATAATGCTTACCGGCCAGGCCGATATGGAAGCTATAATCAATCTGATAAACAAAGGTAAAATTTTCAGATTTCTCACAAAGCCATGTTCAACAGAGGATCTTCTTCTTACAATTAAAGACGCAGTGAGGCAGTATGAACTTGTTTCGGCTGAAAAAGAACTTCTCGGAAAAACCCTGGGGGGGAGTATTAAGGTTCTTGCTGATCTTCTTGCACTTGCAAAACCGCAGGCATTTACCAAGACGCAGAAGGTCAGAAAACTTGCAAGGCTGATTTACACCGATCTGGATATTGATCATAAGTGGCAGATAGAAATTGCTGCTACTCTGTCGCAGATAGGCTGCGTGACTATACCGGATGATATTCTTAAAAAGGTTTATAAAGGACTTATCCTTTCTGATGCGGAAAATGTCATGTTCTCCAGTCATCCGTCAATCGGAGCCGATATGATAAAAAGCATCCCTAGGATGGATAAAGTTGCAGATATTATAAGATATCAGGAAAAGAATTATGATGGCGGAGGATTCCCTTCAGACAATATCAGGGAGAATGAAATCCCTGCCGGATCACGCATATTAAAAATTGCCCTTGATTACGATAAAGCAATTACAGGCGGAGTGGAGAGCAGTAAAGTTTTAAGTGAAATGGGGAGGAAATCC
>PGXT01000008.1 GCA_002839285.1 Spirochaetae bacterium HGW-Spirochaetae-5 | reverse complement strand
ATATATGGGGAGTGAGACCTCACGTGAGAATATATCTTCACATCCGGGGAAATCTTTTTCTGTGTATCCTGAATCTTTGAATACCGAAAATCTGTACATGGGAATATAATGGACGCTTGTTCCTATATTGCGGCTTTTCAGTTCTGTTATAAATTCATTTCTGTTAATTTTAAGCTTTTCCAGTTTAAGTTTCACAGGATAGAGATGCCATGCGCATTCGTTCTCATCTCTCACCTGCCAGAGATCGAGAAGATCTGTTTTACTGAATGCATTATTATATTTCAGTGCGATTGCTCTTCTTGCAAGGTTAAGTTCATCGCTCTTCTTCAGCTGCTCAACTCCGATAGCCGATGCTATATCGGTAATGTTATATTTATATCCCGCCTCGGAGACGTCGTACTCCCAGGAACCTTTATCGGAATATCTGTTCCAGGCATCCTTTGTAATGCCGTGAAGACGGAGCCTGCGCATTCTGTCGGCCCACTCTGTATTCCCGGTGGTAATCATCCCCCCCTCACCTGTAGTGAGAGTTTTTGTGGCATAAAAACTGAAACAGGTAATGTCTCCGATAGTCCCGATCATCTTTCCTTTATATTGTGTGGGGAGAGCGTGTGCAGCATCTTCAATTACTGTAAGTTTATGTTTACGGGCTATGTCCATAATTGCATCCATGTCACAGCTCTCACCGCCGTAATGGACAGGAATAACAGCTCTGGTTTTTGCGGTAATCTTTTTTTCAATTTCAATAGGATCTATGAGGAAACTCTCTTTCAGAACATCACAGAGCACAGGAACAGCACCAAGATATGTTATAATCTCCCATGTGGCAATAAATGTCATTGCCGGAATAATCACCTCGTCTCCCGGCTTTATACCGGCAGCTTTAAGCGCCAGATGAAGGGCCGCCGTACATGAATTAACGGCGATTGAATTTGATGCACCTGTATATTTACAGAAATTCCGCTCGAACTCAAAGGTCTTCTCACCCATGGTGAGCCAGCCGCTGCGGATTACCTCAGATGCGGCATCGATCTCTTCACTGCTCAGCTCAGCTTTATGGTATCGGCAATTTTTTTATTTTTCAGGAGAGAAGAAATAATCGTAGAGTTTATAAACATGCGTGCTTCGGCTCCGCTCAGCAAGCGTGTGTTTTTTAAAAATATATGGAATAAGCTCTACGTTCGTTGAGCGGAGCCGAAACGAACCTTTTTCTATCACAGAATGCTGAGTTTGTAAACATGCATGCTTCGGTTCCGCTCAGCAAGCGTGTGTTTTATTAAAATATATGGAATAAGCTCTACGTTCGTTGAGCGGAGCCGAAACTAACTTTTTTAAAGACCCGGGTAGTAAATAATTACTTTACAGATACTCACTGATAGAATCGACAACTTCCTCCACGGATATATTCTTCATGCACTGAAAATTATAATCACACCTGATTTTCACTTTATTTTTTATACACGGTGAGCAGCTCAACTTTTTGTAAATGGTTTTATACACCAGATCGTCAGATTTCGGAATTCGGTCTGCCGGGTTAACCGGCCCGAATAAGGCAACCACGGGTGTTTTTAAACAGTACGAAATATGAAAAAAGAAAGTATCCATGGATACTACAACAGCCGCATTCTTAATAAGAAAGAGCAGTTCTTTAAAATTCGTTCCGTTTACAAGATCAACAACACCGTCAACGGGCAGATGATTTTTATTTATCCCGGCAAGAACTATCGGCTTACCGATCTTCCTTTTCAATTCTGATATCAGTTCAGGGAAATAAGGCCACTGGCGTGGATCTTCGTCAAGATACTGGGCATAAATATCAAGTAGTATATAATCATTTTCTCTAAGATTATTTTTCATTAGAAGATCACTAATAAAATTAAAATCGACTGAGTAATCATTTACAACGGGGATATCCATAAATTCCAGAACATTACTTATCTCAGTAAATTTGTGAGCATTCTCTCTATTGTAGATTTTACGCTTAGCGGGGAGCATATAGAACAGCAGATCACGGACAATATTGGGATGGGTAAATATAAGCAGATCATAATTACCGGCATTCATCATAGAATAAAACTTATAATAACTGAACGTGAAAAACCGGATCAGACCTTTAACAGTAAAGTCCATTTCAAACGTTTTAACATCATCGATGTTTTTATTATAACCAAGAAGATTAAGTGATATTTTATTGAATGTAATTACTGTTATATGCATATCCTTATTATATCTCTTAAGGGATGCCATAAGAGGAAAACACATAATCTGATCACCAAGCCCCTGAGGAAGATCGATGATCACTTTATCTATTTTACCCGGAGTCCATTTAACAAGGAGTTTGCTGTTCAATTTATTCATTCAATTTAACCTTTATCAAAACAATTTAAGGCTTTACGCCCCCTCTGTCGCAAGCGACATCTCCCCCTGCGAAAAGACAGTTGGAGAGTTTTACAAAAAAATCCTGAATCCCCCATTCACCATCTCATCATGGGGAAATGTGCCCGCAGGGGGGATAGGGGCACTTTATTAATTTATAAGATACTCCGCAAAATCTTTAAGAGACGGGAAAACAATATCCGCGTCAACATCAGCACCCGACGATTCTGAAATAAAAACATTTTTTAATGATCTGCTCCGGCCAAGCCCCATGTCTGATTCGGAATCGCCGACCATGACAGCCCTGGTGAAATCTATATCGGGGAAATCGTTCTTAGCCTGAATAAGCATACCGGGGTTCGGTTTACGGCAGTCACAATTATCAGTTTTATCGTGAGGGCAGTGATAGACACGGTCAACTCTCCCGCCATTACTGTTTATTGTATTAAGCATATATTCATGGATAACTGAAAGATCACGGTCATTCATTAAACCAAGTGCAATGCCCCGCTGATTGGTAACAACAATTACATGCTTAAAGAGCCCGTTGAATATCTTCAGCGAGTCAAGAACGCCATCGAGAAAGATAAATTCATCTATGCTCTTTACGTAATCATCAATAATCCGTCTATTTATCACACCATCACGGTCAAGAAAAAGTGTCCATGTATTATCAATATCAAAAATTTTTGTCATTCCTGTTCACACCGCAGCCTGCTTATAATCATTGAAGTAGAGTACCCTTCCACAAAATCAATAAGCACAACCTCATCGGCATACTCCCTTCCAACCACATCCTCGGCCCGGTAGTCTCCACCCTTTACCAGGAAATCCGGCCTGACTTTCTCTATAAGTGAGAGAGGGGTATCTTCATCAAACTTGATTATATAATCGATAGATGAAAGACCCGCAAGGACAGCAGCACGGTCATCCTCACGGTTTACAGGGCGCCCCTCCCCTTTAATTCTTCTTACGGAGTCGTCGGTATTTAGACCGAGTATAAGAATGTCGCCAAGCTCCTTTGCCTTCTCGAGATATTTCACATGACCTATATGAAGAATGTCAAAACAGCCGTTGGTAAAAACAATACGTTTATTCTCATTATTCAAACTCTCAATTAAATCAGGGATATTTTCATTGCTGATTATTTTATTATATGAGAGATGAAGATCGCGTATAAGATCAGATTTTTTAATCGGAACAGTGCCCAGTTTCCCGACAACAATACCGGCAGCCATATTTGCAAACTCCACTGAATCTCTCAACTTATAACCTGAGGCAATACCAACGGCAAGCGCGGCAATAACAGTATCACCCGCGCCGGAGACATCATAAACCTCTTTTGCAAATGTAGGAAAATGTTCGGTCTGAACACCGTCATAGAGAGTCATCCCCTTTTCAGAACGTGTTATAAGCAGATTTTTAAATCCTGAATTCAAAAAGACTTCGGGAATAGCAGCTTCAACATCAATGTCTTCATTGGGAATATTATAACCGATAAATTCATTAAGCTCCTTCATGTTAGGAGTAACAAGCGTTGCCCCGCTGTATTTTGCCCAATCCTTACCCTTCGGATCAATCACAACAGGTATATTATGCTTCTCTGCTTCTGCAATAATAAATCTGCAGAGATCATCGGTGCATACCCCTTTATTATAGTCCGATATTACCACAACATCAAAATCATCAATGCATTTTGTAATTTCAATCTTCATGCTGTTTTTGATCTCTTCAGAGAGAGGCTTCGGCTGTTCGTAATCCAGACGCATCATCTGCTGCTTGTTCCCCACTACACGGACCTTGGTGATTGTGGGGGTATCAGTTTTGAATAAGAGATGTTTTATAGAATTCTGATTAAGCACCTGTGAAAGCTGTTCACCATTGTAATCTTCACCTGCAGTACCAATGAGCAGAACTTCAGCTTCAAGTGAAGCAATATTATTAGCAACGTTAGCAGCACCGCCGGGAGCGAGGCTTGTTCTCTTTATATTAACAATGGGAACCGGGGCTTCGGGAGATATCCTGTCGACACTCCCCCACAAATACTGGTCGAGCATTATATCCCCGATAACAAGTACCGAAACATTTGAAAAATTAAATTTTTCCATTATTTTTTAATCCTTTTAAGTAATAATTTATTAACTAATTGCAGTTAATAAATAATCAATTATCCCCGCCGCGTAAGAGGCGGGGATATCTATTTTTTTATTTTATACTAAAACTTATACCAGGGAATTATCTTTCAATCCTTTCTCAAAAAGATCACACAACAGATGAATTATGATAATGTGACACTCCTGAACCCGTGCGGTTGTGTCGGATGGAACAATCAGCACATGGTCGGCCCAATTTTTCAATACGCCGCCGTCTTTACCAAGGAGAGCAATGGTTTTACACCCCTTCCTTTTCGCCTGGTCAAACCCCTCCATAACATTTTTACTGTTGCCGGAAGTTGACAGCCCGATAACAACGTCACCGTCGTCACCAAGTGCTTCTATCTGCCTTGAAAATATTCTCTCAAATGAATAGTCGTTTCCGATGGATGTGATTATAGATGTATCTGTAGTGAGAGCAATTGCAGGATAGCCAGACCTTTCGATTTTGTACCTGCCCACTATTTCAGCTGCAAAATGCTGCGAATCAGCAGCGCTGCCGCCGTTCCCCATAATAAGGAGTTTCTTCCCGTTAAAAAGAGCACTGTTTATAACAGCGGATAATTCACCAATTACCTCTTTCATCCCCTCTAATTTTTTTACTGTATCTATATGTTCTTTTAAAATTTCATCAATCATTATTGCCATCCTTTAGTTTAGAGGATTTTGAATACTTCGTCTATGTTAAGTATTTTT
Organism: Spirochaetae bacterium HGW-Spirochaetae-5; assembly: GCA_002839285.1. Lineage (GTDB taxonomy): Bacteria > Spirochaetota > UBA4802 > UBA4802 > UBA5550 > WRGT01. The sequence goes on along the minus strand of PGXT01000008.1, from coordinate 27,794 downwards.
TTTTACGGATAAAGTAAAGAAAAAAATAAAATTGATACGGTGAATTTCGCCCCCCCATCCGTCACTTCGTGCCACCTTCCCCTTGAAGAGAAGGGGAAGAAAGATATCTGAACAGGAATAAACGATTTAAAGATTTCCCGGATTAAAATGAGTACTCTGTTTAATCCCGGAAATCTTCTGAATCTCGAAATCCTGTTCAAAGATTTATTGTTGGAGTAATATCTGGTTGTGACCCCGGAGTGACAGCCACAAAGTGTAGCTTGAAATTATCTTTCAGTACAAAGTCGTCTGAACCACAGATTAGAGTGACTTGAAGGATGAACTATATTTTCGTATCAATTCTTGTGAACAGAGATATACCCACTCTATCGATATGCTCTTTTAACTCTTTATTACTTATAGCATTATAATCAACAATATCAACTTTATAAGGTAAATCCAGATCATCAAGCCTGCTTCCTATCTGACATATTTTCCGGAAATCCAGCTCCTCTGCAATTACAGCTATATCAATATCGGAACCATTTTTATGATTACCTTTTGCCCGAGAGCCGAAAACAATAGCTTTTTTTATATTCTCAAATTGCTCCAATGCTTCTATAATCCGGTTCAACTGTTTTAAAGATAGTCCTATATCCATCTATTACTCTCTTGATTTCAAAGCTTCAAATTTCTTCGATAAATTATTGAAGATTTCACTGTAATCATCAATAATTGTCGTTACGGCTTTCCGGACAATTTCTTCATCATAGGCATGAGATGTAATATTTCGTGCCTTGATTGTTTCCATCCAAAGCTCCCCGTTTTCGATTAATCCGATTTTAAAAGCCTCCCGGATTGCATCTCTTGAACCTTTGACATCCTGATATCCCTGATATTCCAGATAATCTTTAAGCAGATTCCAGGCAAGTTCATGTGTAAACTCAAAAGCCTGAATCAATCCCTGCTTCTCAAGAAGAGAAAGCTCTCTGGTTTTTGATAGATCTACAGCATCATTTAATTGTTTCAGTGCTTTTTTGTAATTTTCAAGTCTTTGAATCCATCGTATATCGTTATCCATTGATATCTGCTCCTCTTTTTGATTCAAAAAGTATTCCCTTATACAGCTTCAGTAGTTTTGTAATACCCCGAATCGTGAATATAGACTTCAAGTGTACATTTATCAACAAGGTTACCGGATTCTGCAGGGGCTGTCTACTTTTTTTCCCCCCATCCGTCACTTCGTGCCACCTTCCCCTTGGTGAGAAGGGGAAGGCAAAAGACAATGGGCTGCACCCATTGCTTTTAGCATTATCTGTCTCCCTCTTCTCTCCAAGGGGGACTACAAACACGATGTTTGGCGGGCAGGATTACGACGTCGTGTCGTCCGCCCGCAGGCGGTCATCGTGACAGCTCTGTGTCAGGCGCAGACAGGATGTCCTAAAAACGCCGACTGATGTCGCTTCGGCGACAGAGGGGGACTTTTAACAATTTTAACATGTTATCTATTGACAAAAAAATAATATCAGTTTTAATGACATTATGGGAAATGTCAAAAAATCATTCTTTTTAAACTCGCTCATTTTAACAGTATCCACTGTATTAGAAAAATTTTTCTTTTTTGTAATTAATATTATAATAGCCCATTATCTGAGTAAGGAACACTTTGGTGAATATTCTGCAGCATTGGCATTTGGTACATTCTTTTCAGTAATTTCAAATATGGGGATTGGTGTATCTTCTATACGTGCAATTAACTATTATAAAAATGATATAGATGAAAACTATACAAGTACTATAATACTTAAACTGCTATTGTCAATAACTGCATTCTTAGCGCTGATAACCGCTATATTCATTACTGATTTCAATAAAAATACGATAATACTTGCTTTGATACTTGGACTTGTCCGGATAGTGAACGAATTCCTCTCAACGATCAATCAGTTGTTTGAAGCTAAATCAAAATTTTTTCTCTCTTCTTTATATAATTCTTTCTTTGCTCTTCTCTTTCTCGGAGGAACATATGCTGTAATACTTTTTAGAGGTGATTATTTTCATCTTTCATATACCAGGCTGATAATAGTTATAGCAATAACTTTAATTGCATTCATACACACAGTTAAATTCTATAAATTTAAGTATAATTATTTAACTTTTAAAAAATTTGCAATAGAAACTATTCCTTTTTCCTATTCAGTAGTTTTCTCAAGTATTACAATGAATTTTTCCTCTGTTATTCTTCCTATAATGCATGGTACAATATATTCAGGAATATATAATAATGCATATATTTTCTTCTTATCTCTATTATTTATCCCGGGGAATTTAAGCAGAGTACTGATGCCGTATCTTTATCAGCATAATTACGAAAAGGATAAAGAACTGTTTAAATATGCTTATGACACATACTCAAAAATTTTTTCTATAATGTCATTTTACCTGGCTATGATCTTTTATATTTATGCCGGGAATATCATTACATTAATATTCGGAATAAAATATACCGACTCAATATATCTACTGCAAATGTTTGCCATTGCAATTCCGTTTTCATTTAATATATCCGGGATAATAATAAGTTCACTTAATAAACAAATTATTAATTCAAGAGTAGATATGATGGTTGCATTAGTCACTATGATAACATCAATAATTTTAATCAAATACCTGAAGGCAGATGGAGCCGTTTACAGCACAGTAATTGCTTATGTAACTTCATATATTTTAACGACAGGTTTTCTTATTAAGAATAAATACATTAATTATACAAAAACAGCTCTAATACAATTAACTCTGTTACTAATTGCATCTATATGTTATGTTGTAAATATTAATCTTTTGGTAGGTTTTGCGTCACTGATAACTTCAATTCTAATTGTATCGTTACTATATAGTCTTTTAGTAATCATATTCCTGATCAATAAAAAGGATATTCAATTATTCCGGAATCTATTATAATGTATTAAAAAAATCGATGTATTGCCGGGATACATTATTTATATCATATTTACGAATAAAATCTAATCCTTTAACTGACATTTGACGCATTTTAACCGGATCTGATAGAATAGAGATTATTTTATCGGAAATATCAACTGGTGATAACGGGTCGGCATATTCAGGGATGTCTTCAAATACTTCAGGGATGGCCCCTCTTCTGGTTGTTAATACAGGAGTTCCGCATGCAACCGCTTCTGCAATTATCAATCCGAATCCTTCATGCAAAGATGGGGCAACAAACAGATCAGCTGTCTGGTATAACTCAACTAATTCTTCATCCGAAACATACCCTTTAAAATGAATTCTTTTACTTAAAGAATCAGGCAAAGACAATATTTTTTCTGATAAATCACTACTTTTCCATCCCGTAGCACCAACAACAACAAGATCATGATCAATTTTATCAGCTAATAAAATAAAAGCCTCAACTAACGAAATCATATTTTTTCTCGGCTGCAATGTACCAACAAAAAGAATAAATTTTTCTTTTATTTGTTTTTCATCAGGTATAAATTTTTTTAAGTCTATTCCATCATATATAACTTTTATTTTCTCAGGTTCTATTTTAAGATATTTTACAATCTCTTTTTTAGAAACATTTGAAATAGTAAGCAAACTATCTGTTTTGTGTAACGAAAACGGGAGTAAAAAATTATAAAATATTTTATCTGTAAACGCCGCTGTTTTCGGCAAAACTTTAAATACAACATCATGAATTGTTGCACAGGTTTTTACTCTAGCAGGAAGCAATACGGGTATATACTCCCCCCCGCCCCAAAATACATCGGTATTATTATCAAGAATAACTTTCCTTAAATTTAGACTTTGAAGCCATAAACGTCTTGATGGGAATAGTGATTTAACAATCACTATCTTGAAATTCTTATTCTTTAAAATTTCTTCAGCAAACTGATGATGAACTATTGCTGGAGTAAATAAAATATATTCGTTAACATGATCAATTTTTGATATACCAAGAATGGTATTTAAAACAAAAGTTCCAATACCTGTATTGTTTTTCATGGAAAGAAAATATGTATCAATACCAATAATCATAATTGTTCTAATTTTTCCATCTCTGCCTTAATTTCAGAAACAAACGATAATGAAACTCCTGTAGAAAAAAATCTCATCATACTATAAAAAAACATGCCTAATAAACCTTTCGAAAAAGTTAACTTTAATTTAACCAGTTTAAATTTATATCCTTTTTTAGTATTATAATGAGAAAAATCATTATTAGAAAAAAATAAAAATGTCTTAGGTGTAAAATAGTTCACATGTGATGGATCATTAAATGCATTTTCATGAAATACACATGGAACAGTTATTATCAGTTTTCCGTGCAGATTCAAGGCTTTATAAGCGTTTATGAAAAAATTATCTAAATCGTGGAGATGCTCAATAACATTGTACGCACAAATTTCTTCAGCATTTTCCAATTTATGAAACCAGTCATTTTTATTCAGATCCAATAATAAATCAGGTTTAACCACTTCATCATTATCACAATTAATATAATTAGGAATTTTTGTAAAACCGCAGCCAAGATTATACTTCACCAGAACCTCTACTCAATAAAAAATTTGATTACTTCTTTATTTTAATTATAACAAGTTAGTGTCAACATGTATTTAGTAAAAAAAAAATACTGAGTACTAGACTGGTATAAAAAATTTGTACCTCATTTTACCAACAAAATCTTACCCCTTCATTGAATCAAAATAAAAGTACTATTAAACTGTTAAAGAATATTTTTTAAAAAGGAAAAACAATTGACACTATTAACTTTTATCTATTAAAATAATATAAATGTAGATCCCACTGTATAGAAATAAAGATATTTAAATAACCATAAAAGATAATTTTAAAAAATAAGGACAATAAATGAAGAATCCCGAAAAGATATATATTATTCTTGTCAATTATAATGGCTGGAAAGATACAATAGAATGCCTTGAAAGTATTCTCCATAATAACTACAAGTACTATCAAATAATTGTCTGTGATAATGCTTCAACTGATGATTCACTTAATTATATTAAACAGTGGGCTGAAGGTAAACATATTCCAGAAGTTGATCCGGAACATCCCCTTACCCACCTGTTAATGCCGATTAAAGAAAAACCACTACAGTATTCCACTTACTCATATGAAAGCCTTCTACATCATACCGCTCCGCAACCACTTTCAGATTCCCCGTTAATTCTCATTGATGCTGGATCAAATTTAGGGTTTGCAGGCGGAAACAATGCAGCAATAAAGTTTGCGCAATTAAAAAACGACTTTACTCATGTCTGGATACTCAATAATGATACTGTAATAGAAAACGATTCACTTGAGCAACTGGTAAAATATGCTCATCAATCCAGAGAATCTGGAAATAAGACCGGAATTATTGGATCAAAACTTCTTTATTACAATAATCCGGATGTAATTCAGGCGGTAGGCGGAATATATTATCGAACATTGGCTTATTCCCGCCACATTGGTTCAGGGGAATATGATAAAGGCCAGTTTGACAATGAAAATTTCAAAAAAGACTACGTTATAGGGGCTTCACTATTTGTTTCAAAAGAGTACATTAATGATGTCGGCCCCATGTGTGAAGATTATTTTATTTACTTCGAAGAAACCGACTGGATAACACGGGGCAATAAGAGGGGATGGAAGATAGGTTATACCGGAAAATCAAGAGTCTACCATAAGGAAGGAGCATCAACCGGAGCGAATAAGCAGAAGAAGACAAAAAGCAGTTTTGCAGTGTATCATTTCTTCAGAAGCGCTTTAATATTTACATGGTCTCATTATCCTTTATTATTAATGATTGTAATACCAAGAATCTTAGCTACAATTCTATACCGGATTTTAAAAGGGGACAAAGATAAAGTTAATGCAATGATCACCGCATTAACTTTAAAAAAAATGTATTAAATATTAACATAATACCTGTCAGTTTAATATTTAATACACCGTATTTATAATTCTTAAAATTAATATATAAGAAAGAGATGAAATTGAAAAGCAATATACTAATATTAAATCAAAGTGAAATAATAGGCGGAGCTGAGCTTGCATTAAAACATTTTATAAATGATAATGATGATTTTATTTTTGCAATACTGACAGATCCAAAAATTTCCACTCTATATAACGGGACTAGAAATATTTCTAATATCTATACATCAAACCATTTTAAAAAGTTTCCATTTAAAAAATTAAAAGACATGATTTATATTTTTTCTTTTATTTATTCTATTATAATTAATCTTTTAATCATTCACAAAATTGTCAAAAATAATAAAATACAATTAATATACGGCAACAACAGTTATGATTGTATTCTAGTCAGCCTTTATAAAATATTAAGTCCAAAACTTAAAACAGTTCAGCATATCCACGATACTCTTCCTGAAAAATCATTTCTGGCAAAATGGATAAAAATTTTCAAAAAAAGATTCGACCATATCCTGGTACCATCAACACATACAGCTGCTCATTTAAAATTAATTCTGGGTAAAGAATCACAAATATCTGTTGTTCACAATGGGATCAATTTAATTGATGCCAGTCATACAAAAAATAAATCTCATACATTACACAAATTAATTCCTGATAATAAAAAACTTATAATCGCAACTATATGCAGAATAGACAGAAACAAACGGGTTGATATATTTATAGATTCATTAAATGAATTATTAAACTTCAGAAATGATTTTACTGGAATCATTATCGGCGAAAGCGATGACGATGATCTGTTAAAATCTTTGCAAACCAGAGCAGCTGTTATGAAATTACCGGTTTATTTTTCCGGACAGTTATATCACAATGAAATTCTTAATCTTTATCAGGATATAGACCTTCTTATGATAAATAGTGATTCGGAAACTTTTTCGTTAGTTACAATTGAAGCTATGCAGAACAAATGTGTTGTCCTTGCCCGGAGAGTCGGAGGAATAAACGATATAATCATTGATAATAATAATGGTTTTTTCTATGATTATAATGCAGACATTAAAACTATTGCAGAAAAAATCAATGCCATATTACAGATGAAGAATTCTGAAAAAGAGCAGATAAAAAAGAATGCTTATATGCATGTTGAAAAAAACTTTCTGAATAAGCATAAAGTTGAAAAGATAAATAAAATCTTTTACGAAATAGATATGAAATAGTATTTTAACAAAAATTAAAAATCGAAAGGTTAATAATTAAAATATTATTTTACAATCTAAATAATATTTAATAAATTCTTTAATTTTAAAAATAGAATCATCAATAAATACTTTTTAAATGAAATAAAACCATATTTATAACGAATAGAATTAGTTTCATAAGCCGCAGTTAAACTTGACGACATCCCGCCAATTCTAAAATTAGCAATTACTTTTTCTACAAAATGTATTTCAACTCCATATTTAACTATTTGTATAATATAATCGTAATCAGCTACTGATTTATATTTTGTATTATATACTCCATATTTCTCATATACACTTTTTTTAATAAAACATGTAGGGAAAGCGATCATTGAGTCATTAATAAAATAGTGACTATTACCATTCATTCCAAAATATTTATCATGTTTATAAAATCTCAACAAACCATATACAACTTCACAATTATTTAATATAAATTCATTATTAATATTTTCAAGGGCATCCGGTTCCAACCAATCATCCGAATTTATAAAACCTATAATATCTCCATCAGCATGCTGAATACCTTTATTCATTGCATCATAAATACCATTATCCTTTTCTGAAATCAACTTCATTTTGCCTTCAAATGAAGTTTCATATTCTTTTATTATAGATAATGTTGTATCATCTGATTTTCCATCAATAATTAAATATTCATATTCTGTATATGTCTGTTTTAGAACAGATTCTATTGTGTCTCTAATAGTTCGTTCACTATTAAAACATACCGTTATGACAGAAAATTTGTTTTTTTTAATCATTATATCCTCAAAATTATAATTTGTTTATTACTCACCTGTAATTGAAAATAACTATCAATTTAAGATTTTTATTTTAATATAAATCATCAATGAAATAACCATTTTACAAAATCATTAAAGCTATGTTTAGCACTCCAGCCTGGTAAAATTTCTCCTCGAGACCATGGAATCATTACTTCCCTATCTCTATATTCACGTCCACCCCATTTAACTACAATGTCAATATTATTTTCGTCAACAAACTTTGTAACTATCTCTTTTAATGGTAAAGATGATCCTGTTGATACAACATAACTTTTAAAAATACTATTCTCTTCGCAAATTATCTGGCTAGCTATAAGAAAAGCATCAACTACATCATCTATGTAAATAATATCAAGACATTGCTCTCCAGGTGACATGAGAAGCTCTGTATTATTTTTTGCTGCTGTTTTTATAATATTAAAAAGTTTTGGTCTTGGATCATCTTTTCCACATGTATCAAATAATTCCAGGGTAATTACATCCAATTTGCGAGCCTCATGATAATATAAAAGAATATCAATAAATCCTTGTTTGGTCGCAGCATATAGATTTACCGGATTAAAAATTTCATTGTTATAATGTTGCCATGAAGTTCCAGTATTTACGAGTTTTGTGATATCATTATTGACCATAGCTTCAGCAAGATGTGTTGAAAAAAGAATATTACTTGTTATAAGATCCACAATCTCATCAGATCTATGCTGAACTAAAAATTTTGATGCTAAATGAAATACTAAATCAGGTTTTATTTCAAACATAATCTCATGCATTGACTGATAAGTACCATCATAATAATATAACTTCACCATATCTAAAATGTCTTTTAATAATTCAGTACTGGATGATTTGCGGATAATGAGATTTACTTCAAATCCTTCATTTACCAAACGACGAGTAAGATTTGATCCAATAAATCCAGTAGCACCTGTTATAATAATTTTCTTCATTTAATCCTCAATTTTAAAAAGGTGTTTTAAATTCATTTAAAGGTAAAAATCCTTTATCTCGATCAGATATTATCGGAATATCAACAGGCCAATTGTAACCTATTGAATCCCAAAGTATTCCTGAATCACAAATAGGAGAATGTACAGAAGTAACCTTATAATTCATTACTGTATTATCTGCCAGAGATAAAAAACCGTGAGCACAACCTTTTGGAATATAAACCATGTTTCTTTTATTTGCTGAAATATTTAAAACTAAATACTTTCCATATGTAATGGATTTTTTTCTGATATCCAGAATAATATCTACTGCTCCACCATTCATGCATGTTACAATTTTTTCCTGATCACATGGTGGTGATTGAAAATGAAGACCTCGTAATACATTAATATGAGAAACAGAATAAAATTCCTCTTTGAAATCCGTTACTAAATTATATTTAACAAATTCATCATAATTAAATGTTTTTATAAATTCACCCCGAGAATCTCTAAATACTCCAGGTAATATTTCATAACAACCACTAATAATTGTTTCAATTATTTGCATGTAATCTCCTAACATTTATTTAAAGTATAATCATTTTATTTTTGATTCATCTTCCCATAATTTTATAATATCCTGCTTAATTTTACTGTATTCAGTTGAACCCTTTCCGCGAAATTTCTCCCAAATAAAAAGATATTTAAATATAAAATAAGAAATATAAGCTAAACCTAAAGCTAATCCATCCCACCCTAAAAGAAAACTCCTTTTCTTAATAAAAACCTCATAAACCGATCTCAGTAGTTCCTTTAATGATGATCTAAATGCAGTTTTTTCATCATTATATTTTAAAGCTTCACAACGAGTATATCGAGTATGTCGCTCCAAAAATGTCTCCATTGATTCATGTGTAAGATGATATAGATTTTCTGTTTCGCTAAAACCCATTTTAAATATTTTTTTTGAATTATGCTCCATCTCTTTATGAACTTCTTTACTTGGAGATAACACTTCTTTTTTTATCAACCATTCTTTATTAACCAATCCCCAAGGAGATCTTTTTGGATTTCTAATTCCAAAAACATATATTGCAAAGGGAAGTGAAATTACTTCAAAATCAAAATCCTTTGTATTTATTAACTTAATAATTTTTTTTACTAATTTAGGATGTATAAGATCAGATGCGGTTACTGTGAGTATCCAATCATTTTTTGCTTGTGCTAATCCATATTTTATTTCATCACCGGTATCACTATAAGGAACTAGAATTACATTTTCAGTATACTTTAATGCAATTTCCCGTGTATTATCTGTTGAAGATTTATCAACAACAATTACATCATCACTCCATGAAAATGATTTTAAAAATGTTTCTATTCGATGTCCTTCATTATAAACTACAGCAATAACTGATATGTTTTTCAAAATTTTACCTCAAAATAAGCTTTTTAAATTTACCAAGTAATCTCATAATAGTCCCATTTATAATTGATGCTAGTACTATAAAAATACTGATTTTCTGAATAGGGCTCTTTGAAATTTCATTTAAAAATTTTAAATATTTAAAAAAAATATCTGATTTACCTTTTTTTAAAAATGAAGAATTCAATATTGAATAGATTGTCCCTTTTAATGATTGATCTAAACATTGATCAATATATTCATCATTCATTGCCAACTCAGGTGTAGTTTTATAATTCAAAAGAATTCTGCTTAATAATATATTTTGCTGAATGTAATCATCCTTACGTAGTGTTTCCCACATATAATTATCATTATGCTCTCGATACTCAGCAAACGCTTCCTGTACACGGACTACAGGATATGAGTAAGCAATTCTAAACCAGTATTCTGCATCTGGACTATATTTAATAGTTTCATTGAAACCGCCAAGTTGTTCAGATATTGATCTATGCCAGAATTGGCCCGATGCAATCGGTAATTCTATATTATTAACCGTTTGATAACCTTTAGGAAGATAATCAATATCAACTTTTAAATGTGGTGATTGAATAATTAAACCGGGTTCTCCTAGCGTTTTGATTATCTCTCTGACGCGAGGGATTGCACTCTGCTTATAAATATCATCAGAGCAGATCAAACCTAACCATTCACCTTTTGAATATTGAATACACTTATTCCAATTTGGCGTCATGCCAATATTTTCATTATTCCGATATAATCTAACATTAGGGAATGATTTTATATTACTTTCGATAAATCTGAAAAATTTTTCATCAGAATTATTATCAACTATAACGATTTCAATATCTTGAATTAGACTTTTATTAACGACCTTAACAATATCTAAAACTGATTCGTCTCTATTCCAGGTTGGAATCATTATTGATATTAACGGATTAATCATAATCAATTACCATCACCATTTAAAATTAAAATTTAAGTCCAAGCATTTACTTTTATTTTTTCTGCCTATAATCAGATATCTTTTTCTTCATAATTGATAGTATTTCCGATGTAAAATCATCTTTCAAGAAAGCCATACCTGAAAAATATACCACTACACCAACAGGAATAATAACTAATATTATTGGACTCCATGGAGACAAAAGATGCTTTGAAACTAAAATTATTATCCCCATAAACAAACTCATTATAATTGACTTTAAATTCTGGATAGTCAATATATTAATAGGAGCATATTTCATAGCAAAAAAATACTGAAGTAAAACAGCAATAAATGAGCTGAATGTTACTGCCAAAGCAGCACCAGAAACATTAAAAAGCGGAATTAAAATAAAATTTAATACAATGCCAATTAATCCCGCAATCATTAGAATAAAAAGGGATTTTCTCTCCTGATGATAAGCAAGAAATACCTGATTCCCATATACAACACTAACAGCATTAAAGATTATTATTAAAAGCATTATTTTGAAAGGCAACACTGAAGCAGAAAAACTATCCCCTGCCAATAAATAAATTATTTCATCAGATAAACAAAATAATCCTATTATCATAGGGATAGTTATAAAAATAACAAAATTAATTGATTTATTTAATAATAGTTGAACGTATTTTTCATCGTTTTTATTTACATGATGTATGATTGTTGGTAAAAATGTCATACCAACCATTGCGATTACACCAACTATCATATTTATAAGTTTATTTGCAACGGAATAAATACCAACATCTGCGTACCCGAGAAAAAGACCAAGTAAAACAGCTTCAAGTTTAAGTAATAATGTTCCCATTAACAAAGTAACAAATATGATTAATACATTTTTAATATGATAAATTATCTGATAATTATTAAAGATTTTAAAATCTATGTATTTTCCTAAAAGAAAAAAATTGATGATACTTGACCCAATCGGCGACAAAACTAAAAGCCCTGCATAAATTAAATAATCATCACTACTTTTAACCAAAAGAAATAAAAGAACAAGACTTAAAACCTGAAATATGAAATTTCTAATTGTTATGAATAGATAATCCTCAAAACCTTGATAAACCCAATCCATACCAAATGTTGTAAAAATAATTGACAAACCTAATATAAAGCAGAGTTCTTTTTGTAAAAAAAGTTTTTCTGAAAACAATACCAAAATAATATATACACTAAAAACTACTACAGTCGCAATTGTATTAAGAATAAACAACTCATGAACTTTCTTTGACAATAAATCTCTATCGTTACGATATTTACTAACTTCGCGCAGACCATAAACCGGAATACCAAATCCAGCTATAACTATAAAATATGAAACAAGACTATTCACAAATTCAATTTTTCCTAGACCTTCAGGTAATAACACTCTCGTCACATAAGGATATGTGATGAGAGGAAATAGAATAGCTAAAGATGTTTTTATTATATTTAAAAGAAGATTTAACTTCAACGAATTAGCTTTAACCATTAACAATTCCATTTGTATAAATTTAATTATAGATTATTTCAAATCTGATATTTTAAGATAATTTTATTATGAATGATACCATTTTATTTATATTGTGAGCTCAGCGAATGGCAGAAGTAATCAATAAGTTTTAAATTTAATAACTTTTGATATAACATGAAATAATCACCACGATTGATTACTATTAGTATAAATAATCTATTATTTACACTAATAGCCAATATTAGAAATCATAGGAATTAGTTTGTGAGTTATATTTAGCCCGAACTATATTTATAATAATCGTTAAAAGATATTACTCGGATAATATCTTTTAACAAAGTCCAGATAAGATAAACCAATCCCTTCTTCAATTTTTATCTTTGGCTTCCACCCATAAGAAGTAAGTCTAGATGTATCAAGCAATTTGCGCGGAGTACCATTTGGTTTTGATAAATCCCATTCAACATCTACATCAAAATTTAAAACCCTTTTAATCATGTTAGATAACTCCTTCATGCTCACTTCATCTCCGGAACCAATATTAATAAATTCTCCAATATCAGAAGAGTCGTATTTTTCCATTAAAAAAATTAACGCGTCTGCTAAATCTGTGGAAAATAAAAATTCACGTAAAGGTGATCCATCTCCCCATAAAACAACTTTTGATTTAGATATATATCCCTCGTATATTTTTCTTATCATAGCTGGTAAGACATGGGAATTCTCCAAATCATAATTATCTCCCGGTCCATATAGATTAGTCGGCATAGCTGATAAAAAATTTGTTTTATACTGTTCATTATAATATTTGCAAAGTTTTATTGCCGAAATTTTTGCTATAGCATACGCTTCATTTGTAGGTTCAAGAAAACCAGATAATAAATATTCTTCTTTTAATGGTAGTGGCGCATTTTTTGGATAAATGCAACTCGAACCTAAATTAATAAGCTTTTTTACCCCATATTTATATGCGGAATGAATAACGTTTAATGCTATTGCCATGTTCTGAAAAATAAAATCCGCAGGATATGTAGAGTTAGCCATTATCCCGCCAACTTTTGCTGCTGCCAAAAAAACATAATCCGGTTTCTCATTTTTAAAAAAAAGATCCACTTCAGCCTGATTTGTTAAATCCATCTCATCGATAGTTCTATATAAAAGATTTGTATAGCCGGATTCCGCCAATTTATGAATTATTGCAGAACCCACCAATCCGGTATGTCCAGCTACATATATTTTACTATTTTTATTCATAACGAATCACTCCTCTTTACCACCATATGTATCATACTTTAAATCATATTTTACCATCATTCTACATAGTTCACGTACATCAATTTTTGCTTCCCATCCAAGTTTCTCCTTTGCCTTAGATGGATCACCCCATAACAATTCGACCTCGGCTGGACGGAAATAACGGGGATCTATTGCTACTACAACTTCACCGGTTTTTTTATTAAGCCCTTTCTCATCAACTCCAACACCTTCCCATTCCAGCTGAACATCCACCTCTTCAAATGCATATTCAACAAATTGACGAACAGTATATGTCTTTCCCGTTGCAATTACCAAATCGTCCGGTTTATCCTGCTGAAGCATAAGCCACATCGCCTCAACATATTCCCTGGCATGTCCCCAGTCCCGTTTAGCATCCATATTGCCAAGAGTTAAAACTTTTTGTTTCCCTTTATGAATATTCGCAACAGCTTTTGTTATTTTTTTTGTTACGAAAGTTTCACCACGTCTCGGAGATTCATGATTAAATAGAATCCCATTACATGCAAAAAGGTCATATGATTCTCTATAATTGACTGTCACCCAATATCCGTACAATTTAGCAGCTCCATATGGAGACTTGGGGTAGAAAGGTGTTTTCTCGCTTTGAGGTGCTGTACCAGGAAGCCCCCCGAATAATTCAGATGTAGAGGCCTGGTAAAAACGCGGTTTTATACCAAGGTCGCGAATAGCATCAAGAATACGAATTGTACCCACCGCATCTACTTCGGCAGTATATTCAGGAACATCAAATGAAACAGCTACATGCGATTGTGCCCCAAGATTATAAACTTCATCCGGTAGAATTTTAGCAAGCATTCTATGAAGATTACTGGAATCAGTAAGATCTCCATGATAAGTAAAAAAATTTTTATTATCGAATAAATGATCTATCCTTGCTGTTGTAAAGACCGAAGATCTTCTTAAAATTGCATGAACCTCATATCCTTTTGAAAGCAATAGTTCGGCTAGATATGATCCATCCTGCCCGGTTACTCCTGTAATAAATGCTTTTTTCATATATAACTCCTTAGTCACAAAAAAATTTTATTAAAAAACAACTCATTATACAAATCAATTTTTAATAATTCAGAACTTTCTCAATTTCAAATAGTATTGTATCAACCGAAGAATAAAATGGTTCATATCCGATTATAGAAGCATGCTTATTCTCTGAAAAGTAAACGCTTTTCGATCCTGTAGCATTTACCAATGAAATCGAATTTTCAATTATAAATTTTAACCCGAATTCTTTATTCAAAACTTTCAGCAATTCAAACTTTTCTATAGGTTCCCTGCTGTAAACGTCAAAAACATCATTAATATTTTTTTTTGTAATACAGCAGTTAATTAATCCAAATAAATCATCCAAATGAACATAATCTCTAACAATATTTTCATCAGTAGTTACAAAAATATCATCATTGATAATTGCATTCACAATATCAGTCATTAAAAATTTTGTATTTAAATCAATATATCTGCTGAAATAACTGAATACTCTTAAATCTATAATGTTAAATTCTTTTAACGACCTGTGTTTTGCTTCTGAATATAATTTAGCTAATCTGTAATAATCCTTTTCAGTAATTTCGTTAACATGAATTCCAGATAAAGAGCTGTAGTCAACAGGTTTATTAAATGCGGTGCCATACACAGCACCACTTGAAAAATTGATATACAAAGCCTCTTTTCTCTCTTTTAAATAATCCAGAATCATGTTATCAAAAGTCTCAGTTACAAAAATAATACTACTCCCGGAATCTTTCAGTTTTCCTGGATCAGCGATACCAATACAATTAATAATTACATCATAATGATGATCAAAAAACCTGTCAAAAATCAAAACTTCGATTTCACCAGATATTAACGAATTGCTTTCTAAAAAAAAATTTACACTCGAAGTGTCACGTGCAAAAAGATATAAAGAATAATTTGTATTATTTAAAAAAGAAAAAATAAGACCTTTTGCTATATGGCTTGTCGCACCGAGTATTGCAATTTTAATCATTATTTCAGAATTTATCCTTTATCATAATTTTTCCCATCTCTTCAGCAGAGATCTTCGGGCTTAAGTCTTCTAAAGTTGTATTTACTTCAAGCTTAGGTGACACTACGGTCTTCGAATCAATTATAACTTCA
The DNA here is from genome assembly GCA_002839285.1 of Spirochaetae bacterium HGW-Spirochaetae-5. Classification (GTDB taxonomy): domain Bacteria; phylum Spirochaetota; class UBA4802; order UBA4802; family UBA5550; genus WRGT01. The sequence continues at coordinate 11,606 of PGXT01000008.1, read as the reverse complement.
ATAACCATCGGTTTTTTTGATAAAAGAATATCTTTCCATAACTCTTCATCATTGACAGTACTATCCGTAATAGCGATATATTCAATGTCATAAGAGGCTGACAAAAGCTTTATATCAGGTACAAAATATCCGCTACGTTTTGTTGTAGCAGCTTCGTTATGATTAAAATACAAGTCCTGAAACTGAACAATCATTCCAAGTGACTTATTGTTTAAAACAACAACTTTAACCGGCAGATTATACTGTGATAAAAGCATTAACGACTGTGTTGAGATATGAAAGCCGCCATCTCCGGCAATGGCTATTATACTCCGGGTGTTATTACAGGCAAAACTGATTCCTATCGCAGCCGGGATTGCATACCCCATAGGCGCCATGCCGCCGCTTGTATAAAAATTCTGATCTTTCTTTATTACAAGTGATTGAGCCGCAAACATCTGATTTTGGCCAATATCTACGCAAAATGCAGCATTATCATCTGCGTAACGGCTAAGCATCTCCATAACTTTATATGGTGTTTTTACATTAACATTCAGTTCTATTTCTTTTTTCTGATTATACCGGCTCTTAATATCATGTACATACTCAATCCAATCGCTAGATGTATTATAATTTTCATTTATGTTGTCAATAAGGCTGTCAAAAAACAGTTTTGAATCCATTGAAACAGCATAGTCTCTCTCTACTCTGTTATGCAGAATTTCAAACTCATCTATATCTACATGAATAATTTTACCCTTGCGCATAAACTCATCAATCCTTGTTCCGGTTTGCCTTGTATCAAGTCTTGTACCTACGGCAAAAACAAGATCTGAATTAGAAAGAACAATATTTGCACATCTGTTTCCGTAACTCCCTATCATTCCAGCAAATAAATCGTCATCTTCGGGAAAGCTCCCCTTACCCATCAATGAGACTACAACGGGTATTCCAAATTTTTTTGAGAATGAGTAAAGACTGTCGTTAGCCTTACCTGAAAGAACACCACCGCCGGAAAGGATTATTGGTCTTTTTGATTCATTTAAATATTTCTGTATTATGTTTATATCGGGTTTTGCTGCCGAATCAATCTTAACTTCCGGCTTGTATTGAATCAGATCATCTGCATCAATTTCGGATCTCTGAATATCCATGGGTATATCAATCAATACCGGTCCCGGTCTTCCGCTTTTTGCAATTGAGTATGCTTTTTCAAGCTCATAGCGTATATTCTCTTTCTTATCAACGAATACGGCGTATTTTGTTACAGGTTTTACGATACTTATTATATCCGTTTCCTGGAATCCCTGCTGCCTAATGGGTTTATTATACTTATACTCGTAGGTGTTAACCTGACCTGTTATAAAAACAACCGGGAGTGAATCAAAAAACGCATCGGCAATTCCGGTAATCAGATTTGTTGCACCCGGACCGCTCGTTGCCATTGCAACGCCTATGCTGTCACAACCTCTGGAAAATCCTTCCGCAGCAAATGATGCAGTCTGTTCATGATAGACCTGTATAAATGTAAGTTTATCATTCTTTGAAATTGAATCTACAAGATGAGTTATCGCACCGCCAATATAGCCGAAAATATAGCGACAGTTCTGCTCTTCGATGAATTTAGCAATATAATCTGATACTTTCAAAGGGACCTCTTGCTATTTATTATTTTCTATATATTCAACAATACATTTAATCATAAAATCTATTGCTTCATCTTTCATTCCCGGATAAAGTCCAACCCAGAAGCTGTCGTTCATGATCTTATCTGTATTTTTAAGATCACCAGCAACTCTATAATTAACACCCTCTTTCATTTCATCAAAACATGGATGTCGTGTAATATTCCCGGCAAAAAGATTTCTTGTCTGAATGTTATTCTTTTCAAGATGTTCCGCAAGTTCATTCCTTTTAAAACTTACATCATCACGAAGAGTCATTAAAAAACCGAACCAGCTTGGATCGCTCCCCTCTGTGGCTTTCGGGAGAATCAGTTTATTCTCAACCGATTTCAACCCATTATATAATTTAGCAAAGTTTTCTTTTCTTTTTTCCACAAATGAAGGAAATTTTTCCAGCTGAGCACAACCTATTGCTGCCTGCATATCTGTAGCTTTTAAATTATACCCGAAATGGCTGTAAACATATTTATGATCGTACCCGAATGGCAGAGTACCATATTGACCGCTGAATCTGTGCTTACATGTATTATCTACTCCGCTGTCACACCAGCAGTCGCGCCCCCAGTCTCTAATTGACAGCATAATCTTTTTAAGAAGAGGATTATCGGTATATACAGCCCCGCCCTCCCCCATTGTCATATGGTGCGGAGGATAAAAACTCGATGTCCCCATATCGCCCCACGTTCCGGTAAATTTTCCTTCAAATTTCGAACCGAGGGCATCGCAGTTATCTTCAATTAGCCAAAGGTTATTCTTTTTACAAAAATCAGAAACAGCTTTAAGATTAAATGGATTACCCAGAGTATGTGCTACCATCACAGCTTTTGTTTTTGAAGAGAGTGCTTTATCAAGATAATTCACATCGATGTTAAAGGTTTCAAGATCGACATCAACAAATACCGGGATTGCGCCATATTGTATTATCGGCGCAACCGTCGTAGGGAAACCGGCAGCAACAGTTATTACCTCGTCACCTCTTTTAACAGCACGGTCCTTGAGTAAAGGGGATGTAAGAGTCATGAAAGCCAGCAAATTAGCAGAAGAACCTGAGTTAACAAGAAATGACCATTTAACTCCAAGATATTCAGCAAGCTTTTTTTCGAATTCAGCTGAGTAACGCCCGTAAGTAAGCCAGAATTCAAGGGACGAATCTACAAGATTAGTCATCTCTTTTTCATCAAATACACGTCCGGCATAATTCACACGGCTTTTACCGGAAGTAAAAGAAGTATCCTTTTCATCTTCAACAGCGGAATAGTATTCCTTCACTTTATTAAGAATCTCGTTTTTCAATGTTTCACTTTTACTCATACCTGTCCCTGTTTTCATTATCATTTTTTTCATTTCTCTTATATCAAACTGTTAAGCAGAATCACTTTACCCGTTTTTCATTTATGCCAAAAACATCTTCCCAATCTACCCTGGAATCTTCTTCGGTATCAAAAAAGCTATAGATGCCAATATCTCTAAAATCTTTATCCTTGATTGATTCTGTATTTACAGGTTCTGCAGCATATTCCGGAATCATATCGTTAATCTACAGTGTCCATGAATGCCCGACATTCACTGCATCTTTGATAAAACTTCCCAATTGCTGCTCACTGATAATCCTTTTGTTTTCATAATACTCTTTGTACCAGTTTGTCGTGGCTTCAAATGTTTTTGAAGAATCCCATACGCTCTTCCATTTCAGCCTCATATGAGCTTTGGAACAATCAAGTTTTAAAAGATTGGCTTCATGAAGATTATCACCTGAAGATTCTATCCGGTATTTAACTTTATCCCAGCTTTTTTTGATATTCTGAACTACTTCAAGAACAGTGATTGATCCTTCATCTGCCGGTCCGAAGTTCCATGCTTCGGCAAAATCGGTATTACCCTCAAGAAGCTTCTGTCCAATCTGAAGGTATCCGCTTAAAGGATCGAGAACATGCTGCCACGGTCTTGTAGATTTTGGAGATCTTATAATTACTTCCTCATTTTTACTTACAGCCTTCATAATGTCAGGGATTAATCTGTCATCAGACCAGTCCCCTCCCCCTATTACATTCCCGGCACGTACACTTGACAAAAGGACATGATGATCCTTACCATATTTTTCAATATTAAAAAAAGAATTTCTAAAAGATGATGCAACAAGTTCGGCACATCCTTTTGACGCGCTGTATGGATCATGTCCACCCATTGGATCAATTTCCCGGTAACCCCAGACCCACTCTCTGTTTTCATAGCATTTATCTGTAGTAATATTAACAATTGCTTTTACAGATTCAACCGTTCTGCATGCATTTAAAATATTAGCAGTACCCATAACATTAGTCTCAAAAGTTTCAAGCGGTTCCCGGTAGGAAAGCCTTACAAGCGGCTGAGCGGCCATGTGAATAACCATATCCGGTTTAAATTCAGAAATGGCTTTGTTTAAATTCTGATAATCTCTAATATCACCAAGAGTTTCGGCAATATCAAGATTTGTCAGATTATAGTGAGCTGGCGAGTATATCGGAGGGAGCGAATATCCGTATACCTCAGCACCGAGACTCTTCAGCCAAAGGGCCATCCATGATCCTTTAAATCCCGTATGACCGGTGAGAAATACTCTTTTGTTGTTATAAATTCCGCTAAAAAGATTTTTCAAATTGCCCTCACCAGATCTTCCAGGGAGCATTGCCAGCTTCCCACATGGCGTTCAGATCAATTTTATCGCGGAGTGTATCCATGGGTTTCCAGAATCCGTTATGTTTATACGCGGTAAGTTGATCCGATGATGCCAGTTTTTCAAGAGGATAGCGCTCCCATATAGTAGTATCATCTTTCAAAAGATCAAAGACAGAGGGTTCAAGCACAAAAAAACCTCCATTCACCCAGCTGCCGTCACCTTTAGGTTTCTCCTGAAATGAGTTAATTAAATTACCCTTTATTTCAAGTGCACCGAATTTACCGGATGGAAGAACAGCTGTCAATGTCGCTTTTTTGCCGTTAGATTTATGAAATTTAACCAGTTCATTTATATCCACATCACCTACACCATCACCGTAGGTCATCATAAATGTTTCATTCCCTATATACTCTTTTACACGCCTTAACCTTCCGCCGGTCATAGTCTCTGCGCCGGTATCTACCAGTGTTACTTTCCATGGTTCAGCCTTTGTGTTATGAACAATTCGCTCCTGACATTGACCGGAGAAGTCAAATGTTACATCTGAATTATGAAGAAAATAGTGATAAAAATACTCTTTAATAAAATAACCCTTATAACCTAAACAGATTATAAATTCATTAAATCCATAGTGTGAATATATCTTCATAATATGCCAGAGTATAGGTTTACCGCCGATTTCAACCATAGGTTTAGGCCGGATATCGGTCTCTTCGCTAAGTCTTGTACCCATACCGCCGGCAAGCAGAACAATTTTCATATTATATGCTCCATGTTATAATTATTTGTCAGATTAGTACAATAAGCAGGCATCATTATTCTGTAAAGAATAAAAAAAGTATTCATCGTGGCAAGTTTTTTTAGTAGAAGGATACAATATTTATAAGATTTAGTGTCATGATTATTAAACTAGCTAAAATTCAATTATTAAGTTCTTTCAATCCAATAATTTATAAGATCATTTAAGCTTTGATATAGAGGGATTTTCTGTATCCATTCAGTAGTATTTTTCAATTTTTCATTGGAACCGACTATAATCATATTATCATTGGGGCGAATAAGATTATTATCAACTTCCAGTTTTACCTCTAAATCCAGGATCTCACACATAGTTATAATCAGCTGCTGCAGAGCTATCCCCTGTCCGCTGCATATATTATACACCTCACCTCGTAAACCGCTTTTAAGCAGTTTGTAATAGGCATCCACAACATCACGTACATCGAGAAAATCTCTTATTACAGATGTATCACCTGTAATAAGCACTGCATCCTTTCTTATCCCTTTTTTAATTTCCACAAGCTGCTTAGCAAAAGATGAAACAACAAATATATCCTTCTGCCCCGGCCCCATATGATTAAAAGAACGGGTCATAACAACATCAAGTCCAAATCCGTCACAATATACCCTGGAAAGATGCTCCTGCGATACCCTGGCAACAGCATATGGACTTACGGGTTTTAAAAAATACTCCTCACGCAAAGGGAGCATGCTTTCATCTACATTACCGTATTCCTCAGACGATCCGACAGAAAGGACACGGCAACAGGGGGAGACTTCCCGCACTATTTCCATTAAATTCAAAAAGATATTAATATTATTTCTAAAACTAAGAGATGGATTTTTCCAGCTGAAGCCCACACTACTGTACGATGCAAGATGCAGGATATAATCGGGCTGGAATGTGTATATAATGTTTTCCAGTTTTCCGGTATTGAGAAGATCAACCTGTTCAAATCTGACATGTGATAATTTTAAATCATTATAATTATATCCCGGCGGATTAATATCAACACCAAGAATCTCAGACTTAATCTTATGATCTTCAAGATAATCGATAAAATGCCTGCTTACAAAACCTGAAAATCCGGTGATTAATATTTTCATAAGAAATAATTCTTTCCCTTATACTATCAATTTTGCAAGCGCACAGATTTCAGGATGATTATCAAACCAGCACTTACGATACTTCCATGCTATTAAAAATGCATTTAAATGCAAAGGAGTTTTTTTCATTAATGATTTCCGGTAAATAAAAAGATCTCTTTCTATTTCGGCTACTCTATCTAAATCCTTAAAATTTTCATATCTTGACTTAAGACATTCTGATATCCGGCACAAACGGTCACACTCATTAATTACCTTTAATCTTCTTGTATTTACTTTTCTAATAATTCTGAATATTTTTCTTATATTAAATTTTTCAGCGCCTATTGTATTTCCCGGATGTTGCCTGTATAATACCAGCGGTGTATTCACCGATGCTATACCTCCATTAATTGATGCATGCAGTGCAATCCACCAGTCATGAGATATTGTATCAATAAACGGGAAGGCTTTTTCTAAAATGTCCCTTTTAAAAAGAACCGTACAACCGGTAACATAATTACAAAACATTAATCTGTTTAACTGACCAGCACTTCCCGGAATGTCAATATTCTGATGTTTAAGATAAGACTTTGCAAGAAGTTCGCCCTGTTCATCTATCAGGCATGAATCGGAAAATATAAGAGTAGAATCACCAATATTATTCACCAGAAATTCCACCTTGTTTTCCAGCCATATATCATCCTGATCAGCCAGAGCAATAAAATCTCCGGAGCAATAACCTAATACTTTTTCAAAATTTTTTATATATCCCAGATTTTTTTCATTCACATAATACCTGATATTACGATTTAAACAATACTCTTCAAGTATCTTAACAGTTCCATCACTTGAACAGTCATCGCAAATAATAATTTCAATATTTTTATAAGTCTGCGCAATTATTGAGTCAAGCTGCAATTTTAAATATGCTGCACCATTATATGTTGCCATTGCTATTGATACTAATTTCTGATCCATCAAGCTACATTCCTTAAAAAAATATCATCCGACACAGATTATTTAATTATTACCATCATACGTAAATAATTAAAAATTATTTGGTGTAACCAATGAATCACCACGTGGAACTATTTAAATATTTTAAATAATAATTATTGATTTTTTTCAAAGAGTATTCCGCATCAATTTGATCAATAATTATCCCTTTATTATATCTTTTAACACGCTCTGCCGGGGCACCCAAATTAAAAACTGCAACGGGCAGTCCCATCTGAATAGCCTCTTCAGTTGCGTAAGAAAATGTTTCGGGACAGACAGATGGTATAAAAATAATATCAATACAATTTTCTTCAACAAGATCTACTAGATCACCTATTTTGTATTTACCAGTGATTTTTAATGAATCTGATTCAATTCCTTTTTCCAATATACCAACTAGAACAAGTTTTATATTCATTTTTTTTGAATCAATAATCCGCTGCATCTCCATGATAATAGTGCTGCCTTTTATTTTAGAAATGTGGCCTATAAAACCGATTGTCAGATTTATATGATTGTTATCTATTGCTGCTTTTCTAATATACGATACAGTATGAGGTTTTACAATAATTTTCCTATTATTCAATTCAGGATATGCAGTTGTTAAAATATTTTTTGAACTTTCAGAAAATACAACAATATCATCAATACTTTTAAAAAAAAGATTCCAATTATTTCTCCAGGTTTGTATATCATAAGATTTATATTTTTTGATTACGTGTTTATTATCCTTCAAACATCTTAAATCCGGAGGTGAACAAATACCACAGAAATTATAATCATTATACATCAGATTATATGATGGACAAACTGAAAAATAATCGTGAACAAAAAAAGTAAGTTTAACATCAAGCTCTTTTTTAAGATTTACCATGTATTGCAAAATTGTATATATATCAGTATATGAAACCAGTTCATTAATTATTATTTCTTCAAGTAATACATTTTTTAATAATAAAGATAATTCATCTAATTCCTTAAACTCGTATTTTTGCAGATCAAAATTCTTTATCAATACAGTAATTACATATTTTTTTCTATTACCATTGTAATGGATTATCAAATAATTATGAATTTTATCATTATCTACTATTTCTTTAAGAAATTTATCTGCTCCTCCGCCAAAGTTATGATGGAATATCAATATGGACTTATTATGTATTTTATCCAATTCCTTATGTATTTTATAAAATTTGTTTAACTCAACGTATTTTTCTATATATAAAATAAATTCATCTTTGTAATGAGTAAATTCACTCGATAACATGTAAAAAAATTTTATGAAAAAAGATCTTAAATCTTTTAAAATTACCGGTATTCCATTATTATTTTTAATATTCATATAATTTCACAAATCATTTTGAATTCGTAAATGCGATTTTTTTCATATCATTGATCATCATTAGAATAACAAATATCAATTTAAAATAACGAAGCTATAATTTTACTTATAGTACGTTGTACTAAACTAAAAATTAATTGAATAAAAGTATAAAAATTTTCTTTTCTTGAAAAAATAATATTCTTTAATAAAATTCTTTTATCCAGTCTTCTTAAATAATTTGTAATTAGTACTTCCGAGTTTTTTTTTACTTCATTCAATTGAGTCTGATCCCAATCCCATCTATTCCCAAGTATCCTGATTAATTTATCCATCCATTTTTTAAGCAGGATAATATTTACAAAAACAACTGGATAACCGAGAACCTGATGAAACTGGGTAAGATAAATATGAAAAAATGGCGGCTCTTCACCTGTAAGATTTTCAATAAACCTGTAGTTAGAAAGAATTGAGGTATCAAGCGCTTTTTTTACATCCATGTGATATGCACTTTGTTCCGTTTTCCTATAAAGCAATAATACATCATCCAACCGTGCAATTTTTGAATTTAAAGAAATACGGGTCCAAAGATCATAATCCTCTGCAGTAGTTAATTCTTCGTCATATATTAAATCATTACTAACAAGAATTTTTTTTCTTAACATTACAGAAGGCTGAGGAATGGGATTTGACCAAATTATATCCCACTCAACGGGTGTGCATTTATCAGAAAACCAGGGTTTTGATATTACTTCATCATTTTTATTTATAGTTATTATATTAGTAAAACAAAGATCATACTCATGATTATTTTCTAAAAAATCAAATTGCTTCTGCAACCTTTCAGAAAATGCGATATCATCCGCATCCATCCATGCTAAATAAACTGAATCAGCATTTGCTATACCCCTATTCCTTGAATAAACAATTCCCATATTATTTTCATTTTTTAAATATGTTATCCTGCGATCAGTATACGAAAAGATTATTTTTTCAGTATTGTCAGTCGAACCATCATTTATTATGAGTAAAGTAAAATTAAAAAAAGTCTGATTCAAAATGCTATCAATTGCAGCTTTAATATAATTTTCGCAATTGTATACGGGCATGATAACAGTTAATGACATTATGAAATCCCTTTAAGTCAGATTTTTATCCATACATCTGGTATTGCACACTCATTACCCCATCCTTTGGAAGGGGCTATAACAATTTTATTATCATTATCGGCAAGCCAAGCACCCCACCAGTGAAAGGTGCTATTAGCTATTATAAAATGTTTACATTGAGTCATAAGGTATAAATCAATGTATGCTGTTTCATTTGTTATTGAAGGCTCTATTATCGTCAAAGGATACCCCGTAATATTATCTTTCACCCAATCCTTCTCCAACGTAAATACATAAAACTTAGGTGAGTCAATTTTTTTCGAAATGTCATCCATAGCTTTGTTATAATAATTTACATCCAACTTAAAATGATTGGCGCTTGCAGGTGAATCAGTATATTGTCTGACACCAATACATACAGAATTTGTACTCCGAAGATTACTTTCTATGGTTTTTTTTTCTAAAGGTATTGGCTGGATAATTTCCAGATCATCTCTAATAATATGCTCAATTGATTTAAAATACTTTTCACTCTGCCAATAACCGTTGAGAACTATATATTTATATTTATTATAAAATATTTTATTCAAAAATTTGTTGTATGGATTACCAGAAAGATAATTTAGATGAGAACTGTATTCATCTTCTAAAAAAAAAGGTTCATCAACAAAATGTTTATTAAACTTATTTAATGTTTTTTCAATTTTCTTGTAATATTTAATAAACCTATTTATTAAGTTTATACCTTTTTGCTCATATGCTTCTGAAAAAATTGAATCCGCTTTTATATTAAACTGCTCCAGTAAAAAAATACGATCGTAAAATTTGTCATTTTTAAAAAAACTAATATCAAGATATAATGGTGCACCATTTTTAATTGAAAGCATCCTTCCTATCGAATATTGGAACAATTGATTACCAAGACCTCCAGAAATTTTAACTATAACTTTTTTTTTAAACATTTCTAACTTTCCCAAAAGTCATTTTTTTATAAACCAGAAACATCCACAACCGTACACCTGACGATCAATCAATTCTGAAGATGGATTAATTATAATTCCTCCATCTTCAGAATCCTCGGGTATTATCGCGAACTCCTTACATTCAAGTTTTTCGTGAATAAAAAAATCAAGTACCTGTTCTTTAGAATATATTCTATGAGCATTAAACATTATTTTAGGTTCTTTTCCTATCGGTACAACGAATAACAAATTTCCATTATGAGCTAATACTCTGCTTAATTCCTTTATTGCTTTAAGATCACCGTCATAATCCAAAGTATCACCATATCTACCAAGACCTATATGCTCAATTACATGCATACATGATAATGAATATATTGATAAGTCTTCGAAATGAAGATCGAGTAAATCAGCGCTTCCAGTTTTATAATTATTGAGTACAATATTAGCAGGTCTATAATCATAAAACTCAATCGGAACAAAAGCTGAAACAATCGTAGAAAATCTCAAATCTGACGAAATATCAATATGCCTACTTGGAGATATCTCTGCAATAATACGAGCAGCCCAAGCAGTATGATAAACATAATGCCTGTCAAAACCTGAAACTGAAGTATTGTCATTAAGGCATGGATATCTATCTTTAAAATTCAATTGAAATCTTACTTTGCTTTTATTAAACTTAAAAAATAAAAATTGTTTTAAAAATTCAATTCTTCTCATTTTAAAAATATTCATATAAATTTTTCACTTTTCATTCTTACAAATAAAATTAATACAATCATGGTTCGGTATATGCATATCACCTCTTCTATCCCTGTAACAATCAATAACTTTAAAACCTTTGTTTTAAAATATCCTTGTTAAAATTTTTACATTAAAAAAAACATGTCGCATATCCTTTCCACTATGAGCATACATGTGAGGAACCGCTTTGTGTCAACAAAGTTGTCGCTTTTTAAGCTGCTTTCTTTTGATTTAATCTCTCTTTAGTTTCTTCATTTGGATTCAAAAATATCTCTTCCG
>PGXT01000007.1:50167-55548 GCA_002839285.1 Spirochaetae bacterium HGW-Spirochaetae-5 | reverse complement strand
TAAATTGATTCTGCATCGTCAGCCGATGCGGTTCTGATAAGGTAAGTCATATTTTCTATCCGGTTAAATGCGTTTGATTATTTGTGCATTAGTCGCAATAGCGTACTGCTTGTAAAGAGAAATTTCAGAGAGCGATTTTCTGGCATCAATCTCGGTTTTATACGGCCCGGTGAAAATTTTAAAATTCTGATCATTTTTTGACACAATGACAGTATGTCCTTTACTGCTGAGGAATTGTGCTACAGGTTTCAAATCTGTTTCACTATACTCCTTCCCAAGCTGTATAACAAAGGGATATTCAATTTTAGGATATATCTGATTTGCAGGTTTAGCGTTACCGGTAACATCTTTTACAGCATCGGACATTCTTTCACCGATATTGTTCATGGCGTTCAATGTACGATCATCCACTATTTTTCTGTCAGCACCACCGGCAAACTTAATACCCAGAATAAGACCCGTGGTGAAAGAGACTATTACCATTCCGACAATTAAAGTTATCATCTTCGTAGCTTTTTTACGTGCCTTTTCATTCTCACGTTCTACGCTTCCGGATGTTCTTGAAAAAAATTCTGTATCAAATTTATCAAATTGAGGGGGAAGGTCGCGAAGATGCCTCCCGTCATAAAAATCCATATTCTGCATATTAAACCCGTAATGAAAAGATTTTTGAGATGAACCGGATCCATCCGGTTAACATATAGTTAGATTGTCGGCATATGGAATTGAGTATTTTAATAAAAGAAATTTTTTTCGGGGTTTTTTCGTAATAATATTTTAATGAGGGGTGTCTATGCGAAGCGCTTTACACCCGAAAGTAAAAATACTCCCCTATATTAAATCATAACACTTTATAAAAAATGTTTGATTAAATTGCCCGCCGGTTTAAAATCACGGTAACAATATAATACTATGGGGAATCTGAATTTATTCAGCACTGACTGAATTTACAATATGGGAGTTCATTTAATGAGAAAGTATTCAAAAACTATATTTCTTATTTTTATTGCAGCGGTATTGATGATAGGTGTACCATACGTTAAAACACCGGGGAGCTGCGGTCTTTCCTTACCTCTTGCTTTTACCGGAGCAATTTTCGGATGCGGTGGGGAGAAGGAACCGGCACAGCAGCCGGATATATCTCAGAGATCCATGGCTTTTGCTTCGGAAAATGAAAATAAAAATGAAAGTAAAAAAGAACATAAGGTTACTTTTGTTGAACTGGGATCTGAAATCTGCATGCCCTGCAGAATGATGAAACCTGTACTGGAGAGAGTATCAAAGGAGTATCCCGGACAGGTCAGAGTTGTATATCATGATGTCATGACCGAATCGGGCAAATCAGAAGGATCTAAATACAGAATACGTGTAATTCCAACACAGGTTTTTCTTGATAGTACCGGTAAAGAATATTTCAGACACGAAGGTTTCTTCTCTTTTGAAGATATTGATAGAGTTCTGAAGCAGAAGGGTGTTAATTAAAGTTTTCCGGTTTTATAATCACAGATTGATCCAGGTCCGGAAGCCTTCAATATAAGAAACATATGAATTTTATAAAAAAAAACTACTCCCTATTTTATAGAATAATGTCAGTTTCAATTATTCTGTTTATTCTTATATCATCAGCATCAATATTTTCATGTACCGCTTTACAGCAGTATCTTGATAAAACCGGAATAGAATCATCATGTAAAGATATAATGACGCATTATTCTCCGGGGAATCCATCTGAGCTTGCCGGGTTTGCAGAGAATTTTTCTCTTTCCGATTCAACCGCTCCATTTAATCCGGGAATACCTGAAGTAAAAGATATAGGCAGCTGGAAACTTGACATTCCCGGGAATAGTAATTTAATTCAGGAAAAATTATTTTTTAAAACACCTTTGTCAAATCACACTTATTCAGATGATAAACTTGTGCTTTATATATATCGTCAGGGAGAATTGAAGAACAGCCGCGTACTGCTCTTTATACCCGGCATGGGTGTCTCCGATCTGGCACTTTTTTTTATTAAAAACTTTTTCAAAGAGATCATTGAGAGGGGATATGCTCTGGCAGTTTATATCCCGCCATATCATCTTGAAAGGATACCTGAAGGGAAAGAGACTGGTGAGGGATTCTTCACTCATGATACAGTGAGAAATTCTAAGATGATCACCGGATGCACTGCAGAGATAAGAAGTGTTTCAGCATTTTTCAGATCACAGGGTGTTGCAAGTGTCTCAGCCTGGGGCGGATCCATGGGGGCTTCTTTCCTCCTTCTTGCGGCACATTTTGAGAAGTATTCACATCTGACCGTAATGATACCGGTGCTTGACTGGAACTCATTGATGCTTGATAATCCCGGCTTTTGTATTCTTAAAGAAAGACTGATTGTTGACGGATATAATGAAGAGACTCTGCGTAAGCTATACTATCAGGTTTCTCCAATGAATTATAATTTGTTAACAGGACCGGATAGAGTATTATTCATGACTGCCGCATATGACCAGCTTACCTCATTAAAGCTTACAGAAAAATACAGAGAAAAACATCAGAGCCCCCTGATTAAAATATACAGCCGAAGTCACTCAACTATCCTGACCGACTATGATATTTATAAGGATTATGCAGATCAGCTTGATAAGTGGGATTCAAATAAATTGATAATATCTCCGGAAGATACAGCCGGAACAAAATTGAAATAATGGCTGAATAACAGTTTAATTCAGAATTTGCGCTGATGGTTACTCTTTTTGTACTCCATCGGTGTAACACCTGTATTCTTAAAAAATGCTCTGTTGAATGTCCGCACCGAATTAAACCCGGCCATAAGAGCAATACGCAGAATTGTAATATCGGGATCTCCCCTTAGAAGCTGTTTAGATTCCTCAATCTTTAAATCGTTTATATAAGTACTGAAACTTTTATTCAGCTCTTTGTTGATGATTTCAGATAACTGCTGATGGTTGATATTCAGAATTCCGGCAACGGTTTTCAGGGAGAGGTTCTCCTCTCTGTAAAGATGCTGCTCCTCCATTATTTTTTTTAACTCTGCAATTACTGATTCAACATTAATGCCCTGTATTTTTGATACGGCATATTTCTTTTTCTGCCTTATATGTTTAAATATGGCATAGTAATCAGGATCATACTGAGATACAAAAAAAATCCCCAGTGTCACGGTATTTACAGTTGCCACGGCAGCTTTGCAGAATTCAAAGTTTACCGCATCTCCGATTACACCAAGTACTGAAGTCATAAACATCATGATTGTCGAAATGTAGGCAATCCTTGCGAGCATCATTTTTTCTTTTTCTATCTCTTTCCACAAATAGATCGTTTTGAGAAGAAGCGTAAGTAACCCGGCGCTGAGAATTAATTTGCTCAGAAAGTTTATGACATGCACCGTTTTAAAATAAATCGGGAGAGAGTGGAATGAGGGATCAAGCAGCGGTCTTAATTCTATATACTCTTTCGTGAAGGGCACACTGTATATGAAAACCGGTCCTGCGGCCAGAAAGATTATAACAGCACCAAGCAGTATTACTATTACCGGAGAGACCCGCATTGTTGTTCCCTGAATAAGAAACCTGAAACGGATGTACAGCATTATGGGGTTAATCAGTGTAAACGGAATAAGGAAGTGTGAAACATAATAGTATCCCGGATATGATTTTGTTGAATACGAAATTACCTGCAGCATAGCCAGAGCCATAACAAAATAAGAGAGAGAATAGATATAGTTAATACGGAGTTTCTGCTTTGAGATCAGCTTGGACAAAGCAAGAACAGTAACAAAAAGAGGACCGAAATATATATACTGTATGTATGCGCTGTTAAGTATTTCCATAATAATTCTCAACCCTGTATCAGTATTACTTCTGACGGACATTATATATTTTGTACATCCTTTTTTTCGGACAGAATATATATTAACGAGACATCATATATAAAACTGTGATATAAAATATATATTTATAATAAATTTTCCGGGGGGAAATATGAACTATACTACATCTAATTTAATGAATAAATACCAGAGTAAAATCATTACTGCAGAAAGAGCTGCACAGCTGGTGAAGAATGGGGATAAGGTTTCATATGGATGCTTCCATACAAAGCCCATTGCTTTTGACATTGCCCTTGCAGACAGAATAGCTTCAGGTGAGATTACTAAACTTGATACTTCAATTGTCGGGACAATACTCCCTGTGCCGCAGGTTCTGCTGAAGATGGCTGAAAAAAACGACACGGGAGATTTCAGGTACAACACCTCATGGTACGGGCCGCTTGAAAGGATGCTGGCGTCAAAGGGGGTGGTATCCTTTGCTCCAATGCAGTTTCAGGATGTTATAAAAACCAGAACTGAGCCGCTATGGCATGAAAGTCTCAGGCGGGATGTGGCGGTTATTCAGTGTTCACCCATGGACAATTTCGGCAATTTTAATTTCGGTATATCAAATGCTCTCACCAGAAGAGACATGCTCAATACCCCTATACGCATTGTTGAAGTGAATACTAATTTCCCCGTTGTGCACGGTGGAGCCGAAGAGCATCTGAATATCGATGAAATAGATTATGTCATTGAAGGGACAAACCCTGAGATGTTTTATATGCCTCATATAGATGCAATTGAGGAGGAGATAAAAATCGCCGAGAATATTATCCCGCTCATCAAAGATGGAGCATGTCTACAGCTTGGAATCGGCGGTGTTCCCAATGCTATCGGTAAATTAATTGCGCAATCCGACCTTAAAGATCTGGGTGTACACAGTGAAATGTTCTGTGACGCATTTTATGATATGTATATGAGCGGAAAAATTACAAACAGAAAGAAAAGAAAAGATATAGGAAAAAGCGTTTTCACCTTCAGCTTATGTACAAAGGAGACAATGGAATTCATGAAAAACAATCCCCTTATGGCTTCTTATAACGGGGAGTACGTAACCGAATATACCAACATAAAAGCGGAAGACAATATGTTTTCAATAAATGCCACACTTGAGCTTGACCTCTTAGGACAGGCGGTATCTGAGACAATTGGACCTGTGCAGTACTCCGGAACAGGGGGAGCGCTCAGTTTCACCTGGGGGTCATATGAGTCGAAGGGTGGTACATCTGTATTATGCTTACCATCAACATACAGAGATAAGGAGGGTAAACTCCATTCAAAAATAACAGGGACCCTCTCTCCGGGATCAGTTGTAACTATTCCGAGATCTGTTGTAAGTACCATTGCCACAGAATATGGAGTTGCCAATATCAAAGGGATTTCACTCTGGGCAAGGTCTGAAAGCCTGATTAATCTTGCTCACCCTGACTTCAGAGACGGACTTGTAAAAGATGCTGAAAAAATGGGAGTATGGAGAAAATCGAATAAAATAAGCTGATATGTGATT
>PGXT01000007.1:7076-50139 GCA_002839285.1 Spirochaetae bacterium HGW-Spirochaetae-5 | reverse complement strand
TATGCTCAACTTCAAACTTTTTCATAAAATCAAGAAGAGCCTTTACTCCATCAATTGTCATTGCGTTGTATATGCTTGCTCTCATCCCCCCTGCTGTTTTGTGTCCTGAAAGATTGGTAAGAGCATTCTTCTCTGCCTCTTTAACAAAGAGAGCATCAAGATCTTTTGAACCTGTAGAGAATGTCACATTCATTAGAGATCTGAATTCCCTGTCTACATTTCCCGTGAAGAGTTTTGAATCATCTATGTAATTATAAAGAAGAGCCGCTTTCTCTCTGTTAATTTTTTCGATCTCTTTTACTCCCCCCATATTGTCGAGCCATTCAAATACAAGTTTAGACATATAGATCGCGTAAGTAGGAGGTGTATTGAACAGCGATTTATTATCTGCATGTACATTGAAGTTCAGCATTGATGGAAGATTTTTATCTACACGCTTCATGAGATCTTTTTTTATGATTACAATTGTTACACCGGCCGGTCCTATATTCTTCTGTGCACCGGCAAAGATGATTCCGTATTTATTCACGTCATACTCTTCGGACAATATGCATGAAGACATATCCGCAACAATGGGAGTATTTCCCGGATTGGGGAGAGAGTTATATTTTGTTCCGTAAATTGTATTGTTATAGCAGATGTGAAGATAATCCGCATCGGGGCTGAACTTGAGATTTTCAAAAGAGGGGATATATTTATACATACGGTCTTCCGAAGATGCCAGAACGTTTACATTCCCGAGTTTTTTCCCCTCAAAAATTGCCTTCTCTGTCCATGCGCCGGTGTGTATTATATCAAAGCTTTTATTTGCAGTCATTATGTTCATTGGGATCATGCTGAATTGAAGTGACGCGCCGCCCTGAAGAAAGAGCACCTGATAGTCAGATGGTATGTTCATCAGCTTGATCAGAAGCTCTTCTGTTTCATTTATAATATCCATGTAGAGTGCCGATCTGTGGCTCATCTCCATAACGGACATGCCTGAATCTTTGTATTCAAGCATCTCTGCGGCTGCTTTTTTGAGCACGCTTTCGGGAAGAACTGCAGGTCCAGCTGAAAAATTGTATACTCTCGCCATGGTGGTTATCCTTATAATTTTTTTTACAGAAAATTCCGGCTGATAAAGCATGTCAAGTTTTAATTGCGCGATGAATTAGTACACGGATCAGTAATGACTAAAAACAGCGGGATTCTCTCTTAATTTAAAAATAAACAAAACTTTATTATACTTTTTTATATTTCTGAAGTGGTCAGAACCGGGATAATCACTGACTATATAATTTAAACTGTCTTGATTGATAGGGATTACATTTTATCAGTTCAAGAATCTTTTCGAACTGTGTGATCTTTCATCATAAAATTTTCATCTTATCTGATATCACTCCCGGCAAAGGGCCTCGCCTGAATTACAGATGAAAGTTCTGACTCGTGATTGTAAACTGTATTCTCTTTATATGTATCATAGGATGTTACCGAAAAGTAATATAATACTGTATTTTCCAGAGACGGATATACCAGAACATTACGGCCGTCCAGCTGCTTATTCTCTTCAATCACCGCATTATCTATACGGACGGTTACATAGTTCCCCTGGATCATCTGATTGTCAATTTTTCTGCCATTAATTGCAGTAATAATTCCGTCGTATTTCCCTTTTTTTGTACCGTAATATATCTTATATCCGCCCAGATCTGCTTCAACGTTTCTTTTCCACTTAAGCGTAATATACCTGTCACCTGTTTCACCAGCTTCAAATCCCAAAGGTACAATCGGCGGATGATCGGCTTTGTATTTAACAACAACCTTTTTCATCACGGGGGACCGGTCCCCCTCGGGGGATGCCGCAAGATGTGCTCTCCACTGAAAATATTTCCCGCGGAGATAATCACCGTCATCGCCCCTCATCATGGAGATCCTTCTCTGACCCGGCTTAATCTTATACCATTTAACAGATGAATCCCGTTCGCTGAAAAACCTGTCGGAAACACGCATCTCCATCCAGATAAATGTACCCGGATTGATAATTTCATCCCATGTGAAATCTGTAATTGATGTCCCCGTTGAAGGGAGCTCCTTCACAGGACTGGTGATAACCCCCTCCCTGTTATATGGAACACGGCCTGCATATTCCGAACCTTTATATTTCTGAATCGCTACATCTCTGCTATCTTTCAGATCTTTATAATGCATATATGAAATACGGAACTCATCGATCAGCCCGCTGTAGCTTTTACCGATCACTGCAAGCGGAAGATCTGTCCCGCGGCTGCTTCCGTCTTCACTGTCTATATATCCGAACAGAGGAGTATAAACATCACTGAACGCTCCGCCGGATGATGTCATATAAACAACATCCTCCTCATTATCATTTATATATTTAGCCAGCTTGCCGGTTCCTCTGTCAAAACTTAAACTGAAGTGATACCACTCACCCTTATTAAGCGCTGCCCCTCTTGCAAGTGAAACCCCTTTAAGAGTACCGTCAGGCTTTCTGAACATATTATACATGTAAACGGATATGCGCCGGTCTTTCAGTTTTATCTCCAGCCCCTTTTTTACTCCGGAGAAATACCCCAACCTTGAAAAAAGTATACCGCTGTTGTTAAACTCCGCAGCTTTAAACCTGAACTCAATATTAAATGAACCGAGATCTTCAACACTCCCGAGCCACAGGCCTTCAGATGAATTAATTTTGATACCATGGTCACTTTTAAAAAAAGAAGCGCAGCCATTCCCCACACCCTCTTTCAGAAACTGATAATTAGCGGAATAGATATTATATTTTCCTGAATCATCCTTAACATATCTTTCAGATTCTTTATCAAATTTAAAAAGAATATCAGTGGAAAATGGATCTGCATTTTCAGAATAATTTATATCTTTTATCACATATCCTGTTGTTCCATCAGGCATTATTCTCTTTACCGCATTATGAAGAGAAGAAGCGGGAAGATCCGTAATGACCATAACATCAGAGGCATTACGCGACGGTGCCAGAAACTGAGTTATAAACAGCAGAATTATAATTAATTTTACACGGGTAGTTTTCATAAATACATTATCGGCATAAATCCCTTCAGGATTCAATTTTTCCTATTTTAATAACTCTCTTTTCATGCCTTCCACCCTCAAACTCCGTCTTAAGCCATACTTCGGCAATTCTCACGGCAAGATCCTCCCCTATTACACGTGCGCCAAGTGCAAGAACATTGGCATCATTATGTTTTCTCGACATCTCTGCCATAAATTCATTAAAACAGAGAGCGGCCCTTATCCCCTTAACTTTATTGGCTGCGATAGATATTCCAATACCTGTTCCGCAGATGACAATTCCCTTTTCAGCTTCACCGGATACAACTTTCTCACCGGCAAGAAGTGCGTAATCGGGATAATCACATGAATCTTCTGTATGTGTACCCACATCAATGAATTCATGTTCAGCAAAATGTTTCTTTAAAATATTTTTTAATCTGAGCCCTGCGTGATCAGACGCTATTGCTATTTTCATAAAACCTTCCATAACTATAATTACCTATCAGAAGATAAAATCCCGCAGGAAAAACAACTATTTTTCAGTATTTATTCCTTAACTTTTCTAAAGTCAAAAAAACTCTATTATCCCCGCCGCCGAAGGCGGCGGGAATATATTATTATTTTTTACACTAAAAAAAATATTCAGGAATAACTACTGACTATTTTTCTGCGAAATTCATTTTTTACATTTTAAGAAATAATCAGGTCTGATCTATTTCAGACTTGATTATTCAGGGAATTATTGTTATTTTCATTTTATTCATTACATTCAAATCTTTAATCTTTTCAGGTAACTGAGTATGCCGAAAAACAGATTTAAAATCGGAACCGGCAGATGGTTATTTTTGCTTATAATCCTGTTTATCATTATCTCAATTCTGTTTTTTTTGTCCTACAGAGAGGTTAAGCGTAATACCATAAACGAGTTCAATAAACAGCAGATGATACTTGCCGAACAGGCAGCAGCAGGAATTACTGAATTTTTCAGCAACCTGACAAACGAATTTGAATTTCTGGTAAATATTAATGATGTAACAGCACTGAATGAAAATGGTAAAAAAATACTGGTAGATTATCTGAAGAAGAAAAAACCGGTTCTAAGCTCTATTTCCAGAATAGATTCATCCGGAAAACTAACGTGGCTGACCCCTTATAACAAAAAACTTATCGGTACCGATATTTCATACCAGAAGCATATAAAATATCTTCTTGAAAATCAAATACCTACTCTAAGTGACGTCTTTGTGGCAGTCCAGGGATACAGAGCGATAGCATTTCATTATCCTATTTTAAAAAACGGCAAATTTCACGGAAGTATTGCATTGCTGATAAACTTTGAATATATCTCAAAAAGATATCTTGAAAATATTGCAATAGGTGATGCGGGATATGCATGGGTTCTCAGCAGAGACGGAGTAATGATCTACGACCCGGTTCCCGGACTTTCAGGTGTGTCGATTTATGAAACTCTGAGCAGCTATCCGGAAGTAATAAAAATATCTGAATTGATGATGAAAGGAGAAAAAGGGACCTCCACGTATAATTACGACCGCCTTAAAAAAGAACAGATCGGTATGACGATCAAACATGCAGCATACACTCCGGTAAGTATTATGAATACACACTGGTCCATAGCGGTAGCAACTCCCGAATACTATATTATATCAAATGTGCAGGGATTTAAAAACAAATCTATAATTATAATGCTCCTGTTTCTCGCTATTGGAGTTGTCTTTATGTATTTCGCCAACAGAAACATAGTTCTTTCGAATGAAATCCTTACCAGCAAAAAGAATGAAGCTTTTCTCAAAGCTCAGGAGGAGAATCTCCGGATAACACTTAACTCAATTGGAGATGCAGTTATAGCCACGGATAAAACCGGAGTGATAACGCGAATGAACCCTGCCGCGAAGAAAATTACCGGTTGGAATTTCAGCGAGTCTGAAGGGAGACCTATCTCTGAAATTTTCAATGCTGCTGACCGTGTAAAAGGAATAAACTGCGATAATCCCATTAATCATATACTTCAAAAAAATGAGCGGATTGACCTGCTAAACGATATAAATCTTACACAGAAAAACGGATCGGTTGCAGAAGTATCAGGTAGCTTTGCACCCATTTTCGATTCATCAGAAAATATTGTAGGTTCCATTCTTGTATTCAGAGATATTACTGAAAAAAACAGGATAACAGAACAGTTGCATCAGGCGCAGAAAATGGATATAGTAGGTCAGCTTGCAGGGGGTGTGGCACATGATTTTAATAATATGCTCAGCGGTATAATGGGGAGTGCTGAACTATTAAGGTATGAAGCAGGAGAAAATCCTAAACTGAAAAAGTATATAGACATTATACTTGAAAGCGCCAAACGATCGGCAAATCTGACCTCACAGCTTCTGGCATTTTCCCGAAAGGGTAAAACTGTATCCACTCCAGTAGATATTCACGAGTTAATAATAGCCGCAATAGATCTGCTGGAGAGAAGCATTGATAAAAAAATAACTATCACCACCAGATTATCAGCCATTAATTCCTGCACAGCGGGTGACCCGGCACTTCTGCAAAATGCAATACTAAATCTTGCAATTAACGCCCGCGATGCCATGCCGGAGGGGGGAACTATAACCATCTCCACAAGTGATGTAATCCTTGATTATGATACCATCCGTCATAACTCATTAAATGCCGAACCAGGTCCTTACATCGAAATTGATGTATCTGATACCGGAAACGGC
The DNA here is from genome assembly GCA_002839285.1 of Spirochaetae bacterium HGW-Spirochaetae-5. Taxonomy (GTDB): domain Bacteria; phylum Spirochaetota; class UBA4802; order UBA4802; family UBA5550; genus WRGT01. The sequence goes on along the minus strand of PGXT01000007.1, from coordinate 44,371 downwards.
ATACCTGAAGATATTATTCAAAAAATATTTGATCCATTTTTTACAACTAAACCCGCAGGTAAAGGAACAGGTCTTGGACTCTCCGGAGTATATGGAACAGTAAAAGATCATAAAGGTATAGTCACTGTTTACAGCGAGCCTGGAGAAGGAACAATTTTTAAAATTTATCTCCGCCAGAGCGACCAGATCCCGCTAATAGCTGATGATACAAAAAATCTTATAGCCAGAGGTTCAGGCTGTATTCTTGTAATTGACGATGAATCTATTATACGGAATACTGCTCATGGAATCCTCACAGCAGCCGGCTATGAAGTTATTCTTGCTGAAGATGGAATCACCGGTTCTGAAATATATGAAGCTGAAATGAATAAAATCTCACTTGTAGTTCTTGACATGATTATGCCGAAATTGAGCGGTATAGAAACATTTCGTAAATTAAAGTCAATAAATCCGGAAGTCAAAATAATCTTCGCATCGGGCTTCAATAATGAAGGATCCGTTCAGGACATTTTGAAATCCGGGGCAAAGGGATTTATTCAGAAACCTTACATGCTGTCTGAATTTACAAAACTTGTTGATGAAGTAATACGGTCTTAGTACAAAATTCCCCGAAAGCTTAATAATAAACAATCCTAAACTCTTTTAAATCTTATCTGACAACAGTTTCCGCCATTGGCAATAGTTTCACCAAGATCGAGCTCACAGCCGAAAGATATAGCAATCCCTCTGTCACCCTCCATTGCTATATCACAAAGTTTTGAAATCTCTTCGTCTGTACATCCCTGCTCCTGCCATGCCGCCACCAGCGGACAGTAATAAAAATCTATGTCAAGCCGGTCATCGGTACATCCGAGAATTTTCATTTCAAAAACCAATCTTGCCGGCAAATTAAAAAGTTTCTTTTTTAAACCCTTCAGACTTTTTGTACCTGCTTCAGCGTTTAACTGATTTCCCTGATAACACCCGCACCTCATTACTGCTGCTTTAGAAAACTTATCACTATTAATGCCGGCCTTTTCTGCTTCATCAAGAAGCATATATAACCAGGTAGCTCTATGCCCGAGAGTAGCTCTTACTGCCTTTATTAATTTATTTTTATACTTCGGAGTATTTTTAATATCAGACATAGTCCCCTCGCTTGTATTTATTAATAATATGGATCCTTAAAAATTCAGCTTCCAGCGATCTTCTTAAACTGATTCAAATGCCATAACTAACAGGAGATTCCCGGCAAAAAGACTCTCTCACTGCAGAATGCTGTATGATAATCAAATCATATTAAAAAGTGAGCGATTAATTTTCCCGAGCGCGTATGCGAAGCGATGTGCCCCTGAAATAGTTTACTACCTCTTAAAAAGATAAAAAAAGACTATACAAACAAAATTAAAATGATAAATCTTTATAGTATATCCTGAGAAATTATTACTGATCTTCTTTTGATTTTTCAAGTTTAAAATTGTGAGAGTTTATAAATATTCGTTATAGTTAATCTGAATAAAGCACTAATCTTTTCAACATAGCATTATTATTTCCGAGGTCTGCTGATGAAATCTTTTCATAAATTAAAGTTCAATAATCTTCAGCTCAGAACCCGTGTCATGCTTGTTCTGTTTATTCTTATATCATCTATCTGTATCGGAATAACGGTTCTTTCATATTTTACACTAAAAAAACAGCTCTTTAATGAACTCAAGGGGAGATTGAAAAATATATCCCATACCGGATCTTTTATTATAGACCGGAAAGCTCTCACGGGTCTTATTCTTCAGATTGCCCCCGGGTATGATTACAGCAGAATTACTGCTGATGGCATCAATCCGGTAGCAGAAGACAAACTCTCACTTATAGAAAAGAGTGAAGACTTTCTGAAAGTCTGCGCCGACCTGAATATAATACGTGATGCTCAACCCGATCTTCTTCTTTATGCATATATCATTATACCTACAGAAGATCCGGGAATGTTCCGTTTTATAGCAGATGCCGATGCCCCGTCTCTTATAGAAGAAGCTCTTGAATCGGGTGAACCTCTTGATGAAATTACGCGCTATGGAAAACTTTATGAATCTTCGGCAGATTCAATCATGGCCAGAGCAGTCGGTGAACGGATAAATCTGGTGGAGAAAAATTTCACCTACGATGAAGAGGGCAAATCAAATATCGTTTCAGGATATGCTCCTATAATGGATGATGATAAATTCCTTGGTATTCTCGGACTGGACATCTCTGATAAAAATGCAAATCAGCAGCTCAAACGTGCTCTTGCAATATATGTACTGATTTCAATTGCTTCAATACTTTCATCTATTATAGTATCTCTTCTTATTAATAAAATGATCAGTCCTCCGCTGCAGCGTCTTGTCACAAGTCTCCGCTATATGGCAGAGGGTGAAGGTGACCTTACTTCCGAACTCCCGGTAAAAAGCAATGATGAACTGGGACAGGCGGCAATGGAGTTTAACAGATTTATCGGCAAACTGCAGGAAGCAATTACCGATGTAAAAGAGATAATTTCAGAACTTAACAATGCAACATCTGACATAAATTTATCAATTCATACTTTTTCTGAAAATCTTTCAGGGCAATCGGTTCTTGAAAATGAGGTCTCTTCCGGAATAGCGGATGCAAAAGAAAGTGTCGAAATGCTCGATATGAATGCCAGCCTTGAAAGAAACTGCTTCCTTATATTATCCAACAGACTCACCGAGTTATCAGCATCAATAGCCGAGCTGACTGAGGAATCGGGAAATGCTGAAAACCTCACTATAACCATTACAGATAAAGTTGAAAAGGGTAAAAACACCCTTTTTTCAACCAGCAGTATTATGGACAATATAAGCACCAGCTCCCGGGAGCTTACCGGGATAGCCGGTCTGATAAATGACATATCCGATCAGATTAATCTCCTTTCACTCAATGCTGCAATTGAATCAGCAAGAGCCGGGGATGCAGGAAGAGGTTTTGCCGTAGTTGCAGATGAAATTTCAAAGCTCGCAGATAAAACTTCCATGAATGTAAAAGATATCAACCGTATAATACAGGGAAACACAAAACTGATCAATGACGGAATATCCAGTGTCAGCTCCATGGTCGAACTTTTCAGCACAGTAATAAAAGATGTCTCCTCGATTTCAGGCGTAGTAAAAAAAATTCATGAATCAATGAAGAATCAGTCCATTCACAACGAAAATGTTCAGGATGAATCTGAGACAATGAACCTTATTGTAAACGAAACAAAAGAAGTAATAATAAAACATAATGATGCGGTAATTAAAATAGCAGACTCCATCTCATCCATGAACAGACTCTCATCGGACAACAGGGAGAGATCGGCGATGATTGAACGGTCTGCAGGAGAGATTGCAGAGATGAGTACGTCGCTTATGAAGCTTATAAATTATTTTAAGGTTAAATGATGTTTTAGAAAACGGCACCTTCCCCGTGGTGAGACGGGGAAGGGAATGTAAAATAATTTCTATTTTACTACAATATTAACAAGCTTTCCTGTTACGACAATGACTTTAACAATCTCTTTACCCGTTACAAGTTCAGAAACTTTATGATCTTCAAAGGCCATCTTCTTCATGTCATCTTCAGTAATATCTGACGGCACATTCATCTTTGTTTTAATCTTCCCGTTAACCTGAAATACAATTTCAATCTCACCGCGGATAGTAAGAGATTCTGTAAACTCCGGCCACTTAACATCAACGAGCATTGTTTTCCCGCCGAAATCCTCCCAGAGCTCTTCAGCAAAGTGAGGGACGAATGGATTCATTATCGGAATAAATTTATCAACAACTTCCGAGAAAACCTTTTTCCCGGAATCGGTATAGAGTTCATCTTCATCGATCGCATAAAGCGCGTTAGTAAGCTCCATCATACGTGCAATCGCCGTATTGTACTGCATTCTCTCTTCGATATCATGGCTTACATATTTAACTGTCCGGTGAAGCTCTATACGGAGCTTTTTCTGTTCGTCACTTAACAGTTCCGGATCGATTGTATACTCCTGAAGATAAAGGTCCTTATGCTTCTGCATAAAACGCCAAACGCGGCTCAGAAATCTGTAACTCCCTTCAACACCCTTATCAGACCAGTCGAGATCTTTCACCGGAGGAGATGCAAAAAGCATAAAGAGCCTTACTGTATCTGCACCGAACTTCTTTATAATTTCATCAGGGTCTACAACGTTACCCTTGGACTTGCTCATCTTCGCGCCGTCCTTAATTACCATCCCCTGAGTAAGGAGTTTTTTAAACGGTTCGCGATTTTTAAGAAGCCCCAGATCGTTCAACACCATTGAGAAAAATCTCGCATAAAGGAGGTGCATTACCGCATGTTCAATACCGCCGATATACTGATCAACGGACATCCAGTAGTTAACCTCCTCTTCATCAAAGATCTTATCGCTATGAGGAGAAGTGTATCTGGCATAATACCACGATGAGTCAACGAAAGTATCCATGGTATCGGTTTCACGACGGGCATCGCCGCCGCATGCGGGGCATTTTACATTTGTAAATTCGGGCATCCTTGTAAGGGGAGAAGTTGCATCCCCTTTAAAATCGACCTCAGTGGGGAGTACAACGGGCAGATCCTTCTCAGGAACCGGAACAGTACCGCACTTATCGCAGTAGATAACCGGAATAGGACATCCCCAGTATCTCTGACGTGAAATGCCCCAGTCTCTCAAGCGGTAGTTTATCATTCTTTCACCGATGCCGTTCTTCTCGGCAAAGGCGGCAATTTTTTCTATGGCTTCAGAACTGTTTACACCGGTGAATTCGCCGGAATTAACGCAGACTCCTTCACCGGTATAAGCACCTGTCATCTCTTCAAGCTTAAGAGGATCAGCAGGAGTATCAATTACAATCTTCACCGGTATATTATACTTTTTAGCAAAAGCAAAATCGCGGACATCGTGTCCCGGGACAGCCATGATAGCCCCGGTTCCGTATCCCATAAGAACAAAATTCCCCACATAGAGAGAGACCTTCTCGCCGTTAAAGGGATTGATAACTTTAAGCCCTGTATCAATCCCCTCCTTCTCTTTATCCTCTGAAGTTCTGTCGATCATAGACTGAGTCTTAACTCTGCTAATGAACTCCTTTACCTTCGGATCGGTTACTCTATCAAGAAGCGGATGCTCCGGGGCGATGACCATAAATGTCACACCGAAAACAGTATCAGGTCTGGTGGTGAATATTGGAAAATCCTCCCCCGATTCGAGTTTAAAATTAACCTTAAGACCGGTTGACCGGCCTATCCAGTTTTTCTGCATTGTTATAACCTGCTCGGGCCAGGTACCGCTTATCTCGTCGTGACCGGCTAAAAGGTCATCGGCATAATCTGTAATTTTAAAGAACCACTGGTCCAGCTCTTTCTGTGTAACTTCTGAATCACATCTCCAGCATACTCCATTCTCCGCCTGCTCATTAGCAAGAACGGTCATACACTCGGGACACCAGTTCACTGATGATACTTTTTTATATGCCAGACCTTTTTCCAGCATCTTGAGAAAGATCCACTGGTTCCATCTGTAATACTCAGGCTTATATGTCCCTACTTCGCGTGACCAGTCGTATGAAAATCCCAGACGTTTCAGCTGAGTCTTCATGTAGTCAATATTTTCAGAAGTCCACTTGAAAGGCGCGGTATTATTTTTTATCGCAGCGTTCTCTGCAGGGAGCCCGAAGGAATCCCAACCCATTGGATGAAATACGTTATACCCCTTCATCTTTTTGTGACGGGCAACTATATCTCCAATGGTGTAATTCCGTACATGCCCCATATGTATACGGCCTGAAGGGTAAGGGAACATCTCAAGAACATAAAACTTCTCTTTACTTTTATCAACACGGGCCGCAAAGCTCTGCTTCTCATCCCATCTCTTCTGCCACTTATTTTCTATATCTGTAAAATTATATTCTTTCTCTGTCATTGCCGTTTCCTTTTTTAGAATTATAAACAGGCTATCCAAACCGGCCTGTTAAATATACACACTTCATTTTTAATTTTCAGCAGGTGGTCACTCTGTTTTGAGCATGCCTGAATGTCTCTGACGAAGTGTCTGGCTGATAATTCAGCCGGATGGTGCTTATTAATGCATTGAACTTCTGAAGGCCCTGTTCATCTGCTATCCTCTGCAGGAGCGGCAGACTGCCACGCTCCGGCTTAAAATCTATATCTGTTCTTTAAGAATCCGGAGTATCTCTTCAGATGTGGAAGCTTTTATAATTTTTTCTTTAACCGGTTCTTTTTTCAATATAGCCATAATATTTGATAATAGTCTAAGATAATCCTTATGCTGCTTCTCTCCGGCAATAACCAGAATGATAAGATTAACGGCATGTCCATCCATGGAGTCAAAGTCTATCCCTTTTTCAGAAATTCCGATAGCAAAGGCCATCTCCTTAACACCGGCTATCTTCGCGTGAGGAATTGCAATCCCGGCACCGATCCCTGTACTCATGATCCCTTCCCGCTCTTTAAGAGCATGTACAAGAGAATCTATATCCTCGCACAATCCGCTTCCGTTGAATACTCTGGCAAGTTCTTCAATAGCCTCGAACTTATCACCTGCATCGATATTTTTAATGTAATTCAAACCGGTATAATCAGTAACTGAAACCACGCTTTTTCTCCACAATCCGTTTTTCTTTATATCCTTATTAAGCCCCGATAAGCTTCTGTCAATAATAAATTACAGCAAATGAATCTATTCTTTGTATCTGCTAATAAACCGGTGGTGAAACTGCTCTACGCCGCGTCAGTGGCGCGGCGTGGATAAAATACCCCCGGGTTTTAAGCAGTCACCGACCCCGCCGGCCTGCCCCATTGCCATCATTTACTTCCGGAATAAGATGAAATTCTGAAAGTAAATGAAAATACAAAGAGCATTATAAAAACAATCACTATGGTTAAGACATATATTTCATTCATAATGGACCGGTTAAGATATGCCGCAGAACCTGCTACAGCAGAAATAAGAGAAACAATAGATATAATCCTTCCAAAAACACCTGTTTTCCGGAGGAAGGGGATAAGGGAGATAAAGAGAGCGCTTAATCCTCCCCATTTTGCCCATGTAAAATAGTCAAGAAGCAGAAGCTCCCTTTCAAACCCGCCGGAATTAAGTTTGTCCATAATTGACAGAAGCTGAATGTTTTCACCTGAATCTGCTGCGAAAATAATCAGAGCAATAATAAAGCTGAAGAGAAACCATTTCTCACCGGTTATGCGGCTGCAGATAATTGAAAAATAGAGAAGAAAGGAAGTATATACAAACATATAAATAAAATCTATGTAAGTTCCCGTTCTCATCCTCTCAACCATCTCCCCCTGAAAACCGGAAGGGGCATCGCCGAAAAGATCCAGAACCTCCCCTTCGGTTGAAATGAATTCAAATGCAACAACGGGCGTGAAAAATCCCTGAGGGAGCTTACCCCCTTTTGACGGATTAACGGCAATAAGGATAATACTTATAACTATTACTGACAATCCTATGTATCCGGCTTTCAAAAAGGGCTTATTCATATGATGTCTCCATTTTAATTGATAATAATGTAATCAGTATACACCGCTCTTTCGATTCTGTAAACGTTTTCATTATTTATTAGTTATTTTTTTCAATCGATGAACACTTATTAATCCTGCAGCCGGATTATTATTTGAAAAAATCACCCGCCTGTATTAAACCTGCTCAATATTAACTTGCTTTTTATACAGAAAATCATCAGATAGCAGCAGGAGTATTTACCGGATTATGAACAGAATATTTATTGTATTATCAATTGCACTTGGAATTTCACTATTAACTTTAAACCCCTCCTCCGGAATAGAGACTACTCCTGATGCAGAATATCTGTTTAAGCAGTCGGAAGAAGCATCTTCGTATAAAAGCAAAGTTGCCCTGATAAACAGTATCTTAGAAGTTTCACCGGAGTCGGAATATGGACTTTATGCCCGGGGTTTTATTTCTTTCAACAGAAAAGATTACAAAGCAGCATCGGGATATTTTTCAGAGAGTATTAAAATGAATCCTTCAATCTCCGCTGTTTTTTACGCCAGAGGAGAATGCAGATATGAACTGAATGATCCGGCGGGCGCCCTGAATGACTTTAATAAGGCGATTGAACTCAATCCATCAGAGAGCCGGTATTACTTCATCAGGGGGAATCTTTATATAGAGTTGAAAGATTACTCGAATGCAGAGAAGGATTTCAGTATTGTAATTGCCCGAAATCCCGGCTATGCACAGACATACAACAACCGGGGTATTACAAAATTAAAACTCAATAATATTACCGGTGCCATTACAGATTACACCGGGGCAATAGAACGGAATCCGCGTTACTCCAAGGCATTCTACAATCGCGGAAATGCATTCTACAGACTGAAACAGTTTAACGACGCAATATCCGATTACACCAGATCAATTGAACTTGAATCAGATAATCCAGATGCCTACAGCAACCGCGGGATAGCCCGGCTGATGCTGCAGGATTATTCCAGCGCCCTCAGTGATTATAATAAAGCTATTGAACTGAAACCGGACCATCACAGATTATATAATAACCGCGGCATCGCAAAATTCAAAATGGAGGATTATCCCGCAGCACTTGCGGATTTTGTAAAAGCAATTGAACTCAAAACAGATTATCAGATTGCCCGAAGAAACAGAGATATCACTGAGCGGATTATGAAAAAACCCGCTTTAAAAATTGCAGAACAGATTGAAATTTTAAAAACAGATTCAGCTGATTCAGCAAACACATCTGTTGACAATATAAAACCTGCAGGATTCAAAACTACAGCTTCAATAAAATCTATTAATACTAAGACAACTGAAATGACTGAACAGAAATCTGATTCTGCAAAATCACTCCTTCCGGTTATACCCGAAGAAAAGAAAGAAAATAAAACCGGAGAAAATAACATCCTGAACCAATCAGAAAAGTCCGGAACTGAAAAATCTGATCTTAATAATATTGATAAAAAATCCTCTGAGATAAAAAACAGACAGATGCAGAAAAATAAATCTGAACAGAGTTCCGCAAAAGCTGATAAACCGGATAAACTTCCATCCCGGAATACAGCCGTTGACAACAGTGTAAAATCAGATAAAAAAACAGGTCAGCCAATGTCAGATTCAAAGGGTAATCAGACAGATGTAAAAAACGCCTGGATAGAAAAAGATTCCGGAGATATTACAGATAACACCTCAGCAGAATTAATAATAATTAATTCTACAATTTACTACAACATAGGTATTGTATATCAGACTTTAAAACAACACAGGGCTGCAATTCTAAACTATAACAAAGCTATTGAGCTTAATGAAACTTTTTTCCAGGCATATAATAATCGCGGCAATGCAAAACTTGAACTCTCTGATTACAAAGGGGCAATTGACGATTTTAGTATGTGCTTAAAAATAGATCCTGAGTATTATCCGGCATACAACAACAGGGGATTTGCCGATTATAAGCTGAAGAATTACAAAAATGCTGAAAAATATTACAGCAAAGGGATAATCCTCAACCCGTCAGAACCTGAATTATTCTACAACAGGGGAATTACCAGAGCAGCTTTAAAAAATTACAAAGGCGCGATGGAGGATTACAGCAGATCAATTGAGATTAATCCCGGATTTATAAACGCATATAATAATCGGGGAGTAGCCCGATTTAAGCTGCTCGACTACGAAGCGGCAATGAAAGATTTCAACAAAACACTAGAGCTTAATCCGGGGGATATTGAAGCTTCCCGGAATAAAAAGAATGCACAGCTTGTAATAAATAAAAAAAGACAGCAATGAGTCAGTTAACTACGGGCTTAAATACACTTATTTCACCGAACTTCTCTTCAAAAAGTTTGACATTATGCTGAAGCAGTTCTGAAAACTCCTTGGCAAACTGGGGGCTCATTCTTACGTTAATCACAGGACGTATCCCCTCGTAGTTATTACTCCCGAGCCCCATTGTTATTTCAAACTCATAAGGTGTCATGTTTGTTTTCACCGCATTAGTGTACACTTCGGGAATTTGAGGCTGCTGAACGTTCAATTGAAAATTCGAATCATTATCTGTTTTCTTTATCATTTTTCCCTCAAATTTTTTCGCAGGTATAAAAATCTATTACAACCTATCCAGCAATTCAATATGTACCAACTGAAAATAACAAATACTTTTTTCAGTTATTAATTGTTTCCCCGCGGTAACGATTTATTCTTGAAGCACAGCGCTTCGCGCATACGCACACCCGAAAATAACTTGCTGCCTTCCCCGCCGCCAAAGGCGGCAGGATTTATGACTACTCATAAACTGGTGGTGAAATTGCTCTCCGACTTTTTTTATCTTTTTTAAAAACTGGTTGTTAAAAATAGTCTTTTCAGGATATCTGTTTATATTAAGTATATAATCTTTCTCTCTTTAATAATTAATATCACATGGTAAACAATGAAGAATTCTGTTTTCTCAGATTTTAATAGCTCTATTAAAAAAATTCTTAAGACTTTAAGTATAAACTATGCAGATTCTGAAATTTTCAGGTATATAACCCACATGCTCCTCTCTATACTTCTGGGACTTCTGGCCGGAGGGGGGGCAATCCTTTTTCATTATCTTCTTGAGCATATGAGATATCTCTTTGAAGAACAGAGTTTAAGTATCTTTTCAGGACTCCCCGGCTGGTCAATAATATTCATTCCAATCTTTGGCGGTATTATTACTTCATTCATGACTCTGTTTCAACCCGAAACTGCTTCCAAAAAAGGTGTTCTCTCTGTAATTAAATCAATCATTCTTAAAAAAGGATTTATCCCTATAAAGGAGACCCTATTTCATCTATTTGCGCCGATTATATCCATCGGAACCGGTACTCCCCTGGGACCGGAAGGACCAGCGGCAAAGATCGGAAGCGGCATAGGATCATATATGTCTCAGAAACTTAACCTGAATAAAAACGACATGGTAATGTACACAACTGCAGGTGCCGGAGCGGCTATCTCAGCAGCATTCAACGCCCCTATTGCAGGAGTTTTTTTCGGAATTGAAGTAATTCTGCTGAACGACCTAAAGAACAGAGCACTGAGCGCGCTGATAATTTCATCTGTCGTTGCAGACATTCTCTCACGTGCCTACCTGGGGAATATGCGGGTTTTCACCATACCCCACTACGATACAGGAAATATTTATTCCTATCCTTTCTATATCGGTCTTGCAGTTTTATGCGGATTAACAGCTCTTTTTTATTTTAAATTTTCAGACAGCTTCGGATATTTTCTTAATGAAAAAGTTAAAATATTTAATCCATTTTTACGGCTTCTCCCTGTAACAATAATTTTCGGATTCGTGCTTCTTAAATATGAAGAAATTTTCGGAATAGGATATAACCTGATTAATTCTGTTCTGGCCGGGCAGATACAGCTGCAGACTCTGATTATACTGCTGGCGCTTAAAGTAGTCTTTCTTGTTCTTTTTATTCAGGCAGGCGCTTTCGGAGGGACATTCGCGCCATCACTGAGCATCGGCGCCCTTCTCGGTTTCAGTTATGCCTTAATTATGAACGCAACATTCGGTACAAATCTTGACCCCACAGCCTTTGCACTTGTAGCAATGGGTGGAGTCCTCTCGGGAATCAACTGCATCCCTCTGACATCAATACTTCTTGTATTTGAAGTTACAAACGACTACCAGTTTATACTCCCCCTTATGCTTGCATCAATCGTATCTTATCTTGTTGTATTATATTACAAAAAAGGGAATATTTATACAATCGCTCTCATGAATGACAATATTGATATGTCAAAAAGAGGGGAACTCGATATTTTAAGCAAAATAAATGCAGGATTAATACTGAAAAAAGATATGGATGTTGTAGATTTCCGGATGCCTTTCAAAGAACTTCTCAGGATAATTATCAATTCAAAATACGGTGATGTCTTTGTAGTTGATGCCGGTAAAAACCTTCTCGGGATGATTACTTTAAAAGATGTCAGACAGACTCTCATGGACGACGATCTGGTAGACCTTCTAATCGCCCATGATCTTATTACACAGGTGCCGGTTGTCAGGGAGAGCGATCCGCTTACACTTGCCATAAGCAAAATAAAACAGTACGAAATAGAAATTATACCTGTCGTTTCTGACAAAGACGGCACTACACTTTCGGGAATAATAACATATAAAGATATACTTCAGTCATACAATGTAATGCTCGACGAAGCGGAACACTCGGAGCATCTGACTAAAAAAAATTACAAAAAACACCCTTCACAGGGTCAAACCTTATAAAACCGGACAGCAGGATAAAATTTTTCAATAACGCACCTCACGTTAAAACTCTAACAGTAACAATTCCCGCGTATGCAAAGCATACGCACCTCTGAAAAAGAATTGCTATCCTCCAGCCTCTGTTTTACAGAAGAAAAACTTATTGACTTATACATTAATGTTTTTATATAATTAATAATTCCAGTAAACTATTAAGAGGTCGCAAGTATGAAAGTTGTACATGTAATTAAAAGGGTAGAAACAATTGATAATGACATAAAAGAACTGAGAAAACTGGAAAAGTCCATAGCAAGAGACAAGTCTTTTACCACACCTATATTTATGACCATCGAAAAGCAGATAAATATTCTTCTTGGCGAGAGAATAAAGATGCTCGATCTGCAGATCCTGAATCCACCGGAATCATTTACAGCCGGCATTGCAGGTGAAGAAGAGGAGATAATTGAAGCTCCGGTACAGGTAATTCCAGAACCTAAAAAAGCCGTAAAAAAAACCCAGCCTAAAGAGTCGGTACCGGTTAAAACAGCACCTCCGGTAAAGAGAAAGATTACTATACCTGATGATGACGACATCCCCATGCTTACTCAGGATCAGATAGACGCAAAATTCAGCACAATAAAAAGTGAAGAGAAGACAAAGATAGAGAATACTGTAATTTCACCTGCTTTTGATGAAGATGATACACCTCTTGATGACACAAGTATAAAACTACTTGATGTAGCTCTTGAAAAAGGATCTCTCAATAAAAAGGTTATGGATAGAGAAAAAAAAGTCAGATTCTTCAGAGAAAACTTTCCATCCGATTAATAAAAATATTACCTGATAGAAGATCGCAAATCCTTTCTTCACCGCTGCGCCGTAACGCAGCGGAATTTTAAACTTAGTTGAATCCCCTCACATCAGATAATTGATCCTATCACTTTCTCAATTTTGTACTTCTCATAAAAATAGATGGTGCTCCCCATCTCCATTCTATCTTCAGGAAAACCGTGAAATTTAATATCAATTATTTCACATGCTCTGCTTTTACCAAGCTCTTTGAGCTTCCCGGGAATTCCGGAAATTGTTACGGCACTGGTCCTCCCGGCGCCGCTTCTGATAGAATAATATGTATTCCCGTCCTTTAATCCCACATCTATCATTATCGCGTTTTCAGAAACACTGTATAAAGAGTCAAGCTGCCTTATGTTTCTTGAATTGTCTTTAAAGTTTACTTTTCCGAACTTATCAACATCAAGTTTATAACAGAAAATATCTTCATTGATATTCTTTACGCATTTGGATTTTCTTATATTGGAAAGAGTATTCATACAAAATCTGTAATATCCGGGAGCAGGATCCCCCTCCCCTTTCCGCTTTATGTAAGTAAACAGATTTCCATTCTCATCAACAATGTATATCATAATATATTTAGGCTTCTCTTCGTGAACCATTGTAATAGTACTGTTCTGTCTTTTGCCGTATATCTCATCAATCAATGAGAGTTCAAAGTTATCCTCTGAATAAATTCTATTGTCGGGATACCTGAAGGGACGCTGTGACACATAGGATAACAATTCTATTTCACTTCCGAATGATGCAACAGAGATCTCAGTCTCCTCCTTCGTGGCACAAACAAGATTATTATCTATACTTATAAGCAGTCTCTGTTTAACATACTGTTTCCCGCTTACAAAAAAATCATAGGCATTTCTGAATGTCTTCTCGATATGTTTGTAAAGCTTCTTGTGAGGTTCCGGTGAAACGAAATAACAGAATTCATCAAAGCTCCTGTTGTTAAGCGGCCCGTCTTTCAGCAGTTTTGAAAAAATCATTACCAGGTCAGAGGGATTGGTATAGTGCTTTAAAAAAGTCTCTCCCCATGTGTTCATATAGAGATGATAGAAAGAAGCAATAGTTGAAGCTTTACTGTCGCTGAAATTCATGATAATCATATTCTTGTATGTTCTGGGATTCTGGAGATAGAATTTATTCCCCAGGTGAACCTTTTCGGAATTAAACATCTCAAATATTTTATTGAGAAGATCTGTTATCAGACTTTTGCTGATATGATTGTATCCGGAATCTATATAAAGTCTGCTGAAGGTCGGTTCGTAAACCTGATTGATTGAACACCATGCAAGAAGTTTAACCAGATCATCCTCACTCTTTATGGCAATCTCTCTTTCATTTTTACTGTTATCTATCCGTACTTTTTTATATACACGCCATCCGCTCTCCTTTACACTCCTCATATCGGGTTCAATATAAAGATAAGGCTCATTCGGTGTATCTTTAAACGTAATAAAATTTTCGATCTTATCCGGTTCTATGGAAAAGTTTGCCTTCAGTTTACTGCTGAGGAGTTTAAAGTCAGATTCTGAAATTTTATGCTGAAGATTCATCGTAGGCATCTGACGGGAGATCTTCTGATAAGATAGAAGCATAAATTTCTTTATATAGTTCCAGAACTGAATTATCCGGTTATAATCCCAGCTTTCAAAATCATCAAGGTCTTTTAACTCTTCGATCCCCCATCCCCACTCATGAGTTACTTTAAACATAACAACAACTTTATAAGGGAGATTTTTTTTCTCTTTCAGAGCCACGTATTTGGAGAGCTGCGGATCAATTTTAAGATAAAGATTCTGTCTCAATATTACAAGAAGGGATCTATCGCTCAAAACCTCTTCATAATATTTATAAACTTCATTAAACATAAGCAGATATGAATCGAGTATAGTTGCGGTAATTTCACCTCTGATTATGGCTGTTTTAACTCTCTGGCTGAGCAGAAGAGTATTCTCATCACTGAAAAGATAGCGCTCAAGAATACCTATCTTAAGAATAGACTTAAAGGGATTACCGATTGCCTTTATAAGCTGAAAAAGCGCCGCACCGAGAAAATCCTCCTTCGATATGCGAAAAAGATTTCCGATATCAACAAATTTTTTATCCCTATCCTCTTCCGGAATATGACTGAAAATCTTATCATACTCATCATCTGTTACAAATTTCGGAACAGCCCACCAGAACGGCACCTTACCGGCGACAATGATTGAACTTCTGAAAAATTCATCTTTCAATACAGCACCCACTGTAGAACCGAATCCCTCGTCATCATCCTCGGCAAAGATATTCAGCTTAAGATTATGAACATCATTTATAAAAATATGAACTTCAACACCCGATTCCTTCTCTGCCCATTTCTGAACCTCTTCAACTTTTTTCGAAAAACGCTTCAGCCCTTTTTCATCGGTCCTGCTTTTATCAACACAGGCCCAGTAATCAAAATCCGATTTTTTATTATAGGCAATAGTTCCGACACTCCCCATGACAGCAAGCATCTCAATAAAATTATTACCCTTAGAATCGGCAAACTCAACACCGAATCTCCCCTTTATATACCTCGCAACTTCCGCATCGGGACTATAGCCCGAAACACCGTAGGGACATTTCTCATCGATAAAACCGGGGACTTTTCTGTCATTCATGGAGAGTATTGCCGGAATTGAATTTATAACACGTTTAATATTTGTACTCGCAAAAAGCTGCTGAAAACGGTCAACTTTCATCTGATTGAATTTTAAAAACGAATTATAATTATCTTCTATAACACTGTTTAATTTCATCTTACCATGCCGGATAATATTTCTGCTTAAAAAGGAATTATAATGACTTCTTATTTTTAAGGGCGCGGCGCTTCGCGCTGAGCCCGGGTAAAAAATTGCCCGCTACTTTAAATAATTCATAAAATACTACCTGGGTTCAATAAACATCACAAATCTTTTTTTATCGCTTATAAAAAAAAATTATAGACATTTAACTGTTTAAAACTGATTAAACCATTAAGAGATTTCTTCAATTTGGTACAAATATAAACAAATGAAGACAAATGAAAAAAAATAATTTAACCTTACTAAATCGGGCAGTTAATAATTATTTTCAGATATTAACTTCGACCCCGTCAAAAAATGATGCTTTAAAATCTATTGCAGATAGAGTTATTTCCGATTTCGGTGATTTCATTACCCCGGGTAATCTGAACATCACCGATGAAGTCTTTATTAACCTTATTGAGCTTATTGATCAGATAATATACGAATTCAAAGAAAACGACGACTATAATTCCAATATAAGAGATTACATAATTGACGATCTCTATTCAAAATTAAGTCTTACACTAGAGGCACTTACCGACCTGAATATCTATTCAGCAAATCTGAGAAACAGATCACTTTACCCCGATGATCTTATAATAATCAAAAATAAAAATATCTCCGCAATGGTGCCGGTCCTTATATCTGAATCAGAGGGTATAACAAATCTTGAAAAAGAGATAATCAAAACACTTCTTTACTTCAAAGATGAAGCACTTGTTGAATTTTTTTACAACTCATTTAAAAATTCCACATCCGGCTTCGTAAAATCGGCAGCACTTCTTGGATTAAAATATAACAGCAGCAGAGGGCTGAACTGGGACTCAATCTGCGAAATAAGCAACGGTCAATCAGATCTGATACAGTTTGCAGAAAAATTTGATCTTTGCAGAATAGATGAGAATCCCTGCCCTTCATCAAAGGAGGAGATGACATTTACCATTCTCCATATTGAAAAGAACATATACTCAATGAATGACACAGATTCAATTAACTGGATTCTATCTCTTCTTATATCAATACCATCTTTTAATTTTGAAAACTCATGGCTATATGAAATTAACACATCTATCTGCAACATTCTTCTGAACATCGATTTATGTATCTTAAAAGAAATTTTAAAAAATGAAACAGTACTGATTAAAACAATAAAATTCATCGACCTTCTGCCCGGGAACATTTTCAACAGGCTCACCGGCCGATTTGATTCAATGGGAATGGAGTTCCTGTTTAATCTGAATTCCGCCATAGAGAAAAAAAAGATTGTTATAAGCAGCAGCAACTCAAATATAATGAATTATCTCTGCTGGAACGCAACAGAAACATTCTGATTCTATAAAGAAGGGATGTTCTTCTTTACAAAAGCCCTAAATCCGGTTCTTTCATTTTCATATGCTTCTTCGAGAGTAGCGTTGTTTCTAAATTCAATAAGCTCTTTAACAGTCATGAGCATATCCTCTCTCCCTTCACATATAAATCCTGCAAGCTGAATTGCCCGAGGCATAAGCTCATCGGGAGATACAACCTCGTTTACAAGACCTGTACGAAGAGCTGTCTGTGCATCCATAAACTGACATGTCATGGACATCTGCATGGCCATCCGCTGCCCCACAGCCTGCTGCAGAAGCTGTGTCATCCCCCATCCGGGGTGAATCCCCACTCTTGCATGAGTATCGGCAAACATAGCATTCTCAGAAGCAATGAGGAAATCGCAATTAAGTGCTATTTCAAATCCACCTGTTATTGCATGACCGTTTACCGCACCTATAACAGGTTTTTTACATGCTGCAAACAGGTCTGGAAGATCTTTCCCGTCACCCCTGGGATCAAAAATATTCTCCTTTCCTATCACTGAAAGATCAATCCCCGAACAGAAAGATTTTCCGTTGCCAGTAATAACAGCCGCTTTGATATCCTTATTACCCGAAACCTCCTCAAGTCCGTTATATAACCCGATAAGAAGATTCTTATTGATTGAATTTCTCCTCTCAGGACGGTTTAATGTAATAACTGCTATGTTATTTTCCACAGTGAATAAAACTTCATTTTCCATATTTTTCACCTATTTAACAATAATTTCAGGATCTAACGTGCCAGGGTACTTAAAAAAGCCCCCATGGGACTATCGGCTGCAGAAAAGGACTTTCTATAACCGGCTCTTTTATAATAACAAGCCCAGGTTTAGTCAACAAAAGAAGTTATCCACAAATCTAAAAAGCTGGACAAAAAAAATTTCCTGTCCCGCCAAACATTCAGACAGATTTTTATCGGCAAATTTATCAATGAGTCTTATTTAACATGGTCTCATATAGAAAACCCCCTGACAGATTCAGGGTTTAAAGGTTTATGTCGCATATGAAAATGATGTTTTAATAAATGTTGAAATATTTAACCGTTATATGGGAAATTAATTTCAGAAATTAATGTACTTTGTGGATTTTTCTGTGGATAACATGGATAACTTTGTGGACAACTCAAATTTTAGTAGATTCTTACCCCCTTTTAGACATGAATTTTTTTTTATAAATCGCATCGTCAATGCGTATTTTTTGAGACATAATCCTGTAAAAAACACTAAATCGATACACTGCATCGATTCCATATTTTCTAACAGGTAAAATCTGCAAAATAAATGAGACAGAAAATTATTTTAACGAGACTTATGCTTCGCATACGCCTGAGATGGAGAATTACGGAGCCCCCCGTAATCCTTCATCTCAGGTGCAGCGCGTAGCGCTTTGCCACAAAAAATAAAATGCCACCATCATATGAGTAATTGCTCAAAAACCGGTAGTATTTATCTCCGCCAGTTTATGAGTAGATACTTATATGATTAACACCATGCTTCATTATGATTTGACAGAAACAGATCAAAAACATATTCCTGATTTATTCACAATTGCCGGAGGAATAGATGACAGGTCTGGGAACAGTAGTAAATGCAGCTGCAATAATCGCCGGCGGAGTAGCCGGGGCGCTTCTAAGAAGCGGGCTCCCGGAGAGATTCAGAGATACGATAATGCAGGCTCTCGGACTCTCTATTGTTATGATCGGATTGTCCGGCGCACTTCAGGGGATATATGTAATTACGGCCTCGGGCAAGCTCTCCAGAGAGTATATAATGCTTATGATTTTCAGTCTTGTGGGTGGTGCAATCATCGGCGAACTGTTAAACATAGAAGACAAACTGGAGAAACTCGGTATATGGATACAGAAGAAGTATCTGAAAAACAGCGGCAATTTTGCAGAGGGGTTTGTCACTGCCAGTCTTGTATTCTGCGTAGGAGCCATGGCAATTGTAGGTTCACTTGAAGACGGATTAGCCGGAGATACAGGAACTCTTTTTGCAAAAGCCGTTCTTGACGGTGTCATCTCAGTAATATTTGCAGCTACTCTCGGGATAGGTGTTGCTTTTTCTGCAATTCCGGTCTTTCTGTACCAGGGATTAATCACACTTACAGCAGGTTTCATCAAACCATGGCTTACGGAGAGTGTTATAAGTCAGACATCACTTGTGGGGAGTATTCTGATAATTGCCATCGGGATCAATGTTCTTGAATTAAAAAGGATAAAGGTGGGGAACCTGCTCCCTGCTGTATTTATACCATTTGTATATTATCTGATCACAAAAATAGTATAAAACATCAGTTTATCAAATGACCACCTTTTTTAGATTCCGGAAATGTTTCTGCAATTTCGGAAGGGTCAATTCTATCGATATTCTCACTAATCAATGATTCAAGACCATTTATTATAAACTCTATATCATCCTCCACGGGATGACGGTCAAAAATATAAACAAAGTACGAGCTGTAACTCTTCGTAATTTTAATTCCCACTTCAGTAAAAAACACATGCTGCCCGTCACGGCTGAGAATCCCGGTTTTAAGAGTATCCTCTTTATTTATAATAGAAGAATACTTAAGATAAAGATTTTCATATTTATCATCAAATATTGTATACTCCGTGTCCGAATCATCAAGAGTTTTTATGAACGAATTTATTCCTAAAAACTTAAAGTATATGTAAGGTGCTGCTGTCATCATATATCCCTTTTTATTTTTAATATCCTGTAACTCCTGAAAAACCACAAGTATTTTATCTCCGCCGCACCACCGGCGCGGCAGAGAGCAATTTTACCACCAGTTTTTGAGCAGCCACTAACCCCGCTGCCTTTGGCGGCGGGGAAATGATTTAGAAGTAAGAGCTCAATTCCATAAAATTGAGCACTTACTTTTGAGTTACAATATCTTAATCATTTGTTATTATATATATATCTGATCCCTTTCATTGTCAACAAAGGATCGAGAATTATTTCCCGCTCAATACCCGGAGCAATTTTCTCAGCGAATCCCCCTGTAAGCACAACTTTGTAATCACGATTATAAATTTTTTCAATTTTACGGACAACCCCTTCAATAAGAGATATCCAGCCGTAATAAAATCCCGATTTTATCGCATTTTCAGTATCAAGCGCAACAAGCAGATCCGGTTTACCAAAAACAATTTCCGGAAGATTTGAGGCTGATTCAGCAAGAGCTTTTATTGTTGTCCCGATTCCGGGAGAGATTAATCCCCCGTCGAATGTTCCGCTATGATTCAGAACATCAAAAGTCGCCGCAGTACCAATATCAATTACCACACATCCGTCACCATATTCATGATGAGCCGCAACTGTATTTACAATACGGTCAATTCCAAGCTTTCTGATATCCCTGTAATTAATACCGATTGAAAATTTTGAATTATGCTTTATCTCAAAGGGATCTACATTAAAAAGTTTTTTTCCTATGAAATTATAAACAGCATTGATCTCCGGAACAACACTTGAAAAAGCTATACCGGTTATCTCCGCAGAAATCGCCTTATAATCCCCCATATTTCGAAGAGACATGCTGATGCAGTTAATAAGATCAGTTACATCCCCTTTTTTATTTGTTCTGTATCTTAGAGTTTTCTCGGGTAAAATTGAATCATCGGGGTAAAGTCCGATCATCGTTGATGTGTTTCCAATATCTATTCCTAAAAACATTTTATTCAGCTACCCCTTCATCCTGAAATCACCAAGCCTTTTCAGAAGCCCTTCATTTTCAATTCTGTTAAGAAGCGGAATAATATACTTTCTTGAAAGATTAACAGCATCCTTCGCCTCGGAAACCGTTACCTTGTCTCTTGTATCAAAAAGTTCAAGAATATTTTTTTTCATCATTTCATAAATCTCTTTATGATAAATAATATTTCCGTCAAGGCTTATGAGAAAATTGAGTTTAATTAAATCTCCGATCTCTTTTTTCTGAATATCATCTTTTACTTTATCAAGCTCAATCCCCTCACCGGCATTTCTTTTTACCATTTCGAGAATTTTCTTTTTTGAGTCAGGAAGAGTATCTTCAGTCACAGATTCCCTGGTAAAATATCGTCCATCTTTCTCGATAAGAGTCTCCTCTTTCTGGATACTCTTCATAAGAATAGAACATATATCAAAGTCCACACCCGATTTATCAGATATCTCCTTCATATTCGGCCCGAGCATATCGACAAGAGTCTTCTTTATAGCAAGAGTTGAATCTGAATGAAACTGAGGATAGAAAATAATATCCCCGATAATCAAAATCTTTTTTGCGTCCTCCAGTTCCAGAATAAACCGTTCAATGCTCTTTTTGCTCCCCGGCAGAAAAGAGAATATCCTGTCTCTTTTCATCGATCCGTTAACGGCAATATTAAATAAAACAATTTCACTTAAACTCCCCGCCTTAAGTGTTTTATTCAGAGTTTTCAGATTCCTCTTATGATCAGCGGGAATATAACCCGGCACAACAACAGTACCGCCGCCGATGATTCTGTAACCGCCCGGAGTTGTTAATATAAATGATTCACCGGGATATAGATTTGTCTTATCATCAAATCTGAGACGGACAAGAAACTCCTCTTCAAAATTCTCATCATCGTTAAACATTATAAGCTTCGCTTTAACAGCATCGGTGCCTGCAAGAATCTCAACATATGTATTATTCTTGATCTTCCTGTGATCAGCCATAAGAGCAATCCGCGCAATGATATCATCTGTCTCGGTAAAGAAATTTGTTCTGCAGATAATATCTCCGCGCTTAAGCTCATCTTTATTAATATTCGAAAGATTAAGCGCTGTCCGCTGAGAAGGAACCCCCTCCTGCAGCTCCTTGTAGTGACTCTCAATCTTTTTTATCTTCACTTCGCGTTTAATCGGAAGAACCGTAACACTATCATTGTCTGTAAAAACCCCGTTCTTCAGCGTACCCGTAATAACTGCACCAACACCACGCGGAGAGAATACCCTGTCGATAAACAGATATGGCTTATCTGCATCGGGGGCCTTGGAGAGTTTACGGAGGTTAGCAACAATCACTTCTTTCAGATTATCTATACCGTCACCGGTCTTTGAAGAAACAGGAACAATATCCGCTTCATTGTATTTTGTCAGCTCAAGTCTCTCCCTGACCTCATCTTTAACCATTTCAATCATCTCGTCATCGCCAAGGTCAATCTTGTTGATAACTATAATTATTCTTTCAATTCCCAGAAGCTGAAGCACCCGGAAATGATCCTCTGTCTGAAGCATCCATCCGTCATCAAGGGCAATTACCAGAAGAGCAAGGTCAACTCCCCATGCACCGGCAACCATGTTCCGGATAAATCTTTCATGTCCGGGAACATCAATAATACTCACCGTCCCGAATTTCGGGTAGTCCATACTGGCAAAACCGATGTCGATGGTCATCTCACGCTCCTTCTCTTCCGGGAGTCTGTCGCAGTCGACTCCCGTGAGCGCCCTTATCAATGAAGTCTTACCATGATCAATATGACCCGATGTTCCGACTATATACATTTATTTATCCTTTCTACATTTTCTACGGGCGAAAAATGTTTCGCCCCGACGTGTTCAATATTCTTACACTAATTACAATCTATTCTTTATCAATATCTCCGCCGCATCTGCAATACACTCTATATCTCTTTCAAAAACCGTGTAAAAATCAATCACATATCTGTCATCCCTGACAGTTCCGGCAATCGGAGGTGTACATGAAAGAAAATAATCATTTATTTCATCCGGTTTCATTCCGGGAACTGCTATTTCAACCCCTGTACTCTCAAGCTCAACACCGGGCATGGAACCTCCACCATAAGTTGCCCGTGTTGGTCTGACGATGCAGCAACTATCTCCGGATCTATTTTTCATCATATCTATAAACTGATTTACATTCCGCATAACATCTACAGGTTTCTGCATTATCATCTTCCAGAGTTCAACGTCAATCTGATTGCCGTTTACATATTCAAGAAGAGTCTCCTGAAGTATCATGTATGTTATTTTATCAACGCGTATCATCCTCATCAATGGATTCTTACGGAGTTTACCAATGAGATCTTTACTGCCCACAATAATCCCAGCCTGGCAGCCTCCGAGAAGCTTATCCCCGCTGAAGCATACAAGGTCAGGCCCCTGTGCTACCTCAGCATAAACTGTCTGCTCAAACTTTTCGCCCTCTTTGTCCGGAGAAAAAATATTTCCGCTCCCAAGGTCCCTTACGTATAGAATTTTATCACTCTTTAAAGAGGCCAGTTCCTTCATGGTTGGAGCTTCGGAAAATCCTTCTATTTTGTAATTAGATGTATGCGCGGAAAATATCATCGATGTATTTTCTGTAATTGCATTTTTATAATCTTCAATTGTAGTGATATTGGTTGTACCGGTCTCAACCAGAACCGCTCCGCTCTCTTTCATTATATCAGGAATTCTAAAACCTCCGCCGATCTGAATAAGCTCGCCTCTTGAAACAACAGCCTCTCTCCCATCTGCGAACTGTTTCAGGATAAGAAAAACACTCGCAGCATTATTGTTTACTATCAGCGCATCCTCTGATCCGGTTAACCGGCAGATCAGCTCTTCAGCAAATCCCCCTCTCCTGCCGCGGCCCTTTGAAGGGATATGAAATTCGAGATTGCAGTATCCTGAAATTTCAGATTTAAGAGTCTCGAATATTTTTTCACCAAGCGGTGCCCTTCCGAAATTAGTATGAATTATAACACCGGTTCCGTTAATTATTCGCTGAAGCTTTTCTGAAATTTTTATTTTAATTCCTGTAATAATATTTTTCTTAAGTTCTGAATTATCAGGAGCAGCACCGCCGATTATCGAAGATCTGTATTTCTCGACCTTTTCTCTTATTATATCCGCAGCCAGCCCTTTCCCGATTTCAGGGATCAATAATGCTATATCGGTATCCTGCATAAGTTTCTCGACCTGAGGAATCCCTCTTAAAAGTTCATTTGTATCGCTCATATTCCTCAATCTCAATTATTCAGTATTTCAGATAATAAACAGTTATATTCAGAAGGGAGTACCATTTTTCAAGAATTATTTATTTTTGTTTTACAGAAGATTTTAGCTAGCAAATTATTTTCGGGGGTGCGTATGCTCCGCATACGCTGAAATGGAGGATTACGGGTGCGCTGTGCCCCCAAAAATAAACTGCTACCAAAATTCTATACATATTTAAGAAAACGGACCAGAAGTCTGCGAAGAGACATATCATCACTGACCTTATTAAAACGCCTGTGCAGAACTTCAATTTTTTCTGTTATAGCATCTGAAATATAAACAATCAGCGTGGCATTATTTTCATCGTTAATTTTTTCAGGATGACAGGCCGAGGCATCACGAACATTGAAATAGTCCCGGCATGTAAATGGGCGTACAGGATAAACCATACATCGGCCGTTTTTATCAAGTAAAGCACAGTGACGTCCAAACTGATAAAAGCATGAAAGAATCAGATCATACCGGTCATCCGATTCGTCCCCGAAAATATGATGCTCCGGAATTTTATCATCAGCAGAAACACAGACTGAATCAAAAATATCAGCATCCTCCCTGAACGAACCGGTTATCTGTCCAACAAGGTCAGGATGGTTCTCTTTTAAATACCGGCTGATAACAGCTCCCTCCACGAAACTGACATTCTCTACCCAGTGGCAGCAGCACTGCTTACATCCTGTTTTACAGACAGAACTGATCTCTGATGCAGCCAGCACCTCTTCCAGCAAAAGGTCATATAAATCTAAAGCTTCACGAAATTTAAAATAAAATAAATTATCATCCGGATTAAGGTCTTTCCGGCTGATCAGATAATCCAGAATTTCCTCTATCGTTATAATTATTTTACCGGCAGATTCTGTAATCACAATCTCCGGAGGATTTGCCCTGCCCTCTGCAGTATCGCTAAAATTATCTCTGCTGCTCATATTCCTCTCGTATAGCTGATCCTTACGATAGATGATGTCATAAAAATCAGATACAATGAAGTTGACCGGCAAAAATCAAGTAACTTTCTTATATTTGCATCTGCAGCAATTTATTATCGTGAGACACAGCATAAAAAATCTGCACCATTAAACCCGCATAACTACCGTTTTCAGTAGCAAATTATTTTCGGAGGTACGTATGCTTACGCATACGCTAAAATGGGGGATTCGCTCCCGTATCCCCCATTTCAGGCACAGCGCGTAGCGCTGCGCCCCAACAATAAACTGCTGCCCGTTTTTCATTTAAAATTCAAACAATTATTGACTTTAAATCCGTTTATAAATAGATGATAATTAAGTGATCTCCGGTATTCAAAAACAGGAGAAAACGTACTATTGAAAAAAATGGAGTTATTTATAATGGATATAAAAGGGCGTATCGAAAACAGCGTTAAACAGATAATCAATGAAGAACTTGGCGACAGTATCCATCCTGATAAACTATCAATTATAACTGATAAAATAAATGAAAAACTCTCCACATCTGTTAATGCCGATGAACTTGTACTTCTCCGCATGATTTCAAATGAAAAGAAAGATAAAGAGATGGCTGTCGTATCGGTAATCGGTCAGGACTCTGTAGGTATCGTTGCCGAAGTTACACGGATTCTTGCCGAAAGCAGTGCTAATATTGAAAGTATGAATCAGGCCATTGTCACCGGATACTTCGCACTTATCCTCACGATCGATGTGTCAGCAATGAATGTCACTCTTGACAAACTTCAGGAATTAATGAATCAAATAGCCGAAAAGAAAAATCTTAAAATATACATACAGCATGAAAACATCTTCAGAAGCATGAACAGGATATAGGTAAACCGATGAATTACGAAGTATCTGAAATACTTGAAACAATAAAAATGAACTCCCTTGAAAACCTTGATGTCAGAACGGTCACCCTGGGACTAAGCCTCTTCGACTGCATAAATGAATCATCAAAAAAGACAGCGGATAATGTCAGAGAAAAGATGCTCAGGTACGGTTCAAATATCGTTGAAACTGCAAACAGGGTAGCCGGACGATACGGGGTTACAATTGTTAACAAAAGAATATCGCTTACCCCCCTCTCCCTTGTTTTCGGAAAACCTCGAAGTCTGGAAGAATATATTGAAGCTGTCAGTTAATGTTGCAACAACCAAATCGGGAATAAACATGAATGCGGTTCTTCGAATGGGGCATATCGTCAAGCAGACAGCAGAACTGACAGCAGACCGTCAGGCAATCGGTTGCGCGAAGCTGGTCGTATTTGCAAATATACCCGAAGACAACCCTTTTATGGCCGGAGCACTTAACGGACCGGGTGAAGGTGATGCTACCCTGAATGTGGGAGTTTCAGGTCCCGGAGTTGTATTCCGTGCTGTAAAAAGTCTTCCCGAGGATGCGGACTTTGAAGCAATATCTGAAACAATTAAAAAAATCGCATTTAAAATTACACGAATGGGTGAACTTGTCGGCAAAGAAGTGGCAAAAGAACTCGGCGTGGATTTCGGCATAATAGATCTCTCTCTTGCCCCCACACCGGCAATCGGAGACAGTGTTGCCGATATACTCGAAGCCATGGGACTTGAAACATGCGGAACACATGGCACAACTGCGGCACTTGCGCTCCTGAATGACGCTGTAAAAAAAGGGGGGGTCTTTGCCTCATCATACGTGGGGGGCTTATCCGGAGCCTTTATCCCGGTGAGCGAAGATGCCACCATGGAAAAGAGAGCGGCAGAGGGTAACCTTACCTTTGATAAAATGGAAGCAATGACAGCAGTCTGTTCTGTCGGACTTGACATGATAGCAGTCCCGGGAGATACAACGGCAGAAACAATTGCGGCTATTATAGCAGATGAAATAAGCATAGGTGTTGTAAACTTTAAAACAACTGCAGTCAGACTGCTGCCGGTTCCCGGAGCAGTGCCTGGAGATGTCATTTCTCTCGGAGGACTTCTTGGTAAGGCAAGAATAATTCCGCTTCACAAAAACTCAGCAGAGATTTTTGTAAAACGCGGAGGAAGAATCCCTGCACCGTTACAGTCACTTAAAAATTAGAAATTAATGCGGAAGGGGCAGGAAACGAACCTGCCGCTGCAGTAAACTACAGCCAACGGTTTTGAAGACCGCGGAGACCACCAGATCCCATCCTCTTCCATTGAGTAATGTAGATATTTAAAAAAGCATGTGAAGATTGCAATAACAAAACTTTATTTTTTCAGAGTTGCAACTCTGGGAAATCCTGCATAATCGTTCAAAATTGAAACAGTAAAACCGCATTTTTCTCCAACAGCATGGACAAAATCATGCTGGTCGCTTCCAATTTCCAGTAGAAGAACACCCTTATCCTCAAGATGATCCACTGAATCCTCAATTATTTTTTTTATAATATCAGTGCCCTTATTCCCTGCAAAAAGCGCCATGGCAGGTTCAAAATCGATCTCTTTCTGAAGTTTACCCTGCAGATCAGCATCAACATAGGGGGGATTTGAAACTATAAGATTAAATTTCTCACCTTTAAACGGAATAAAAAGGTCACCATGAACAAAATTTATCTTTTTAGAACCCAGAATTTCCGCGGCATTTTTCTTTGCAAGCTTTAATGCTTTTTCAGATAAATCTGATGCATAAACATCAAGATCAGGTCTTGAGTGTTTTAAAACAACCGCAATGGCACCTGAACCGGTACAGAGATCAAGAACTCTTGCACCATTCCCTCCCCAGTATATAGCCATGTCGACCAGAAGCTCTGTTTCGGGCCGGGGGATAAGAACATCTTTATTAACTTCAAATTCAATTGAATAAAACTCTTTCACACCTGTTATATAAGCAACAGGCTCAAATTTAAGCCTTCTCAAGACGCATTTTTCGATAGCTTTTATCTGATCTTCCGTAAGGACTCTGTCCCGATCTGAAACAAGCTTGTATCTTTCAATATCAAGAACAGAAGTTATAATAATATCCGAATCGAGAAGCGGATTTTCTATCCCCGTTTCTTTCAAACGCAGCGCAGTCTTTTTCGAAATTTCACCTAAAGTCAAAATTAATATCCTGTTTAAAAATTACTTATTTCCAGTATTTATTCCGTAACTCTTCTTAAGTAAAAAAAGCTATATCCCCGCCGCCTTCGGCGGCGGGGATATATAATTCCTGTTTTTACACTAAAAAATATATTTAGAAATAATCACTGATTTATTTCAATGTCTTAAGAAGAGCTTCATTTTCAAATTTCTTTAAAGCTTCTATCATATCAGCAATATCCCCTTCCATTATTTTCTCAAGAGAATATAATGTAAGACCTATTCTGTGATCGGTCATTCTTGATTGGGGGTAATTATATGTTCTGATCCGTTCACTCCTGTCCCCTGAACCGATCTGAGCTTTTCTGATTTCAGACTCCTTTGCCTGTTTCTCGGAATTTGCTTTTTCAAGAAGCCTTGCTGTTAAAACCCTGAGAGCCTTCGCTCTGTTTTTTATCTGGGATTTCTCATCCTGACATGTTGCAATTATTCCAGTTGGAATATGCGTAATCCTCACCGCTGAATCCGTGGTATTAACCGACTGACCGCCGCAGCCCGATGACCTGTAGACATCGACTTTCAGATCATTAGGGTCTATAACAAGCTCATCCTCTTCGGCTTCACATAAAACAGCTACTGTAACAGCCGATGTATGAATACGCCCTTGAGTCTCAGTTTCAGGAACTCTCTGAACCCTATGCACACCCGATTCGTATTTAAATTCATCATATGCCTCGGAACTTTTAATTGAAAATGAAACCTCTTTGAATCCCCCGATCTCGTTGGTATTCATTTCAAGTATTTCAACTTTCCATTTTTTTGTTTCGGCATACCTTGTATACATGCGGAAAAGGTCTGCAGCAAAAAGCGCAGCCTCGTCACCCCCGGTTCCGGCTCTTATCTCAATGATTATATCTTTACCTGAATTCGGATCTTTAGGGAGCAGCATCAGCATAAGTTTGTCATTAAGATCTTTAATCTGCTCTTCAAGCGAAGAGATATCAAGAGAGAGCATCTCCTTCATCTCTGAATCCTGCTCCGATTTTATAAGCTCTTTATTGTCAGCAAGATCTCTGACACATTTCATGTATTCATTAATTTTATTCACTACAGGTGCGAGCTGTGAGTGTTCCTTGTTAAGTACCCTGAAAGTTTTCTGGTCAGAAATAACATCAGGATCACTCAGCTGTTTCTCTACTTCTTCAAATCTATGCTTAATTTCATTCAGCTTTGCATCCATACATTTCCTCCGGATAAAAAATAATGCTCAAAAGTAATTTCCAGTCAGCTTCTGGGCAATTAATAAAAAAATAAGCGGATAATCCGCTTTTTTCCTGTTATTTAACTGGTTTATTATCGCTCCCGGGAGGACTCGAACCACCGACACATGGTTTAGGAAACCACTGCTCTATCCGCCTGAGCTACGGGAGCAAATTAATGCTTTTTCTACGAATAAAGATTTTTTCTTCTGGAAGTTATAACACGTTGAAAATCACGGATATTCTTAACAACGATTCTATCCTCGTAAAGATCAATTTTGTCCACACGGGTTAAATGTGTCAATTCTTTTTGAGCATCTGCCTCTGCCATGCCGGCCCAGCTGGCCACCTGTGCTGCAGTTGTATATAAAGTGACCTCTCCTTCAAAATCGTATTGCGGATTCTGCTCGGCAAGCATAATAAGAACGTCCATGACTTTTACAGCCGGTTCTTCAAGAAGAAGAATCATTAACCTTCTTTTCGCATCGTAAATTCTCTTGGAAAAAATAAGCAGAAGTTTATACGCAAGCTGAGGATTCCCCTGTAACAGTGTATCAAAATTATCCCGGTGAAACTTTAAAACTCTGACATTATCCACGGCAATTGCAGAAGCGGACCTGGGCTCCTCTTCAAGTATAGCCATCTCGCCGAAAACATCCCCGGCTGTGAGAACATCAATAGTCTTCTCCCTGTCATTAATAATCTTTGTGATTTTAACTTTCCCTTTCTGTATAAAATAGAATTCATACCCCGGTTCAAACTCACAAAATATAATCTGATTAGGAGTGTATTCAACTCCGAATCTTCCAAAAAATTTTTCATCAAGCTCAAGCATAAATGCCACCTAACTCTTCTGTAAAGTCCTGATTTTATCAAATGCCTTAGAATTCAAAGAATCCTTTGGAGAGGCATTGGCTACTTTATTGTAATATGTAATCGCTTTTTCCTTCTGCGAAGCTGCTGCAAAAATATCCCCAACATAAAGAAGTGATTCCTTCATCCTTTCAGAATCTGAATATTTCTTTATGATCTCTCCTAAATGATTCATAGCCTCTTTATAATTCTTTAATTTAAAATAAGAGACACCTGAGTAAAAATAAGCATCAATATAAATTTTTAAATCATGTGGCTTCCCGGGAACACCCTCATTTATTATTTCAGAGAACACCGTCAGAGCATCCTTATAGTTGTCCATTTTAAAACTTGAAAAACCGACCTCAAATCTCTCTTTTAAAGTCGGCTCTGACTTTGCAGACGAGCCTCCGTCAAAATCAAAATCACCAAAATCATCCAGGGTATTATCGTCAGATAAAAAGTCATCCATCTCACTTGACAACTCTGAGGCTAATGAGGGATTATCCGGCTCGGAATCGAAACTGAAATCCGGCTTAGTCTCTTTCTTAAGAGCAGGTTTATCATCAAAACTGAAAACATCATCAGAATCTTCATCCATTGAAAAATCGGAAAGGTCATCCTCTTTCGGTGCTTTAGCTGACGCAGGTGAGGTATATCCTCCTCCTGAACTTATAGTTTTTATCCTGTCCATGGCAAGTTTTGAATAATCTGTATTGGGATAGTATTCCATATATTTTTTAAAGGCGTAAGTAGCTTTATTAAAATCCCCGGCCTTAAAATAGTGCTCCCCTATTCTGAAAAGTTCAACATCGGGATTTACATTATCGGTTTCACCAAGAACCGTACGGACAGTTTTACCAAGCCTTCTCAGCTGATTACTGAAAACACGGAGCATCTTTCTTACAACATTTACATTACGGAGAATCATTCTTTCAAAATCAGCCATGTTTAAAACAAGAACAGTGGTTTCACCGATTGTCTGAGCAGTCTCTTCACGGGGATATTTGCCAAGAGCGGATTTAACACCGAAAAACTCACCCTGGCGGACCTCTTCCTTAACCTCTTCCCCGGTGTCGATCTTTGTATAAGTCAGAAGAACGCGACCCGACTTCAATATATATATATACTCGCTTTTATCATTTTCAAAATAGATAATTGAGCCGGACTTATAGCCCCGTGTAATTATTCCGCCCTGAAATCCGCTAGCCATCGCTACTCCTTGTGTTAATCAAAAATCAACCGGCATAAATGGATATTCCTTCTTAAATCCTACTGCTCTGCTTATTCTGCGAAGAAGCCCTTTGAGATCTCCAATAATAATCTTCTCTTTACCGGCCACCACTACATTCTGATATTTTACGCCCAGAGAATCAAATAAAGAGGCATACTCCACATCTCCATAAGTAGGCATACCATTAATTACTACAAGCATGATATCCTTCAATCCCGCAGACACCACTGAATTTATATAAGACCCGCCCCTGTCTTTTACTACAACCAGATCGGCAATGTTCCCTTCCCGGATATCCCCGGAATCATAAAGCCTGAAAGCTTTAGCCGGATTTACAGTCACCATTTTATAGATTAATTCGTCACTTAACTCTTCAGCATAAAGCTTTTTAAAAAGTTTTCTGTCAAACTGCATTTCATATAAAAGATTTTCACCGCCCGACATTGGTGAATCTGTTCCAATACAGACATTTATTTTTTTATCAAGGAGCATTTTTATATTGGTTGTCTTATTAAACATAAACATGTTGGAATCGCCGCACCAGACAACTGAAGCATTTCTCTTCTTGATAAGATCCATATCACTCTCTGAAAAAGCTATTCCATGGATAAGAACTGAATGATCCCCCAGCCCACCCTGCCTATCGAGAGTAGAGATATCTCTAACTGTTTCGTGATCAAAACCTTCAGCTATATGTGTAATAAACGGAATATCATCTTTAACGGCTTTCTTGTACTCAGCTTCAATCCCGTCACCCCATGCAAGAGCAAATGAGGTTATTGAGTGAGCAAGTGCATACTCTCTTATAGCTTTTACAGGAAGAATATCATAATAAGGCTGAGCAACAAAATGGGGTATATGATCCGAAACCGTAGTTACCCCTGAAATAAGATTCCGGTATGCTCCCAGAAGATAAAGGTCTCTATTTTCGATCTGCTGCCTCTCCTGATAAACCGGAGCACTTTTTAAATCATTGTCCCATGGGAGCCAGTTTTCATAGGGGCCATTTCCCACTTTCGGGTAATAGGTCCCCAGAAGGTGATCATGAGCATTTATCAAACCGGCCGAAATAATTCCCCCGGCATTGCAGGATAAATGATTCCCCACATCTTTATTTGAAACAGTAGAAATTCTACCGTTTTCAATTAATATATTAACTTTTTCAGTAGTTTTATCAGGATTCAGTATTGCCATTCCTGAAATTACCCACTTTTTCATACTAAAATCCTTCATTAATTATTATGAGCTGATGTCGACACAGCCTGAAATCAACATACTTTATTACACTTTCTAAATCCGATACCTGGAAAAACTGCCGCATAAAATCGCAATACAGATGTATTAATCATTCTAAAAAATAGAATACCGGAAACTTCCAGTCAAGCAAAATAAAATAGATATTTTTCTGCTGATCCTGAATAAGACAGAATCAGCCACGCCCCGGAAGAAGTTTGATTGGATTCTCCGGCTTCCCCTCTCTATCAATCTGAAAGTGAAGGGTCATATCATCTGAAATCTTTCCTATTCTGCACCCCTTTACCACGGGGTCTCCGGCCTTTACATCAATACCCAATAAATTCGAGTACACTGTAATATACCTGTTTTCATGCTTAACTACAATATAATTTCCATATCCGCGCATATAGCCGACTTTTTTTACAACACCATCCTCAGATGCAACTACTTCACCACCGGGAATACCTTTAATCAATATGCCGATAGATTTAACACCATTTCCGCCATCAGGGCTGTAACTTCTAACTTTTTTTAAAGGCCATCGAAATCCGGGTTTAACTTTATCGGTGTTTACAACGGCAGATGCCTTACCTTCACTTTTCAACTGCCTGGAAGGTATTTTAAGCTTCATACCTTTATATATTATAGAACTCCCTTTCAGATCATTGATATCCTGAATCTGATTCAATGTAACTCCGGATTTTTTTGCAATACTGAAAAGAGTGTCACCGCTTTTAACCACATAATACACATATGAACCGGATGAATTCTTCGAAGAGATATTTTTAATATTATTCGGCCTAACGGACATTTCCCGGCGGTTATATGAATCATCATCAAAAGCATTATAATTCTTCCTGTTGTAGGATATTATGTCTCCATCACCCTCTGCCGCACTCTCTTTATAATTTTCATTATTAAATTTTACACCCCTGTCTGCCCCTTCCATGTAAACACTGTTTTTCTTCTGCGAATAAGCTGATGTACAAAAAAACAGGCATATTAAAAGAGCAGCGGGTAATAAATAAGATTGCGGTTTTACCCTCACT
The DNA here is from genome assembly GCA_002839285.1 of Spirochaetae bacterium HGW-Spirochaetae-5. GTDB lineage: Bacteria > Spirochaetota > UBA4802 > UBA4802 > UBA5550 > WRGT01. The sequence goes on along the minus strand of PGXT01000007.1, from coordinate 10,460 downwards.
ATTTTACCCCGAACTGTCTCAAATGGCCGTATTATCCCTTAATCATAGTATCGTGCTCTTAACCTTTATAGTTTAGCGAAAAAAAAATTATGATTAAAAAAAGAACAGAAAGCCACCGCCCCCGCCTTATCGTTACCCACATCCTTTTGTGCAGCCCCCTAAATCCCCCGGAGGGGGACTTAAAAGAGATTTATTTGAAAAACTAGATTAAAATGAATGAATTTTGCGATATTGTTTTAAAGTCCCCCTCCAGGGGATTTAGGGGGCTGAGTGAAATGGGTACAAGTCAGTTTACAAAGGGGACGGTGAGATTTTTCAGTTAAGTTAATCAAAAATTATTATAACACGTTTCACTCATCAAGATCTGTCTCTGTTGAAGCTATTACAAACTTGCCATGTTTGACATTTTTTATAGAGAGTATCATGTCAGCCAGCGATTTTAAGTGTCCCGCTTTACCCTTCAGTATCAGAACTTCAAGGCAGTTATGAGAATCGAGATGTATATGGGTTGTTGATACAATATTCTTGAAATAATCATGCTGCACATTATTGAGCTTGTCGGAAATTTCACCATGATGGTGATTGTATATTATCGTCAGTGTACCGAAAGATTCCGTTTCAGGATTTTCAATACGCTGTTCAACAAGCACATCACGAATCAGATCGCGAATCGCTTCAGATCTGTTGACGTAACCCTTTTCAGAAATATGCGAATCAAATTTCGTAAGAAGCTTTTCATCAATCGACACGCCAAATCTCACTATATTCTTATCTATCATTGATACTCTCCGTGCAGTTAGTTTATAAGTATTTAATGTGCCGCAAATTAATTTTATGAAGCATATGCATCGCATACGGTCGAAATGGGAGCGTTGCCCCTGTAATCCTACATTTCAGACACAGCGCGAAGCTCTGTGCCCGCAAAAATTAACTGTTGCCTGCTTAATCATGTAATTCAAAAAATAATACAATAACCAGTTTTGTAAAATAAATTATTACACCCTGAATATTATGTCACCAATTAAATTATTGACTTTTACAACCTGATAATATTTCTGAAAATCAGTTATCCATCTGATAAATGAATATACTTACTCTCTTCGGGGATAATGATAACTTAAAACTGTACTCAACAATAAATCTCAATTCATAAAAAAAACTCATTTAAATATAAAAAATAAACCGTAAATAATAATGTCTTATAAACTGGATTTTTTAAAACAGGGCATATTATAAAGGGAACAAACAGAAATTGGAAACATCAGAACCATATACAGGTCTTGCAGAAGCATATGATTATGTACTCCGGCATGTTGACTACGAACAGTGGTACCGGTTTATCCTCAACATAATGCACTCCTATGTCGAATGCCCGGAAACAGTTCTGGAACTTGGATGCGGAACAGGCAAATTCGGCGCAAAGTTTTCAGCAGACAATTATAGAATCTTCGGCGTAGATCTTTCTCTCAATATGCTCCGGGTGGCAAAAACAAGAGCTTTCAGAAGTTTCAGAATAATCTGCGCCGACATCCGTAACTTTTATTTCAAAAAAAAATTCGATTTTATATTCAGCGTCCACGACACAATAAACTACCAGCTTACAGCTGAAGATGTACGGAGTGTTCTCCGCTGCGTTAAACAGGTAATGCACGATGGAAGTGTATTCATGTTCGACATCACAACAGAACATAACATCGACCGTTTTTTTAACAATAAAACATCGTACTACAAAACCCGTGGAATGAATATAGAGTGGAGCAATCTCTACGACAGAAAAAAAAAGCATATTATTTCATCTTTTACAATACGACATTCAGACGGCCGTATTATCAATGAAGAACATACACAGAGAATATATTCCGAAGAAGAGATGAGATTAATTCTCGACGAAGAGGGATTTGAAATAATTGAAGTCTGCAGCGACTATACTTATAATCCACCCTCTGATGAAACAATAATGATAAACTTTGTGGTAAAGGTAAAAACAGAAGAATGAGTGCGCTGATATTTATCGCGGGACTTGCAATCGGGGTTTCTGCATTTTTATACATACTCTCGGTCATTTCCGGAGGGATGAATAAATTCGGGAAATCTGATGCCGGACAGAAAAAAATAGTAAAACAGACAGTTCCGCCGGGAACCCGCATATGTCCCCTGTGCGGTTCTGAACTTACAAAGTACGAAGGTCTTTACGCATCGAAGATCACCGAGAAGTCTGAAAACAAAATTATAATTATGGGATGTAAATACTGCTTTAAAGATAAGTAGAAACAAAAGGAACAGTTCCGCCCCCTCTTGCCACCGCCATCTCCCCCATGGAATGGGAGGAGACGAATATGAAATATTCCGAGTTACCTTTTCTCCCATTTATGGGGGAAGGTGCCTGTAGGGCGGATAGGGGCGGCGAAAATTTTACGGTGCTAAAAATCCACCGAATACCCAGCCTCTGTTTCCGTTCCACTCTACTTTGTACCAGATTGCTGTCTTACCGGCTATTGTCTCTTCGGTTGTTCCATTCTCAATTATTTTTACAGTATTACCATCTGGAATTACCAGAATAGCTTTCCCCGATGTTGACGGCTGATCTCTCAAAGTAAGTCCTGCCGCAGTCTGAACAGTTGCTTTGCCAAGACCGGCGTCATCTGTTCCGGTGCTGTTTTCTGCTCCGCCGCTTATCTGCCCTAAAACAGCAAGAGCCATTTCCGCGAATATACCATTACTTGTTGACAGATCTTTAAGATTAGCTTCTGCCTGTTTTTTCTGATCAGCTTTAGATGCAGAGTTTTTAAGAATAGCTACAGATTCTTCATATAGTTTAGCTTCCTGAACTCTCTGATCCTCAGCAGTAAATCCGCTGTTTACCCACTGTGCAGTAATCCATTTACCGTCGACCTGACCTATATAAACCTGAATCCAGTCGGCACTCTCCTGAAGAACAAAACCGATTGTCCCCTTGGGAATTATTGCGTAAACCTTACTTGAAGCGTTGTTCCGCACATATGCTTTTGTGTCTTCTAAAAAAACTACAGGTTTATCACCGAGATTTTTCGCCGAAGCAAAAACAACAGTATTATCTGAAAGCATAACCTTTGCAACTTCAGTATTAACACCCTTAACCGGAACATTTAGTGTTTCCAGAAGTTTAACAGGTTCTGTTTTAGAAAGAGTTGCAGCCCATGTTTTCATCTCCTGATCTTTGTAAACCGCAGTTGCATATTTTGCATACTTTACTACATCACCGGGAGCAAGATCAAGCCCCTGCTTGTCCCCTTTTTTACATCCCTGAATTAAAATAAAACTTAAGCATAATAACGTAAGTGTATAAATACCTTTTTTCATCCGATTCTCCTTTTATTATTTAGATTATTTCTGTTTATGCCGGAT
>PGXT01000007.1:0-6992 GCA_002839285.1 Spirochaetae bacterium HGW-Spirochaetae-5 | reverse complement strand
AAAAAAAGGCCCGCCTTCCGGCGAGCCCTTTAATTTTATCTTACACTGAATATTCAGTTTCTTTTTATGCGTCTTTTGAAATCGATTTCGATACCTTATACGCTGCTCTCTTCAACATCGGGATACCCATTGTGAAAGATGAAAGAAGCGCATAAACATCTTTTGTTGCCTCTGTTTTAACAACATCAACAACTGCAGGATTAAGAGGAAGATCATACTTCTCAGCTTTATCTCTGAGTACAGTAAGAACTCCAAGCCCTTTAAACTGATCGAGTCCGTAAATGTTTGCATTCGGAAATCCTTCAGCCTTCAGAACTTTAACTCTTGCCTGAGCATGCTTGATAATGTCCTGTCTGTAACCAAAACGCATTGCATCAGATGGACAGACAGATACACATGCAGGGATCTCTCTTTCGTTTAATGTACAGGCGTTACATTTGTGCGACTTGTCTCTCTTGAGAATTTTCTGTCCAGCGTCATTAACATGATTAATTTCGCTCAGTTCCGGAACTTTGTAAACACAAGCATTTACACATGCACCGCATCCTATACATTTATCCTGATCAACTACAACCCAGTCATCCAGTCTGTATATTGCCTTTTCGGGACAGACATTTAAACAATTTGCTTCTGAACAGTGAAAACACTTCTTGTGCATAATTGTCCAGATAGGACGATCTGCATTACTTCTATCTATAGGGAAGAAGATAACATGGTTCCATGTTTTAGCCGAAAGTTTTGCGGGGTTTGTATATTCAGGCCCTTCAAAAAATTCAGTCTTCTCTCCAGGAAGGCCGTTCCACTGTTTACATGCAACCTGGCACCCCCTGCATCCCTGACATTTTGATGTATCTACTAAAAACGCTTTTTCTGCCATGATTTATACCCCCCTTACGCCTTCTCGATGTTTACCAGGAATGCTTTGTATTCCGGTATTGATGAATTCGGATCGCCGACTGAAGGAGTCAGAGTATTACATGAGTCTCCGGTTGATTCGCATCCCTGGCCGAAATGCCAGATCATACCAACCATCTCAACCATCTTTCCGTCAACTTTAAAAGGCTGTACCCTGTCTGTTACAAGAGCGTATGAATCAATAACTCCCCTTGCAGAACTGATTTTAACCTTATCTCCGTTTTTAATACCCTTTGCCTTGGCAAGAGAAAGGCTTATTTCACAGAACATATCAGGAACAAGTTCATTAAGCCATGGAAGGTTTCTTGTCATCGCACCAGCCTGCCAGTGTTCAACAACCCTGTAAGTTGAACCGATGTAAGGAAATCTTGCTGCACTTCCTACTTCTTTCTTAGCCATATCAGACACAGTAACACCGGGGTTTAACTGATGAGAGTTCATCAGATTCCTTGCAACAGTTTCCAATGGTTCAAAATGTTCAGGGAAAGGACCATCGTTCAATGCCGGAGCAAAAAGTCTTGCGATACCTTCCGCAGTCATAATAAAAGGATTCTTAGCTTCCGGACCGGCTTTTGCCCCTCCATCCACAACATCACCCTTCCATGCACTTCCTGTCCATTTAACAACCCATCTCTTTGGATCGAATGGTTCGCCTTTTCTGTTTACAGCAGCTCTGTTGTATATAATTCTTCTGTTAACAGGCCATGTCCATGACCACTCAGGATACATACCAATCTTGTTGGAAGCATCTTTTGAACCCCTTCTTGCCATCATGTTGCCGTCTTCATTATAAGAACCTGAATATATCCAGTTACCGCAAGCTGTTGAACCGTCATCTTTCATTATAAGAAAATTCTCCAGCTGTTTACCGCGTTTACCATCTTTATCGATGTGGTATCCATTAATCTCTTTGGCTACCATATGAGGATCAGCTTCATGCTCACCGGCATGTCTGTAATTCCAGTTTGCCTTGGTAATGGGGTCAGGAAGAGCGACCTTCTTTCCGGCTTTGACATCATCTTCATAAAGCTTTTTTATTCGAAGGAAAAGCTCATCAATCAGATCAAGATCAGAGATAGAATTTCCGGGTCCGGCTTGCGCCTTATATCTCCACTGAGTCCATCTTCCGGAATTGGCTACGCTTCCCTCTTTCTCGACAGAAGATACCATCGGAAGAAGAAAAACTTCAGTCTTAATGTTTGCAGGATTTACACCCTTTCTCTTCCAGAAAATTGAAGTATCTGTTTCCCATATATCAGCACAGATCATCCAGTCAAGTTTCTCAACTGCTTTCATAATCATGTTTGTATTAGGTCCGCCGACTACAGGGTTTGTACCCATAAAGATAGCGCCCTTATGCTGTCCCTTTGACATATCCTCAAACATCGCCATATACGGCACAGGCTTATGAGCTTTAGGGAGATAATCGTAACCGAAATCATTCTCCTTTTTAGCATTTTCTCCAAACCATGCTTTAAGCATGCTGATAAGATATTTCGGCTTATGCTGCCACCAGTTCATGCTCATAGGATCATTTGTTTTCGGAACATAATTTTTTATATAGGTTTCAAGATTTACATCTTTAGATTTTGGGGCTTCAAGATAGCCTGGAATTATATGCCATAGCAGTCCATGGTCTGTTGAACCCTGAACATTAGACTCACCCCTAAGCGCATTGATTCCACCGCCGGCCATACCCATATTACCCATCAAAATCTGAAGGATTGAATATGTACGGATATTCTGTACACCAATTGTATGCTGAGTAGTACCCATTGCATACATAATTGTACCAACTTTATCAGGCTTGTGAGTGGAAGTATACAGTTCTGCTACTTTCTTTAAAGACTCAACAGGGCAGCCAGTAATTGCGCTTACCTTTTCAAAATTATATCTCTCAAAATGCTTTTTCATCAGCTGATAAACACAATTAGGATCTTTTAAAGTTTTATCTTTTTTTGGGATTCCTTTATCATCAAGCTGATACTTCCATGTCTCTTTTTCATATGTTCTCTTCCCGCTGTCATAACCGGAGAAGATACCATCATTAAACTTATAGGCCGGATTAATAAGATAAGCAGCATTTGAATACTCAACAACATACTCTTTCTGAATAAGATCATTCTGAAGAGCATAATTAATTATGCTGCTCATAAAAGCAATGTCCGTTCCCGGTCTTATTGGAGCGTAAAGATCCGCAAGTGATGAAGTCTTTGTGAATCTCGGGTCAACATTAATAAGTTTACCGCCACGATCTCTTGCTTCCTGTACATACTTGAACGAAATTGGATGGTTTTCTGCAGCATTACTTCCAATAATAAAAACTACGTCTGCATTCCGGATATCAATCCAGTGATTTGTCATCGCACCGCGACCGAATGTAGCCCCCAAACTGGCGACTGTTGAGCTGTGTCAAATCCGGGCCTGATGCTCTAAATAAGTTAAACCAATTAAACGGGCAAACTTTGTCCATACATAACACTCTTCATTATCAAGAGCTGCTCCGCCGAGACCTACGATGCCGCCTGTACGGTTTACGGTTACACCATTCTCTTTTTCAACGAAAGTCTGTTCCGCCCGGTTTTCGATACTGAACCTTGTCAAGTCTTCTCTTGATAGGATTCACAGCTACCTGATAAAGAGCAGCACCTTTCGCACATAAACTCCCTTTATTGATAGGATGCTCAGGATCACCTTCAATGTTTACAATCTTTCCGCCTCTGGCAGAAACAATAAGTCCGCAACCTACACCGCAATAGGGGCATATAGTTGTGCTCTCAGTTGTACCTTTCAACTTGTCCGGTGATGATTTACATCCGGTTAGAAAGGAAGTTCCCCCCAAAAAAGCCCCGGCTGCTGTGGCACCTGACAGTTTGAGGAAATTTCTTCTGGTAACAGGCATGAATATCCTCCTGGATAAAATTTATATATATTTTTGTAATTTATACGCAGCATTAGAGAGTCTGACATCGTTAAAATGTTTCCTCTTTTTTGTGCGGATAGATTTATAACCGTAAAGAAACTACAATTTTATGTTCATATGTCAAATTAATTATTATTTTAAATAAATTTTTCCGGCTGATTAGACTGATATTTTCACATAAATATCTTTTCAGCTAAAACTTTTTTGTACCTCATGAGAAATTCAGGGGCTGCTACACTTAGTGTGACAGCGGTGCTGTCTGCGGGGGCTATATCATTAAGTTAAGAGATTCTAAATTCTTCACGCATTATTTTGCAGCACCAAATGCCCAGCCCCCTTAATCCCCCGGGGGGGGACTTTAAAACAATATCGCAAAATTCATTCATTTTTACGTAATTTTTTTAAAACAAATATCTTTAAAGTCCAACGACCGGGGATTTAGGGGGCGATGTGTAAAGTTCCGGGATTTCCAAATCTCTTAACTTAATGACATTACCGCCGCATTAACAAAATATAGCCGGATTTAGAGCAGTTAAGCTTTTTTTATTAACAGATTTTCATAATTGACAATCTATCTGTGAATACTATAAATTTAAATATGTCTATAGAGAGATGAAAATGAATAATAAAACAATCTGGTCCCAGGACCTCTATCTGAAAGCCATACGTTTTGCCGGAGATGCACACAAAAACCAGAAAATACCGGGCTCTAATCTCCCTTATATAATACACCTTTCAAATGTATGTATGGAAGTTATGGCTGCTGTATGCTCAGGCGAAACCCGGAATCCCGACCTTGCGGTAATCTGTGCTGTTCTCCATGATACAATTGAAGATGCCGGAGTTACTGCTGATGAAGTAGAACAACTATTCGGAAAAGATATTTCTGCAGGTGTATTATCTCTGACTAAAAACAGCGGGGTTTCAAAGGAACTCAGAATGGCGGAGAGCATAGAAAGAATAAAACTTCAGCCGAAGGAGATCTGGATGGTTAAACTTGCCGACCGGATTACAAATCTGCAGCCGCCTCCCTCCCACTGGACTGATGAAAAAATATCAAGCTACAGAAAAGAAGCTGAATATATACTTGAACAACTGGGGAGTGCAAGCGCTCTTCTCAGAGAAAGACTGGCGCAGAAAATAAAAAATTATCCCTGAATTAAATCATCTTTCACTTCAAAGGTTCTTTTATTCTGCATATAATCATCAAGAAGAAGAGAGAGAGTACAATCGGACCGATTATAACGCCGGGAAGATTAAAAGCCTGAATACTGCCAAGAAGCAGAAAAAAGAAGAGCAGAGGATGAAAATTAAGTTTATCCCCGAAAATTTTAGGTTTTACAAGATTTTCAAGCACCATATACCATGAGAAACACCAGCTTACAGTAAAAACAGCCATACCGAAATTACCTGTAAAATAAAGATAAACAGCAGCGGGCAACCATATTAATGTAGTACCAATTACCGGAATCAAAGAGAGTATCGCGGCCAGAGTCCCCCATAGAAGAGGGGTGCTGATGCCGGCGATAAAAAGTCCTAATCCGACCATTGTTCCCTGAAGTATCATTATAAAAAGATTCCCCAGCATAAGAACGTAAATAACACCCTTCATCTTTGATACAATATTCATTTCAAGATCATCGGGGAAAGGGAGTATTCTGTAAATCGCACCTTCAAGATTATAAGCATCTTTAAATAAGAAGAACAGTATCAGCATCATAAGAAACTGGCAAAAACCGACATGGTTGTCTCTTTAAAATAACTTAGTATCCTCTCTCCAAGATCAGCTTTCTCAACATCAAAAAAAGTCAGAGCGCCATCTATAATCTTATTTTCACCGGCATGTTTAAGTATATCGTAATAGACCGCAAAATGAATCCTCCCATATAGTTCATAGATCTGTTCAGAAAGCATCATAAGGAGGAACATCGAAGGAACAACAACCAGTGAAAGTATTATAAGAATTATAAGTGTTGAGCTGAATATCCGTTTCTTTACATATTTCAGCAGCAATTCATGAAGCGGCCTCAGTGCAACGTAAAAGATCAATGAGTATAAAAATATCCATAAATAAAACCGGAATATAAATAATAAAAAAACCACTATTACAGCAAATAATATCAGAAAGTAGCTTTTCATGGTTTTATTTTTAAAAAGTGTTTCGTAGGAGCTGTTATCTGTCATTGCCGTGTCTTCATTGTTAGTTTTTTAAACTATACATCCCCCATGGAGGGATGTATAGTTTATCTGATTAAGTCTGCAAATGCACATAAGGCATTCACCTGCTGAATAGTTTCTTCATTTGGTTAAATAGTGAGATAGATCAGTGGCAAGCTTTGATATTGCATGATCAAGATATTTTTCATCAGAGATCTTTTTTTTGAAATCATCAACCTTTTCAGGATCTCCTGAAATTTTACCCTGCCGTATCTCACGATCATCCATTTTCATGAGATTATTCATTGAAAACCTCCCGGTCACCTGTTCCTCCCTGAACAGGAATTGAGACCTGCTATTCTAATCGACATCTGCTTTAATTTAATAAATGAAATTTCATAAATCAAGCCTGCTTTTGAAAATAAACAGTAAGACAGTTTAGACAGAACAGTCAGATCTTATAGAATAAGACAGATAATACTACATTTGTTTAATTTTATTCATAAAAATACAATTTTATGTTAAAGGTTGTCCTGAAAACTCAGTTTTCAGGAGCGCAGGAAGCCCTGCAGGGCTTATAAAGGGGCTGCGCCCCCTTCCACCCTAAAGACATTAAAACTGTAGTTTTATTAAAATATAACCCTTCATCATCCGGAATAGACCTATTCAGCTATACAGAAAGACCCCTTTATTTACAACAGTTTTCCCGCTGCCGGAATATACATTAAAGTGAACTCCGTGAAGCCCTTTCTCTTCAGTCCGGTAACCTGCAAGTGTAAGTGTATCCCCAGGTATGACCGGATAGGAAAATCTGCCGGAAACCTCCCTTAATCTCGCAGAATCCCGTTCCGCAACTCCGTCGACCAGTGAATTTGTGCACATTGCCATTACACATACGCCATGAAGAATCCTTCCGGGAAGTCCGGCTGCTTTTGCAAAAAAAGTACTCGTATGTATGGGATTTGAATCATTCGAAACCTTCGCATACTTTTTCTCC
>PGXT01000167.1 GCA_002839285.1 Spirochaetae bacterium HGW-Spirochaetae-5 | reverse complement strand
GCAAAAAGTTGTTTTCTCATTTATTACCTGTTTGACTTATTAATGATAAAACCAGTTCCAGATTATCCCTGTCCGATCTTATCTCATCATCGGGAGTTTCCAGAATAAAATCTACATTATCAAATCTCCCGTCATTCAGAAAATATGAAATAACCTCACTTCCTATAAGTCCCAGACCTATATGATCATGCCTGTCTACTTTTGAACCGCACCCTTTTTTTGAATCATTCAGATGAAAAAGTCTGAGTCTATCAATCCCTATGATTCTATCAAACTCTTCAATTGTATTTCTATATCCCGTTTCTGTAGTGATGTCATAACCTGCAGCAAATATATGACACGTATCGAGACAAACTCCGAATCTGTTCGGGTACCTGCTCGCTGCAATAATATCCTTTATATGTTCAAATCTATGCCCAACAGATGAGCCCTGTCCGGCGGTAGTTTCAAGAAGAATCTCCACGCCGGAGTGATCTCTCTCCAGAACTGAATCTATATTGAATGCTATCTGTTTAATCCCCTCTTCTATTCCTGCACCCTTATGATTTCCCGGATGAAGAACAAGCCTTTTAATCCCGAGAACTTCTGCTCGGGCAATTTCATCAGCAAGAAGTATCAGTGATTTTTCCAGATTCTCACCATCCCCGGCCGGATTTATAAGATAACCCGTATGAGCACAAATGGAAAGGTCGGGAAAACTTTTCCATTTATCCTTAAATGCATTAATATCTTTTTCAGAGAGAGGGGGAGCTGTCCATCTGTTGGAGTTCTTCAGAAAGACCTGAAGTGCATTTATTCCCAGTTCTGCAGCTTTATCAATTGCAAGATTTATACCTCCGGCAACTGATAAGTGAAAGCCTATTTTTTTATTTGTAGTCATAATTAATTTTCACCTTTAATTTTAGCCATTACTTCGGGAAGATCCATTCCCCGAACAGAGATTCTCTTATTTCTCCCGTGGTCACCCTTTTCTATTGAAATGTTCGATTTAGCCGTTTTAAGTTTTTTTGAGAGTATATTAATACACTCAGCATTAGCTTTTCCGTTTACAGGTGGAGAGTTCAGATAAACTTTAATTTTACCTGAAGCATCAATAGTTACCTCACTCCGTGAGGATTTAGGAGAGACTGTTATATCTAAAACCGCTATTTTTTCCATATGATTAAAATGAGAAATGTTAGTTAAATTTCCAGAATAAAATATTATTTGTGTAATAAAAATTACTAATTATATTATATTAATAATATCTACTCACAAACTGGTAGCAAAATGTATTTCCCCGTGCCTTCGACGCGGAGGAGAGTGGAATTACCACCGGTTTATAAATAGTTACTATTACTATCAAAATATAGCTGTTAACATTTAAATTAAGCCGTATTACACTTCGGATTCTATCAGGTAATCCTTTGTACGCTGGCTTAGCGGAGCCGAAGCCTGAAAAATTATAGTGCTGCCGAAAAGCTGCAGTTAGTTACAGATTTGATGGAGAGAAATATGTCTAAAATTAAAATCGGAATCAGTTCATGTCTTCTTGGAAATAAAGTACGATATGACGGACAGCATAAGTTTGATCACTTTCTTGCAGAGACACTGGGAGCTTTTATCGACTATACTCCTGTTTGCCCCGAGGTCGAATGCGGACTCCCGGTGCCTAGAGACGCTATGAGACTTGTCGGGGATCCGGAAAATCCGAGACTGGTTACAATAAAAACAAAAACCGATTTTACAGATCAGATGAAGTCATGGGGTGCTGAAAAGCTCGAGAAATTAGCATCTGAAAATCTTTGCGGATTCATCTTCAAGGCAAAATCTCCCAGCAGCGGTATGGAACGTATTAAGATTTACCCGGCAGCAGGAGGGGTTGCCCAAAAAAATGGTACGGGAATCTTTGCAGAGATGTTTATGAAAAGGTTTCCCCAACTCCCCGTAGAGGATGATGGAAGACTCCATGACCCGGAGATAAGGGAAAACTTTATAGAGAGAGTATTTGCATATAAACGCTGGCTTGAAATGATTGAAAATGAAAGTACGGTTCACGGACTTATTCAATTTCACTCTAAACATAAACTGATGTTAATGGCGCACAGTCCCGAACACTACAGGCTGGCAGGACAGATTACCGCTTCAAGCAACAAAAATAATCTGAAAAGCAGCCAGACAGACTATCTGAAGAATCTTATGGAGGGATTAAAAAAATCCGCAACACTTAAAAAGAATTATAATGTTCTTCAGCATATACTCGGATATTTCAAAAAAGAACTGACCACGGACGAAAAAAATGAGACTCTGGAAATAATGGAGAATTATAAAAATGAACTTATCCCTCTTATTGTGCCTGTAACTCTGCTCAATCACTTTATCCGTAAATACAATCAGGAGTATTTAAAAGAGCAGTATTATCTTCATCCTGCCTGAAATTTTTAATTATAATAAAACATTCCTGAATGAGAGAATTTTATTATTAACAAAAAAATCCGTAAAAATAGAATTTTTTAATCTTATATTTGACTATTTTATTAAATTCTTATATATTATAGTTACAGTTTATAAAAGGGGTATCCGTCATGAAAGAAAAAATTGAAACTATTAAACAGTCCGATATAGATAAGATACAGGGTAACATGGAACTTGATAAATGTGTAACAGCTCCTCACCCTGAAATGATCAGAAACACCAACGCAGATGAACCATGCGACGATGACAGATCATAAGCTATTAAAACTTCTTACTCATAAAACCTCCTTAATTGAAAGTCGGGCCGTCTGAATAAGACGGCCCTTTTTTCAAAAAAATAAATACATCCAAACCCTCTTCAATATATTTCAAAAACTATTGACACAATAATAAAAGCCCGGACAAAGTATAAACAGACAACTTAGAGAATTTTATTATTAAAAAGCGAGAGAAGTTATGGAAATATATACTCTGCCCAATGGCCCATTTATGGTGAATTCATACCTTATAGTAAACGGAAAAAAAGCAATAATGCTCGATCCCGGTTCAGGGATAAGACCGCTTCTGGTGAAGGCTGAATCTGAAAAGCTGGAGATAGAAGCTATTGTTGCTACTCATGGGCATATAGACCATATTGACGGAGTTAACAAAGTAAAGGAGAAGTTTAATGTCCCCTTTTACGCAAACAGTCTCGATATGGAACTTATTCAGTCTGTACAGATGCAGGCAAGGATGTTTGGTGTTCCCGATCCTGGACAGGTGATACCGGACAAAAATCTCCCTTCTTCAGGAGAGATCCAGATAGCAGGGCTTACTCTGGAACTATATCATACACCGGGTCATTCAAAAGGTTCAGTTTCAATAAGAATAGAAGATGTTTTATTTTCAGGGGATACTCTTTTTAATTTTTCAATCGGAAGAACAGACCTCCCCGGGGGAAATTATGAGGAACTTATCTCTTCAATCAGAAATCAGATATTTACTCTCCCAGATGAAACGAGAGTACTCTCAGGGCATGGGCCGGAAACAACTGTGGGCAGAGAAAAAAAGATGAATCCTTTTCTTTCATAAACATCTAGGGAAATTAAAGATTATTAAACTCATTCCAGCTACATCGGGAGGGGGATCTGCAATAATTTTATTTTCAGCATCTTTTTATATAACTGAATAATTATAAAACCCGCCGCCTCCAGCGGCGGGAAAATAATCTGCATGCAGATACCGGGTTTAACAAAATTGTGCTTCTAACTTATAAATGATAAAAATTTATTTAAAAGCCGGCCAAAGCTTCATCAACGGAATTGAACAGCTTTATCACAGATGTAACCTTTGTAAGCTCAAGTACCTTCTTAACATCCTCATTTGGACATGCAAGTCTCAACTGAGATTTTAAAATCTGATTAATATTTAGAAAAATTCCAATACCGGTACTGGTAATTAATTTAACATTTGAAAGGTCCAGAACCATTTTTTTAATCCCTTTTTCTACGATAGCCTGCTGGATTTTTTCTTTCAGATCAGGAACATCAAGGGTATGAACTTCCCGCATTACAACCTTAATAATACAAAGTCCATTCTCTTTCTCCTCAAGGTGTATCATAATAAATCCCTCTCAATGATTATATCGAATCCTTTTTAATACATATATTCTTTCTGAAAGAGTCAACAAATTTTTACACTTTTAAAATTACACCGGCCGGTAGCGTTCATTTTTGATGAAGCTGCGCCAGAAATGGGGGGATTCCTCTTCCGGTATTTTAAATTTTAAAAAAATTTAATACTATACAATTCAAGTTTAAAAAACTTCATGGCATTTGCAAAATCAATTATTCAAATACTGATTATATATGAATTATAGACTTGACGAAAAATCAATAATTCATAGTATTAACTTAAATAAAATGATAATGAAAAATTCAAAATGAGCCTGCTGGAAAACTTAAAAAAGAATAACATATTGGTTAAACCCAATGCCAAAAACAGATGGGAAATTATCGAAGAGATGGTCGATCTGGCTGTCAAAAATAAAGAAATTTCCCATGATGACGCTGAAACTGTTAAAAATGCCCTCATAGAGAGAGAAAAATCTATGAGTACCGGTATTGGAAACGGCGTTGCGATACCTCATTGTTCTACGTCAAAAGTACATAATATAATTACTGTAATGGCTTTGACACCAAAAGGATTAAACTTTGAAGCTATCGATAATGAACCGGTTAAGATAGTAATTCTCCTTATCGTTCCAAAAGACAAACTGACCCAGCATATAAAAACTCTGGCAAATATTGCAAAAATGATGAGCGACGCATCACTCCGCAAGAACCTTCTTGAGCTTAAAACCTCTGACTCAATATTAAAAACTCTTAAAAACTACTCACTGACATAAGATGGATCAGATATCCAGAATACTAGATGCAGGTAAAATTCATGAAGAGGATTCAGATCATGAATTATCCTTAAGACCTGCCCGTCTTGATGAATTCATCGGCCAGAAAAAAATAACCGATAATCTGAAAGTCTTTATAGAATCTGCAAAACTCCGCAAAAAATCTTTAGACCATATACTCCTATCCGGCCCTCCGGGTCTGGGAAAAACTACACTTGCATTTATCATCGCTCAGGAACTCGGTGTTAATCTGAAAGCAACATCCGCACCGATAATTGACAAGGCGGGAGATCTCGCCTCCATTCTAACAGGGCTGGAAGAGCACGATGTACTCTTCATTGATGAGATACATAGACTCTCACCGGCTATTGAGGAGATACTCTATCCCGCAATGGAGGACAGATCAATTGACATAATTATAGGTCAGGGGATCGGAGCCAAGAGTATAAAACTCAACCTGGCATCATTCACACTTGTGGGCGCTACCACAAGGACAGGGCTTCTTACTGCAGCTCTACGGGACAGATTCGGTATACCGCTGCGTCTTAATTACTACGAGCCTGAAGATCTGAAAAAAATTGCATCAAGGACTGCAGGAATAATCGGAATTGAAATGGATGATGACGCCGCACTTGAGATAGCTAAGCGCTCCCGAAGAACACCGCGGATTGTCAACAGATTAGTCCGTCGTGTTGCCGACTTTACCACTGTTCTTAAACATGAAAGAATCGACCTTGAGACTACAAAGTATTCACTGGAAAGACTCGATATAGATGAACTTGGACTGGATGAAATGGACCGGAGAATTCTCACTGCAATTATTGAAAAATATAACGGCGGACCTGTAGGCTTAAAGACCATCGCCATATCAGTTGGAGAGGAGACCGATACACTTGAGGATTACTACGAACCGTTTCTGGTTCAGATAGGTCTGCTGAAGCGTACCCCCAGAGGGAGAATGGTAACTGCACATGCATATAAACATCTTGGAATTGAACTTTCACGCATGGCTGAAGATAATCAGCAGATTTTATTCGATGAAGATGTTAACTGACAGAGATGTAAACCTTCCTTTCGCGGGGACCGTCAAACTCGCAGAAGTATATCCCCTGCCATGTACCCAACTGAAGTCTCCCCTTATCAATTATTACAATTTCCGAAGCGCCGATCATCGAGGACTTAATATGAGCTGCCGAATTACCCTCTCCATGAAGATAGTGAACATTTTCAAGATTCAATGATTTGAGTCCTGCAAGAATATCTCTCTTTACTGCCGGATCGGCATTTTCATTTATAGTCACAGCAGCAGTAGTGTGAGGGGTATATATACAGCACAACCCCTCACTCACATTCAGTTCTTTAACTGCCGATACAACCTGATCAGTTATATCCACAAGCTCTTCAGATAGAGTTGACCTGATACTGATAACTTTCATTATTACTTAATTTTATTTATCCTGAAATTTTCCATTAACAAATTTACCCTTTCTGTCTTCACTACCGTCAGGTCTGTAAACAGTTCCGTTACCGTGGAAAACTCCGTCTTTAAAATCACCTATATACTTTATATTATTCGCCTGAGTGAAAGTCCCTTTTCCGTCATATTTCCCTTTTTTGAAGTTGCCTTCATAAACTGCACCGCTTTTAGAAATATGCTTCCCTTTCCCGTCAAGAATATCATCTTTAAAGTTCCCTTCAAAAACTTCGCCATTTACAAATGTTACTTTACCTTTACCGTTGAGCTTACCGTTTTTAAAATCACCAACATACTTATTTCCATTTTGATCCACAAAAGATCCATCTCCGCTCATTGTACTGTTAACAAAATTGCCCTCGTACTTTGAACCATTTTTAAAAACAACTTTCCCTTTTCCATTAAGTTTACCATTCACAAAATTTCCAGTATACGTATCCCCTGTCGGGTCAACAAAT
>PGXT01000166.1:5012-8275 GCA_002839285.1 Spirochaetae bacterium HGW-Spirochaetae-5 | reverse complement strand
AAGGGTGTTGTAAAAGCTGTAAGAGATCTTGACCTGTGGATTAACAAAGGTGAAACACTGGCTCTTGTCGGTGAATCGGGATGCGGGAAATCCGTCACTGCCGCTTCAATACTGCGGCTTATCCCTGAGCCGCCGGGTAAAATAGATTCAGGTGAAATTATACTGGAAGGACGGGATCTTCTTAAACTTTCGGCAAAGGAGATGCAGTCCATACGCGGGGACCGGATATCAATGATATTCCAGGAGCCCATGTCGTCACTGAATCCTGTTTTCAGAATCGGAGAACAGATTGCTGAAGTCTTTATAACCCACTACGGATATAAAAAGAAAGAGGCTCTGGAAAAGGCAGTGGAGATGCTTGACCTTGTGAAAATTCCGGCGCCGGAAAAGAGAGTGAAATCATATCCTCATCAGCTCTCCGGCGGGATGAGGCAGCGGGTGATGATAGCCATGGCTCTTTCTTCTCCGAATCCCGGACTTATGATTGCCGATGAACCGACAACTGCACTTGATGTCACCATTCAGGCGCAGATACTTGATCTGATGAAGGAACTTCAGCAGAAGATTCATATGTCTCTGCTGCTTATTACGCATGATATGGGCGTCGTCGCCGAGATGGCAAATCGTGTGGCGGTAATGTATGCCGGTAGAAAAGTTGAAGCAGGGGATGTTTATACAATTTTTGAAAAGCCGATGCATCCTTATACAGTTGGTCTTCTCAACTCCATGCCATCTAACGAAAAATACAAACATTCAGGAAGACTGGAGGCGATAGACGGTAATGTCCCCAGTCTGCTGAATATCGGTGACGGATGTCCCTTCGAAAGCAGATGTAAGTATGCAAAAGATATATGTAAAAAAGAATTTCCTGTAGTGAAAGATTTCGGCAGCGACCATGCCGTATGGTGCCATTTTGCCGGAGAGATAGATTTTAAATGAGTATTTTTTAATCCCCCTCCCTCGATGGGAGGGGTTAGGGGAGGGTGGAAAAGTTATTTGCCTGGTGTGAGTTTTAAAAAATATTTCATTCACTACCGTTTAACTTCATCACCCCCACCCCGGCCCTCCCCCATAAAGGGGGAGGGAGTTTTGACAAAAATGTAAAGGAACAACAATGGAAAAGATACTGGAAGTTAAAAATCTTAAAAAACATTTTGAAATTAAGAAAGAGAAGGGGGGCGCCCCGCAGATTCTTAAGGCTGTTGATGGAGTCTCCTTTGATGTATATAAAGGTGAAACTCTCGGGATTGTAGGGGAATCCGGGTGCGGTAAGTCTACACTCGGGAAAACAATTCTTAATCTTCACAGGAAGAGCGATGGTGAAGTGATATATGATGGAGTCGATATATCTTCACTTTCAGATAAGGCTCTTAAAGAGTATAGAAAAAAGATGCAGATGATCTTTCAGGATCCGTTTTCATCTCTCAATCCGAGAAAAAAAATTTCCTATATTCTTACTCAGCCTATGCGTATACATAAAATGGGAAAAGCGGCAGAACTCGACAGTGAAGTGGACCGGCTTATGACAGAAGTGGGCCTTGATGTAAATTACAAGAAACGCTACCCGCACCAGTTCTCCGGCGGTCAGCGTCAGCGGATCGGTATAGCAAGGGCGTTTTCACTTCAGCCGGAGTTTATAGTATGTGATGAAGCCGTATCGGCGCTTGATGTCTCTGTGCAGGCTCAGATATTAAATCTTCTCATGGATCTTCAGGCGAAGTATAAGTTTACATACATCTTCATAGCGCATGATCTTGCTGTTGTTGAACATATCTCTGACAGAATTATTGTCATGTATCTTGGACGGATAGTTGAAATTGCACGGAAAGAGGAACTTATCTCCAACAGGCTTCATCCTTATACTAAAGCCCTTTTCGAAGCGTTTCCTGAGATGAACCCCAGAAATAAAAGAGAGAAAAAGATTGTTGTTGGTGATGTCCCATCTCCGATTAATCCTCCTGCGGGCTGTCATTTTCATCCCAGATGCCCCAATGTAATGGACAGGTGCAGAGTGGAATACCCTGAGCTTAAGGAGATTTCGCCTGAGCATAAAGCCGCATGCTGGCTGTATTGATATTTATATAAGTTTTTGATTGTGCATCTGCCGGTTTGATTTAATGAAACTTTTTCAGGAGAACGAATGAAAACAATATCATTTCTCGGAAGCCCCAGGCGCAACGGAAACACTGCTGCGCTTCTTCACAGAGTTCTTGATGGGATTTATCATGATAATGACGCTGAGCGGGAGGATTCAATCTTCCTTCATGAGAAAAATATTAAGGCGTGTAATGGATGCAATGCCTGCAAGCTGGAGAAAAACGGGATTTGTATAATTAAAGATGATATGCAGGATTTATACAGGCAGATCGGAAAATCCGAGCTGATAATTCTGGCATCTCCCATATACTGGTGGAGTGTAACTGCACAGATGAAGCTTTTCATCGACAGGCTCTATGGGATAAACAAGGATTGTGGAAGAAAAAAAGTGATGATGCTCATGACCTACGGAGGGGAACTGCCTAATTCCGGACCGGAGACGGTTGAAAAGCTATTTAGAGAAATTTGTGCATATCTTCATCTTGAGGTCGCAGGAGTTCTCGGGGTCTGTACTGAAACATGTGAAGTTAAAGATAACCCCTCTGCATTGCAAAGGGCATTTGAAATGGGGAGAAATATATGAAAGTTGAAGGGAGCTCAATTGCGTTTATAGGTACCGGTGTTATGGGTATAAGTATGGCTGGTCATCTGATTAAGGCCGGCGCAAAAATTAAAGTTTATAACAGAACAAAGGATAAGAGTAAACCGCTTCTCGATGCGGGAGCTGTCTGGGCCGATACACCCGCTGAAGCAGCCGAAGACTCGTCTATTGTGTTTACAATGGTCGGCTATCCAGCTGATGTGGAGGAGGTTTACTTTGGTGAAAAGGGTATCTTTAACGGGGCAGCAGCCGGTACAATTCTTGCAGATTTTACAACCAGTGATCCCGATCTCGCAGTCCGAATAGCGGAAGAGGCTGTTTCAAAAGGTCTGTTCTCGCTTGATGCACCGGTTTCCGGTGGCGACCTCGGCGCACGTAATGCGTCACTTACAATAATGGTTGGTGGTGACAGCGTATCGTTTGAGAAGGCAATGCCTTTCTTCCAGGTAATGGGTAAGACTGTTATTCTGCAGGGTGGACCGGGAGCAGGACAGCATACAAAGATGGCCAATCAGATTGCAATTGCAGGGTCGCTTTGCGGAGCTGTCGAGGCAGTTATCTATGC
>PGXT01000166.1:0-4994 GCA_002839285.1 Spirochaetae bacterium HGW-Spirochaetae-5 | reverse complement strand
CTTATGAGCGATGAAGGCTTTGCCGAAAAGGGTACTCATGCACTCTATCTTCTTTATAAAAACGGATTGATAAAATAATCTTTGATGATAGGTCAGCTGTCTGAAATGGCATTATTGATTGAATAATATTTCACCGGTGCGCCCTCTGCTGAAGAATTAATTATTGAGAGCGCCCCGGATGTGATTGCTCAGGGTTGCTGCTGCTCTTTTCCTCTGAAATAGTGAATGGAATCAAAAAGATATTTTATCCGTTTTTTCTTATCATCGATATCCTTAACGGGCTGATCGTTGAAATCGGTCATGGCGGTGATGAACGCCGCTTCATCATAGTCAACCTCCAGTTTATACGATTGATCAACGATAGAGAATTTTTTCGGTTCAAAAACTTCCTGATAGGTTACAATTGAGTAATCTCCCGGTTTGGATTCTTTCAAAAGTGAATTCCCCTGGAAGTTGACCATATCTCCGGTATAATCCATGGCATCGAAAATTGTCGGGAATACATCCATATGTGAACTCGGGGCGGTGTAGCGGATTGTATTTTTTCCTGACGGGATATAAATTGCCAGAGGCACCTGTGTCTGGTAGCTCTTCAAGGTTGACGAGTAGAAAAAATGACCGTCTTCTCCGAATTCACATCCATGGTCAGATGTAACAATTACGATGGTATCGTTGATATGCCCTGTTGATATAAGTTTATCCAGTATCTTTCCGAACTCATCGTCAGTAAAAGCGATGGAGTTGTAGAATGAATTCATCAGCTTGGGTTTAATTCGTTCCAGAAGGAGATAATTCTTTTTACTGAAAGGTTCGTCCAGATAAGGCTTGTAGACAGCTTTATCTTCGGGAAAATAAAAGGGGTAATGAGATGATGAGTAATGCGCCATAACAAGATGTTTTTTCTTTGAGAAAGCGTCAATATCACTGAGAACTTTTTTTGTCATAATCCTGTCGGCATTAACAACATCTCCAAGATCGGCTCCCTCTATTGCCGACATTGTATCGAAATTCTGTTCAATGTAGTAATCCATTCTGTGCCATTTAACAGATGTTGTAGTATAAAATGATGTTTCATAGTTATTTTCATTGAAAGCTAAAAGCGGGAATGACAGGGCTCTCTTTGTTTTAACATACACATGATAAAACGGGTTAATCCCGTATAAAATCGAAAAAATTCCCAGGTGTGTAGAGTTCGAACCTGAAAAATGATTTTTCTTCTCCATGCCGTACTTTTCAATAAATGCCGAAACTTTCGGCATAAGTTCTTTATTGTAATATGAGTGCCGCATAGATTCCATACTGAGAATAAGCACGTTGTATTTTTTATTAAACTGTCCGATTGGTGATTTCAGCGGATAAGTGATATCGCTGTAATCTCCGATTAGTGCATCGAATACCTCTTTTTTGTCTTCAACGCCTTTGATTTTAAGAACATGCTGAAGGTGAACAACCGGATTAACATATACAACCGGAATGCTGCGTGACAGTTTATATACATATGGTGGACGGCTGTAAGATGTAAAAAGCATAAGTATTTTTTCTGAAACTACAATTCCGATAACTATCCAGAGAATAATCTTTTTCCCGTTTAACTTGCTCATTAAACGGTTGAGAGACAGCCACTTCTCTGCAAAAATCAGCCGGATTAATAATGAGATAAAAAGAATAAAAAGAATAATTTCAAAAATTGTAAGGTAGAGAGAACTTTCGGTCACTCCTGAAGATTTAAAAAATTCCGGCTGTGTAATTTCATTAAGGATAAATCCGTTGATATGGAAGGTGTATATGTTATAAACAATTATATCGGCAACCGTAAGTGTTCCGAGCAAAACCATAAAAATTGAAGTAACAATACTTTTTGTAATGCCGGACCTGTTTCTGATAAACAGATATAAAACTCCCCCGATAATAAGAGAGACAATAATGCTATGAGATAGAACCGCAAGTGTCGAATGAAATTTGTAGAGAGTTAAAATATCTGCAGTTAAAATATCTTTTATATAAAGAAGATTCATCGGGAAATAAAGAGCGCAGAATATGGCCCATACAAAGGCATATCTGTTAAAGAGATTATCTTTTATATTGAGTTTTTGTATTATACCGGTTTTGAGCCATACGTTCATTCTTTAACTCCGTTATTTTATTATTTATGGACTGGTGATGGTCTGAAATTGATTCAGGACATTAACTGAATTTAGCTGAAAAATTCAATCATTTTTAGTGATCAAACTGCATTATAGTGCCGATGGAACCATTGCATTATCCTCCCGTATTATTAAGATTCTTGACAAAAAGTGATGAAATAATCCCAATTATTCCCGTATCTGCGCTTATAACAATTTTAACCGATGGAAGAATAATTACACAATATGATACCTGAATACAATTATCAATGCATTGATCACTCAATTATAACACCGCCGTTTAAAAAATACATCGTGAGTCCATTATTCCGTTTTATCCCGTGGGGTATCCCGGCAAATCTCATTACGATAATCTCTAATGTTTTTCTGTACACTTCTGTTTATCTGGCAGCTTCAAAAGGGACTGCTGATTCTAACTATATTATCATTCCGTTTCTGATTTTTTTATACGCTATCGGTGACCATTTTGACGGGATGCAGGCAAAAAGAACAAAAACCAGCAGCGGGCTTGGTGAATTCTGTGATCATTATCTTGATGTATTTAATAACGGGATACTGCTTTACATATTAATTACTCTGTATAAGGTTGAGAATCCATTCGTTATTACTTTTCTGTATCTGACCGCGTATATACCGCACGCGGCTGTAATTTATGAAGAGTACAAAACAAAATGGCTTGTTTTTGAGGCTATAGGCTCTCTTGAAGGGGTATTTTTAATAATAATATTATCTCTTCTTGGCGCTTCGGATACGGTTTTTAATTTTTTTCAGGCTAAAATAATTTATAACCTGTCACTGATAGAATTAGTAATGCTTCTTTCTACTGCGGGGACAATGGGGACTCTTGTTAAAATATATTTCCGGATAAAGCAATTCAGTTCAGGTTTTTTTATTTATGTTGTATGCAGTCTTTATACCTTTTACTTCTGTTTTAATTACACCTCTCTTCTGTTTACCTTTCTGTTTTTCACTTTTTATAATGGTGATTATCTCGGGAAACTCATGAGGGGGCATCTTGCCGACGGCATGGAGAGATATCCCGATCTTGTAATGCCTGCTGCACTTTTAGTTTTTAATTTATCATATACTTTTTATGGGAGACCGGTTGTTGAAGCGGAACTTTACCTGATATTCGCATACCTTGCGATGAGAGTTTTCTGGACCACTGCAGTGGTGGTTTTTATACTCCGCAAAAACATCGTTCTCTGGAATCCGGGATTGTAATCAGATACGTCATATCCGGAGATATATTTACTGCGATGTCTCTGCACTTTACCCCGTCACCGCTGACGTATCTTCAGGTTCGTCTTCTCTGTATGTTTCAAAAGGCGTTTGCATCTTTTTTTTGCAGCGTCTGCCAGATGTAATATCTGTGATTCAATATCAGTCTCACTCAGAAGCTGCTTAAATTCCGGGACTTCGCGGACCCTGTCGCTGTAATTAAATCCTTTATCTGAATTCACATCGAGTGTAATATCCTCTATTCGTATGTCGGCATCTGACTTAATACCTTTTTTTACTACCTCACGGGCTGCCATGGAGAAAGAATTCATCAGATCGATTCTGTCTTCCGCATGGCTTATTTTTTCTCTGAATGAGCGGGAGACTTCCCGCAGTTCTGAAGATAAAGATCGTGTGCCTGTCATATAAAACCTCCCGTTTTTGATGGTTTCACATGAATATAATATATAGAAATCAAAGGAGGAATCAACTTTTTTCTATATTTCAGGTACTCTGGATATTTAAATCATAAAATAGGTGTTCCATTTGCAGGAGAGCTGAAACCGCTGGTCCCAACGGAATTTTTAGCCTTTACCCACATGTAATATGTGGTTCCATTTGTTAATCCGGTTAATACATAACTGGTGCCGGTTATAACTCCGCCAACTTGTGCTGCCGTAAATGCGTCATTTACCGTATTAAAATAAACTTCATACGATGTCGCTTCAGCGACAGACATCCAGTTGAAGGTAAGCTGTGAATCTCCGGGAGTAATTGATGGTGTTGGAGGTGCAGATGGAATGGCCATCGGTATCCCGCTTCCCGATGCTATAATTTGTTGTAATTAGTATTTATATAACCTTCAACATCCATAACTGCAGCGATCGGATCATCTGATGTGTGGTGCCATATTTCATAGGCAACTGCGCCGCTTACAGGAGTCCAGCTTAAAATTAATTGACCATCCCCCGGTGTTATGCTTAGTTTAGTTTTACCCGAATTCGCAACTTCAAACATGTCATTTCTTTCACATGAAAAGAGTAAAATGGAAGTCAGGAATATTATAATTATTTTGTTCATATTTTTACTCCTTCAAAAACAGGTGCCGGTTCCGGACTATTATAAATATAGAATCAGATTACTTTTTAAAAGTCAATAATCAGTAGTTAAAACCTGGTATTTGTTTATATTTTTACATGGTTGTAAATAAAATCTTTCAGTGTTATTTCCTGAATTTTCTAGTAATAAACAACTCTCTGTTATCTCCGCCACCGATGGCGACGGAGATATGAAGTATTCCTTTTTTTTACACACAAATATATTTTTGATATAAAAATTTTATATATTAAAAAATCAGTCCCCGTCAACTTTGAAAAGATCAGTACTGAGATACTTCTCCCCCCGATCGGCAAAGATTACAACTATTGTTCCATGCTTTATCGATTTTGCAACTTCAATTGCGGCAATCATCGCGGCACCGCTGCTCATCCCCACGAAGATCCCTTCGTCGGTGACAATGCGGCGCGACATCTCAAATGCTTTTCTGCTCTCTATCATTATTGTTTCATCGATCATTGACGGATCGTATATTGCAGGGACGATCGCCTCCTCCATGTTTTTAAGTCCCTG
>PGXT01000165.1:2195-6624 GCA_002839285.1 Spirochaetae bacterium HGW-Spirochaetae-5 | reverse complement strand
GGTAATAATCAGGCCAGTTATAGTTTTGATGTTAAAAGTCCTACTGATTCTAATCCTACGCCTGATTATGATTATAAGTGGCCTCCAGTTCCTGATCCTAAACCTAAGCCAGACCCTACACCAGACCCTGATCCTAAACCTAAACCTAAAGATCCGCCTAAACCAACACCTTCAAATGATCAATTACCCAGAGATATTCAAAGCGTACGCGATATTACTGGTGGAGTAGAAGGAGCAAAAATAGCAGACTGGACACTAAATCCATTTAATGATGATGCTGATATGAATGTATCCCATGTTGATGTACCAGATTGGGCATGGGCTCTTATTTTAGGAGGGGCCATCATTGGTTGTGTTTTAACAATTACTCCTGCAGGAACTGCTGCTAATGAATATTTACAAACAATTAAACTAGGAATTCTTGAAGCACTGGTTTCATTATGGATATATTCATCATATTTGGGTAATTCCATTAAAGAGTTCATTATAAATGCAATGACGCCTGTTTTTATTAAGTATGGAAATTTTATTACTCCAAATCTTCAGGAAATGTTATTTACTCCGATTACTGGTGTGGGACCAATGAATATTATCGGAATTGGTTTAAGAAATTTAGCGGTGATGGTTCCGGCTTTAGAACCTTATATTATACCTGTAATAGATATTTTAGATCAGTTAACATCAATTGAGGTAGCCCAAAAACTTAATGAATTCTTAAAAAAATAGTATTATTGGTGATATTTTATGCCGTCTCGTAATGATTTTGGGAAATATGCTTTAAAAAAACTAGAAAAGAAGTATAATTCTAGCTTAATTGATGATTTTATGCATGATTTGAATTTTCTGGTTGATTCTGATTATTATATTAATCTATTCGATGTTTATAGCAATTGGGAGGAGCCTGTGCCTTTGGATAGTGAGTTTAGTCATGAAATTGCTTGTGAGAGTGAACTGTTGGTAGTTGGTGTTGCGAATTTGAAAAATATTCCGATTAGTTTTTTATCTGATCTGATAGATTACAATACGTTTATTTTCTTTTTACCCTTTTTGGAATGGATTTATTCCATGAATTTAGAAAGACAGCTGGGTTCTGATGATGTTCGTAGATTGTTTGGCAGTGATCTCGCTGAAAGAATTGTTTTTGCTTTAGAAGATTTTGATACTACGAAAGAAACATTTAAAGTCACACCCGAGTTTTTCCAAGAACTTAGAGAAGTTAAATGGGATAATAAAAAAACTAAAAAAATGTTTAACGAACTAAATAATATTTTATCTCTTTTTGCTTTTGAAAATTATGGGTTTAAAGAAAGCTCCTTTAAAACTAAACAGGAATGGATAGTTTTGTTTTTAGCAGGATGCAGCACAGTAAAAGAGAATAGGCAAAAAATAATCACTGAAGATGTTTTAATGGCTTATAAAACATTATTTAAAATTATTAGAACAGATATATCTAAATTAATTTAGTTATGAGGTTTTTAGATTATTAAGGACCTGAATTCACCGGTAATTTATGATATTAGTGTTAATGCTTTGAATACAACTAGTGAGGCCACGGATTTGGCCGTGAATATTACTGGTAATGCTAGTAGTGTAGATATTGGTGATACGGTTCATTTAGTTATTAGTCTTAGTAATTTGGGCCCTAAAGCGTGTGATGCTAAGTTGAATTATAAGATTCCTGTAGGTTTGAAGTTATTATCTTCTCAAGGGCCTGGGGCCTATGATGTGGCCAGTGGTGTGTGGAATGCCGGTTTGTTGTTAGTGAATGATAGTGTTAGTTTGAATTTGGTGTTGCAGGTTCTGGGTGCTGGTTGTTTTAATCATGTGGTGGATGTTTATGATAATTTGAATATTTCTAATAATCATATGGTCTGGTCTATGGCTTGTGCCAGTGTTTTAGGCGATATTTCACCAACTGTCATTGATTCTTCTGCATTCAATGGATTAAAACCAATCGATAATGGTGGGTCTGGTAGTGGTAATGGTGGATCAGGCAACGGAGGTAACGGTGGAGGATCTGGAGGCTCAGGAGGATCTGGAAATGGAGGTAACGGCGGTGGCGGAAATGGAGGAGATGGTGATGACAAGAAACCTAAACCTGGTGTAAACAAAGGTAATGATCAGCTTTATCGTGATCAGATGTATGTAAGAGATTATGTAGGATATGTGGGTTCTAATAATCACGATGGTTCTAATGATCAAGGAGGATCAGATTCACAAATTCCTAGTATGCCGGATTGGACTTTACAACCGCCAGGATCAGAAGATGATAAAGTTGAAAATGGTGAGATACCTAGCTGGGTTTATATGGCTTTAGCAGCAGGAATTATAATCGCTGCTGTTGCAATTAAAAAGCCAGAATGGGGAACAGCAATATTAAACGGTTTGAGAACTTTATGGAATACAATGAGATATTTCGGCGGTTCAACAAAATTATTTGTTGATACAGTTTTAAAACCAAATGTTAAGAATATATTTAAATTAACAGGTGCTGAAGATTCTTTTAATTCATTTTCAGCGATATTGGATGGTTTAAATCCTAATGTTGGTTCAACAGTTGTTAAATGGGTTTTGAAAAATGGATTAAATAAGATAGTGTCTAAGATTGCCCCTGATTTTGCTCCATCAATAGAATCCTCAATGGGAATGGTAATAGATGTGGTTTTCAGTGGGATAAATTTAGCAGAACTTGCTAATGATCCACTTGGAAAAATTGAAAATATAATAAATATTTTTAATCCATATCATGGTGATAAGCAAGATGATATATCGGGTCTTACAGATCCAAGACCTTTTGGTTAATATAATAATAAATGTTTAATTATAATTAATTATAATTAATTTATGAGGTAATCGTTTATGGCTTGGTCGGATCCGCCGGAAGTTCGGTTTGCTGAAAAGTTGGAAAAAAATTTAACTGAATTAGAAAATTTGGATATAGTTGGTTTAGATGAGGTTATTTTTGAAATCAGAAATTTGGAAAAAGAAGGTTTCTATAAAAGACTTATTAATGCTATTAAATTAAAGAAAAAGATTTATGCCTCTGGTGCGAAATATTCTCGCGAAGAAGGTAGGCAAATAAAATTATTAATACTAGCTCATGATATTTTAAGCAATTCTACACTTTATATACCTTCTAAAATGGATCTCATACACTTTGATCATTTTTATACCACTTATGTTTTTTTGGAGCGGATTTATTATATGTGCTCTGGCGAGAAACTTGAACGTGAAGACCTATTGAACATAAATTTCAGTGGACTAACTGAAAAAATCATGTTCGATTTAGATAACTTCGATAAAATCAACAAAATACCAGAAATCAACGAAGAATTCTTCTTAAAACTCAAAGAACTAAAATGGCAAGATAACGAAAGTAAAAAATTATATGATCACTTGAAATGGGATATGGGGTATTTAGGCCATGTCATATGCACCTCAAAATTTATAGGTGGGCCTCCTGGAGGGTTTGCGGGCACTGAAATGTTTTTTACTTTATTTTTAGCTGGCTGCAGTGCTATTAATCGCGGTAGGGATGAAATTAATCAGTTTGATATCGTTAGGGCTTATAAAACTTATTTTAAACTCTTAAAAACTGATATAACTATTTATAAGGCAGATTCTAATCTTGCTCATGATTCTGGTTTCATATTATCTGAGACAAAAGGTGCTGGTTATCTGGTTTGTGATAAATGTAACAGTTATTATAAATTAGAATCTGGTGAATCTGCTGATGATTTTGAGGATATTTGTGATTGTGGTGGTCATTTAGTTTATAAAGATAGTATTTAGTCGTTTTTCTCATGATGGTGTTCTTAAATCGGATGTAATATCGAGTACATCTCCTTTTGGTTTGTGTTTTGATAGTTATGGTAAGTTATGGATTATGGATTTGGATGGGGAGTATATTCATCGGTTTGATACTAGTATAAATGGTGTTGATCTTTCTAAAAGATTGGTATCTACTAATCATAATGCTTTAGGTTATTGTAGTGTTAAGTCACCGGATAAGTATGAGTCTGGGGCCTGGTGTGTGGTTCATGATTATGGTGGTAGTACTGGTTGGGATAATATTTCCTGGAACAGTTGGGAACCAGTGGGAACAAAGGTTCAGGTTCAGGTGAGAAGTTCCAATGATCAAATTAACTGGTCCAACTGGGAAGATGCAGGTAATGGCCTGTCCCTAAAGATGACACCACCTGGCCGGTATCTGCAAGTAGAAGTTAATTTAGAACGTTTTAATAATACCGAATCACCAGTACTTTACGACATTAGTTTTAATCCTTTGAATGTGACTTCTGAGGCCACGGATTTAGCGGTTAGTATTATGGGTAATGCTAGTAGTGTGGGTATTGGTGATACGGTTCATCTAGTTATTAGTCTTAGTAATCTGGGCCCTAAAGCGTGTGATGCTAAGTTGAATTATAAG
>PGXT01000165.1:0-2096 GCA_002839285.1 Spirochaetae bacterium HGW-Spirochaetae-5 | reverse complement strand
TATTAATTCCTCTGCATTTGATGGATTAAAACCAAACGATAATGGTAATGGTGGGTCTGGTAGTGGAAACGGTGGATCAGGCAACGGAGGTAACGGTGGAGGATCTGGAGGCTCAGGAGGATCTGGAAATGGAGGTAACGGCGGTGGCAACGGAGGCGGAAATGGTGGAGATGGCGGTTCAATCACTCCTGATAACACTCCTAAAACTCAATTACAAAGAGATATCCGTTATATTAGAGATTTCACGAGCTACACTCCAACAGACAGTCAAGATGATGTTGGGCAAAATGATAAAAAGCCTAATGAACCACCTAAAATGCCAGATTGGACTTTAGATCCATTTTCATCCGAAAATAATTCTACTAGTGATGAATTAAATAATTGGGAATCTCTTTTGGTAGGTTTTGGTGCTGAATTGCTTTTGTATGGTGCAACAGCACTTGTTCCAAATGAATATCTTCAGCAAGTACAAGGCGGATTAACACGGGTTTATTCAACATTTGGTAAAATAGCAGAATACTTTGGATACGAAAAACAAGCAAAACAAGCGATAGATCTTTTGAAGCGAGGGCATACTGAAATTAATGATCCTAATATTGTAAAGTGGAATAGTAGGCTTTCAGCGGTTTTGGATGGTTTGGGTCCAAATGTGGGAATGAAAATTCTGGAGAAATTAGCTTGCAAACTTTTCCCAAGTGCATCTACTGAAATAAAAATTTTCTTAAATGCATTTTCTATTGGTCAATTTATCATGAATCCTTTTGGGTCATTGAATGCTATTATTGATGCTGGAACTGCATTGTTTGCAAAGGTAGTTCCTGATCCAAAAGATCTAATTGAGATTTTAATAGCTGACCCACTTAAATGGGTATTATAAACTTTATAATCTTTATTTATTATTAACAATAAATCATGATTAAATAAATCATAAAATAGGTAGTTGATGATTTCATGGGTCTTTTAGATAAATTAGATAAAGCAGCGGATGAAAAAAAGCGAGCTAGATCGCAAAGAGACATAGAGGATCTTTTGCAGGTTCTTGAGGATTCTAATTTTGTTGGTTTGGATGATGTATTGTCTGGTATTCATGAAATTGCAGATTCTGGCCTTTATAAGAAGTTATTATTTGTTTATAAGAGTGAATCAGAGCGAACAGTAGATAGGACTTTTGAATTGGATGAGTTAAAGCAAGTTAGGGTTTTAAGGCTTGCTCGTGAGAATTTGAATTTTGGAGGCTTTTTAACAACCATTTTCGCACACTCATTGGTGACATCTAAGCAATTTATAATGATTCATTTGATGATTCAATATACTTATGTTATTTTTTCAGGCAGAAACACAACATGGAATGATATTTTAAATGTTTATTTTAGTGGCTTAGATGAGAAAATTATTTTTGCATTGGATGATTTTGATAAAGTGGAATTTAGTGATTTACCAGAACCCACACCAGAATATTTCCAAAAACTCAAAAAACTCAAATGGCAAAACAAAGATGCTAAAAATCTGTATGATAACTTAAGAGAATTTACTAGGGAAATAAAGATATCAGTACTGAACTATCCTGATTTAGATCAGGTTATGGGCTGGATATCAACATATTGGGTAATGGAGGATCTTTATATTCAAACTTTGGCGGGTTGTAGTGCAGTTAATGATGGTAGGTCGGAAATTATGGCTGAAGATGTGGTCAAAGCTTATAAAACTTTTTTAAAGCTGCTTAAAACAGATGTGAGAAAATACAAGGCCATTCCTGAACGAGTACAAGGTATTGATGGATACGAAGAATCATTAAAAAGTCAGGGTTATTTGGTTTGTGATAAATGTGGTAGTTATTATAAATTAGAATCTGGTGAATCAGCTGATGATTTTGAGGGTGTTTGTGATTGTGGTGGCCATTTAGTTTATAAAGAGAGTATTTAGGCGCTTTTCTCACGATTGACTTTTTAAATCAAGTTAATATCTAGTACATCTCCTTTTGGTCTGTGTTTTGATATTTATGGTAAGTTATGGATTATGGATTTGGATGGGGAATATATTCACAGGTTTGATACTAGTATAAATGGTGTTGATCTTTCTAAAAGATTGGTATCCAC
>PGXT01000309.1 GCA_002839285.1 Spirochaetae bacterium HGW-Spirochaetae-5 | reverse complement strand
ACCATCCACACGAAGACTCATCGATTTCGGAGATCTGGAACAATCATATTCAATACTCCCGGCGGGGAATTCAGGGAATGTTAAAAGCGTTCACTATGGAGACCAGGTAAATATGTTTTTAAACGGAGAGTACAGGAACATCAACTTTTCGAAAGAACAGATAAAGAATAATACAAAACATACTATGGAGCTAATGCCGTTAATAACGGCAAAGTGACAATATACTTATTTCGGGGCCAGAGCCTGTACATAGCCCATTGGCCCCATATGCGGGTCAGAGCCCCGATTGAACGACTTTGTTTACGAGGGGCTGTTTGAGGGGCAGAGCCCGTACAGTAGGATTCAGTAACGGTAACATACTCAACATCAGGCAAATCCCTTAATCCTTTAATCCCGGTTCAGACGATGTTAAGTTTATTGTTCATCTATTTTAACATGACACTTATTGTCTGAATTAGGATTAACATGATTTAAGGATTTACATGATTCAGTAACACTTTTTATAATTCCAGTGATCTCTAAAGTTACGTTTTACCTGAAAATATAAAAATTGACATTTTACTTTCTGTATATATATTGTGTATACACAAGGAGTATTGTTATGATTAAAAAAATGATCCGGCACGGAAACAGTTCAGCTCTTATAATTGATAAACCTATAATAGAACTGCTTAATATAAATAATGAAACACTGCTTGAAATATCCACCGATGGAAATAATATAATAATATCTCCCGTTCATGATATTGAAAGTATTAATAAATTGAGCAAAGCGCTCGAAAAAATTAATAAAAAGCATCAGACAACTCTCCGGAAGCTTGCTGAATGAAAAAAGAGAGTGTTCATTTTCTTACACTCGCTGAGGCTATCGAAATTCATAAAAACCAGATAGAATTATATGGCGGGGACTATGGAGTAAGAGACTACAATCTTCTTAATTCTGCTATATACTTTCCTCAATCGACATTTGACAGCACCTTTCTTCTTGAAAATCTTTTTGATATGGCGGCTGCTTATATTTATCACATAAGCCAGAATCATCCTTTTATCGACGGGAATAAACGTGCAGCTCTTGTCTCCGGTCTGGTGTTTTTAGACTTTAACGGAATTGAAATAAATGATCCTGATGGTTTACTCTATAAAATGATGATGAAAGTAGCCGAAGGGAGAAGCAGCAAGGATGATATTTCTGAAATTCTAAAAAAACTC
>PGXT01000164.1 GCA_002839285.1 Spirochaetae bacterium HGW-Spirochaetae-5 | reverse complement strand
TCAATAAACTGATGGTGAAACCCCGCTACTCACTCCAAAGGTGCATCGGATATTGAATGCCACAAGTTTATGAACATTAAATTAATTTCAAGATAGTAAATTCCGGCGATAAGGCAACTATTTTCATAATTATCTGTTCCATGGTTTCCCGGTCTTAGCAGAAAAATTATTCGGAAGTACAATATCATTAATTTTTAAAGGAAGTGAATGACCTGTTAGCTCCCGATCAATAATCCTCTGTACATTGACATTTATGTTTAAAATGATTATAATAAGAAATAATAAACTTTAAATGACCGGAGTTTCTATGAGCAGTGAGGCTGTTAAAATAACAGATAAAAATCAGATTTATGAGATATTTGATTCCCGTTTTAAAGCAGGTAAAATCTTCATCAAAACTGCAGATATAAATATTCAGGTGACCTCGTTTTCTTTTAGTAATGGTATAGTTGCTGTTGCCGGACCTTTTGCAGATGAGAAAATCAATAGTGTTATTTTTTATATAAGAGATAATGATGAAGTAGTTTTTTCACATGCGGTTCTGAAATCAAAAGATGAAAATAACCTGCTGTTTTATGAACCCCTGGATGTTCAGATTATTCAGATCCCCAGAAAAGAGGAGCGGAAGAGTGTGGCATCCGTTGAGAAGCCCGATACGGCCCCTGTTTATATTTCAAATATTATTTCAGATTTTACAGTTAATGAGAGTCTTAATCTCTCAAGAAGGAAAGTGGATATCATCAAGGATGAGCTTCTGAAAAAACTGAAGAACACATATCCGGATTCAGAAATTATCTTTTCAGGGGACAAAAGTAACGATCCGCGGATGCTCTATTTTAAAGGTAAAAGAAAACCGTATTTTATTAAAAGCATAAAGGATATGGATGACCCTGAAAAGCTCAGTGATGATGAGGATATGAAGTACTATAAAATGTATATTCAGCCGAAGGATACCCTTGCTCAGAGAGCAGGCAATGCTTCTGAAATTGCAGTTCCGCTTCTTTACAAAATGATGATGCCTTTCGGATATGTAAAAGTTTCAAACTCCAATGAGTTTGGTGATGAGGATTTTTCAGCAATCCGCAAATTCGGTATGTCCGCATCGACAGTGTATACAAATGATAAGCAGATTATAATAAGTTCTGATGATAGAATTGCAGTTACAGACCTCTCTATGAGCGGCATGGGGATATTCTTCAAGGAGAAGGTGCTGATAAAGCATTTTAAAGAGAATAGCCTGATTATATTTACTATTTTTCTTCCTGATAAAAAGCAGGCGACAATGCTCTGCGAAGTGAAAAATATCGCGCTTATAAAAAACTATGTCTATCGCATAGGCTGTGAAATTCTGAATATTGAATCACTGGGGGAGGTTTATTTTTCAGAATACCTCGAGGGTATCGAATCTCATCAGTAGTATGATGGGCAGATTGTTCTATTTATTCATATTATAAAAAACTTTTATTGTTTCTGCGCCTGTTTTTAGTTAATAATTTATAGAATAATATTTATTAACTAAAAAAATCAGTATTTGTTCCTTAACTTTTATAAAGCAAAAAAGACTCTATACATCCCCGCCGCCGGAGGCGGCGGGGATGTATAATTTTCATTTTTTACACTAAAAAGTATATTCAGGAATAATTACTGAAAAAAAATTAACTTTTTTAAAGAATCACTACTAATTTGATTGAAATAGTAGTGTATAGCGCTATAATGGTTTAAAAAAATGGAGGCTTATCATGACACAAAGTTTTAAAATTATTTTTATGTTTCTCTTTGCTCTTTCATTTATCTCTGCGGGTTCCGGTGTGAAATTGAGTGCGGCGGATAAAGTTCAGACAAAATGTCCTGTAATGGGCTGGGATATTGATAAGAGCAGATTTGCTGATTATAAGGGGAATAGAATCTATTTCTGCTGTTCTTCATGTCCCGAAGATTTCAAAAAAGATCCTGAAAAATATGTGAAAAAGCTGAAGGATAGCGGAGTTGTGCTGGAGAAAACTCCTGCGAAGTAAGGTTTAAATTCTGTCATGCTGAGCTTGTCGAAGCAGGTATATGCAGTGGGGGAGACTCCCTTCGACAGGCTCAGGGTAGCATGTAAGTCATAGTCAGGGTGAAATGTAAACATGGTGACGTTTTGGCGGGGGGATGTATAACCTTAACGGAAGTATTTAATTTTAGTTTTGAATAATTGCAATATATACAATACTCATATGAGGACCCGATGAAAAAGACAATACTGTTTGTTATATTATTAATTTCACCTCTCTTCAGTGACGGGAATGATCAGATATTTATGCTGCAGAATTCTGCTCTCTCGCACAATCCTAAAATTGCGGCTATGGAGAGAGAGACACACATGATGAAGAGCCGGATCGAGTGGAGCACTGCTCTTGAAGATCCGAAGATAAAATTCGGAGTTAATAATCTCCCCGTCGGATCATATTCTTTTACGGAAGAGGATATGACATCTAAGGAGATTGGGATATCCCAGATGATACCCTTCGGTAAACTCGGCTCCAGAAAAACTATTGCTGAAAAAGAATACGAAAAATCTCTTCTTAAACTAAAAAAAGAGAGAGTCGAAATTCTGCATGAACTCCGGATGAATATTTATGAACTTATATATACAAGATCCTCAATCATTATTCTTGAAGAGATAAAAAAACAGATTAAACTTCTGATAGACCGCGAGGTTGCCGCAAGCAAAAGCGGAGAGGGGACTCTTGCAAATGTACTCAAATCAAATATTGAATACAATATGGCTGAAGAGGAGCTTATTAATCTCATACAGAAAGAGGAGGAGATATCTCAGAAGATTAATTATCTATCCGGTGTTGAAACCGGTATCGATTTACAGGAACTCCCCGTTCCTGAATTTGCGGATTCATCGGCTGATGATCTGAAAAATCAAATACTAGCATCAAATCCCGATCTCAAAATTGCAAAGATTGAACAGGATATATCTAAAGAGGAGATCAGCCTCAGGCAGAAGGAGTATATCCCTGATATTGAAGTGGGTGTTTCATATATGCAGAGAGATGATATGGCCAACGGGATGAAACGGGATGATATGATAACCGGAATGGTCAGCATGAATATTCCAATATGGTTCTGGAATAAAAACATGCCCATGATTAACGAGATGAAAACCAAAAATACAGCTGTTGATAATTTATACAAAGACAGATTAAACGATCTTACATCGAGAACGGACATTATTGTCAGTCAGCTTTCACGCTGGCAGAGTCTGTATAAATTATATAAAGAGAAACTTATTCCGCAGACCGAACTTACTCTTGAAACAAATCTTGCAAGGTACCGCACGGGCTCGGTGGAATTTATGCCTGTTATAGATAATATCCGGATGCTGCTGAGATACCGCAAGGATCTGAACATGGCGCTGAAAGAGTATTATTCTTTTAAGAAATATATAATTGCTGTTATACTTATGATCGCCCTTGGAGGATTTCTGGTGCTGCAGTTTTATCCCCATCAGCATGACGGGGAAACCGAAGAGAAAATCCTGTACACATGCCCTATGCACCCTCAAATCGTTCAGGATAAGCCGGGGGATTGCCCTATCTGCGGGATGAAGCTTGTCCCCATGGAGAGGGAGGCGGATAAGGCTGCAAAAGCTGAAAAGAAAATAATGTATCGTTCTACAATGCATCCGGAGCAGACCAGTGATGTTCCTGCTAAGGATTCAATGGGTATGGATATGGTGCCGTTTGAAGTCGGAG
Organism: Spirochaetae bacterium HGW-Spirochaetae-5; assembly: GCA_002839285.1. Classification (GTDB taxonomy): domain Bacteria; phylum Spirochaetota; class UBA4802; order UBA4802; family UBA5550; genus WRGT01. The sequence continues at coordinate 7,693 of PGXT01000164.1, read as the reverse complement.
GTGAAAACGCCGGGGATAGTCATGATGAGAGTTCCATCACGGGGCTTGCACCTGTTACTATTTCAGATGAAAAACGTCTGATGATGGGGCTTAATTTTGAAACAATTAAAACAAGAAGTATGTATAAAGAGATAAGAACCTCTACAAAAATAGTTCAGGATGAAACTCGTCAGTACAGGGTAACTACAAAAGTAAGCGGTTATGTCGAAAATCTTTATGTTAATCAGACCGGCCAGTTTGTGAAAAAAGGTGCGCCGCTTCTCTCTATTTACAGTCCGGAACTTCTGGCTGCACAGCAGGAGTATCTGTCGGCAATTAAAGCTCAGAGTAACCTTGCCGGGATGGACCAGTCCATGGCCGGGAGTATCGGCGATATTGCCGAGTCCGCACGTGAAAGGCTCCGTCTTCTGGACATTACCGATTCACAGTTAGCTAAGATAAAGAGTAGCGGTCAGGTAACCCGTGCAGTGACTCTGTTTTCACCTGCATCGGGTTATGTGATGGAGAAGACTGTTCTTGAAGGTCAGAAGATTATGGAGAACGATGCACTTATGGTGATAGTTGATCTCTCAAGAGTATGGGGCGAGGCCGACATATACGAGTCTGATATCCCGTATATACGAACCGGTATGCAGGCTGAACTCACATTGAGTTACTGGCCTGGAAAAGTATTCAAAGGCAGGATTACTTTTATCTCGCCGTTTCTCGATCCCGAAGCGCGGACACTTAAAGCAAGGATCGAGATCCCCAATGGCGATCTTGTATTGAAACCGAATATGTTTGCCGATGCTAAAATTAATTATGCAATAGGTGAACGGCTTGCAGTGCCTGAAAGTGCTGTTATGAGAACCGGGACAAGAGACTATGTCTTCATTGCCGGTGATCACGATTTGATAGTTCCATATATTGTCAAACTTGGCGCTCGTTCCGGTGACGGTTATTACGAGGTTATTTCAGGTCTGAAGAAGGGGGAGAGAGTTGTAATTTCGGCAAATTTCCTTGTTGATTCGGAATCTTCACTTAAGGCGGCATTCAAGTCTGCCGTTTCTGCGCAGCAGAAGTAAGGTGACGGTATGATAAGAAAAATTATATATTTTTCAGCCCATAACCGGATGCTTGTGATTATGCTTGTTGTAGCGGCGCTCGGTTACTCAATTTATGCAATGAGGAATATCCCGCTCGATGCGATTCCGGATCTTTCCGATACGCAGGTAATTGTCTACACAAAGTGGGACCGGAGTCCTGACCTTATTGAGGATCAGGTGACATATCCGATTATTTCGGCACTTCTCGGTGCACCGAAGGTGAAGGCTATCCGGGGATTCAGCGATTTCGGTTTTTCATATGTCTATGTTATTTTTCAGGACGGGACCGATATTTACTGGGCCAGAAGCCGGGTACTTGAATATCTCTCCAAGATTCAGGGGAGCCTTCCTCCTGATGTGAAGACGGAACTTGGACCGGATGCTACAGGTGTGGGGTGGATATTCCAGTATGCTCTTGTTGATAAAAGCGGAAAGCACGACCTCGGTTCGCTGCGCGCGTTCCAGGACTGGAATCTGAAGTATGCGCTTCAGAGTGTGCCAGGTGTGGCGGAAGTTGCCACTATTGGAGGATTTGAGAAACAGTATCAGGTTATAGTCGATCCCAACAGACTGCACAGTTATAATCTCTCACTTATGGATGTGATGGAGGCGGTAAAAAAGAATAATAATGAAGCAGGCGGACGGCTAATTGAGTGGTCCGGGAAGGAGTACATGGTCCGGGCAAAGGGTTATGTTAAAAATCCCGATGACTTAAGAAAGGTAGTCCTTAAAGCTGTCGGCGGAACACCGGTTCTTCTTGAAAATGTCGCCACAATAACTTTCGGGCCGCAGATCCGGAGAGGGCTTGCGGAACTGAACGGAGAGGGGGATGTGGTCGGCGGAATTATCGTAATGCGTCATGGCGAAAACGCGCTTAATGTAATTGAAAATATAAAACTGAAAATTGAAGATATAAAACAGTCTCTCCCCGAAGGTGTTGATATTCTTCCGGTATACGATAGGTCTAATCTTATTAAGGATTCAATAGAAAATCTTAAAGGTTCCTTAATTGCAGAGACTATAGTTGTGAGCCTTGTAATTCTTTTTTTTCTCTGGCATTTCCCATCGGCAATGGTCCCTATTATTACAATACCGATATCTGTAGCGCTTGCATTCATCCCCATGTACTATTTTGGAATATCTTCAAATATTATGAGTCTTGCAGGTATAGCTATTTCAATTGGGGTGCTGGTTGACGGTGCAATTGTCGAGGTGGAAAACGCCTACAAAAAAATTGAACACTGGATGGCAAACGGCCGTGAAGGTGATTTTCACGAGGTGAGGCTTGAGGCTCTCATGGAAGTTGGGCCCTCGGTATTTTTCTCTCTTCTTGTAATTGCAGTTTCGTTTCTTCCGGTTTTTACACTAGTGGACCAGGAGGGGCGGCTCTTTACTCCCCTGGCATGGACCAAGACATTAACAATAGCTCTGGCGGCGTTTCTTGCGGTTACACTTGACCCTGCTGTCCGTATGCTGTTCTCCAGAGTTGATCCGTTTAACATCAAGCCGAAATGGCTTTCAAATGCTGCCGATACTTTTTTTGTAGGCAGATATTATCCTGAAGAGAAACATCCGGTAAGTAAAGTGCTGTTTAAACTTTATGACAAGCCATGCCGCTGGGTTCTTGATCATCCAAAGAGAACAATAGCCGCTGCTGCGGCTGTGGTGATATTATCAATGCCGGTTTACTTTAAACTGGGATCGGAATTTATGCCACCGCTTAACGAGGGTACTGTTCTATATATGCCGACAACAATGCCTGGACTCTCTGTAACAGAAGCAAGAAATCTTCTGCTCATGCAGGATAAAATACTGAAGACTTTTCCGGAAGTGGAAACAGTTTTCGGAAAGGCGGGGAGAGCCGAAACCTCAACAGACCCTGCTCCCTTTTCGATGATGGAGACCACAATTCAGCTGAAACCAAAAGATGAGTGGCGCGAAAAACACAGGTGGTATTCGTCATGGGCGCCATCACCTCTTAAATCGTTACTGCGGAGAGTATGGCCTGACAGAATATCCTATGAAGAGCTTATAACGCTTATGGATCAGGCTGTTCAGATTCCGGGGAATTCAAATGCATGGACAATGCCTATCAAAGGCCGTATCGATATGCTTACTACAGGTATAAGGACACCTATAGGTATTAAAATATTCGGCTCTGATCTTATGGAGATTCAGAATCTTGGTGCAGAAATTGAATCGGCGCTGAAAGATATTAAAGGAACAAGAAGTGTTTTCTCAGAGAGAGTCAGCGGGGGCTTCTATGTGGACTTTATTCCAAGACGTGAAGCCCTGGCAAGATATGGTCTCAGCATAGATGATTTTCAGGCCGTTATTATGGGTGCAATCGGCGGTGATACAGTGTCCTCAACAATTGAAGGGCGCGAGCGCTATTCCATAAATGTGCGTTATCCCAGAGAGCTTAGAACAGATGTAGATGCTCTCGGAAGGGTGATTATAACCACCAACTCTGGGGTTCAGGTTCATGTCAGGGAGGTTGCTGATATAAAGCTGAATTACGGCCCGTCGATGATACGTGATGAAAACGGACGGCTCGCTGGTTATGTATACGTGGATATAGCAGACCGGGATATCGGATCATACGTCGAGGAGGCTAAACGGCGGGTAAGGGAGAATATCAAACTCCCCGCAGGTTACACCCTCACATGGAGTGGTCAGTATGAAAACATGGAGCGTGTTAAAGAAAGGCTTAAGCTGGTAATCCCTGTTACAGTAATACTCATTTTTGTACTTCTATATCTTAATACAAAATCCGCTTTTAAAGCAGGACTGGTTATGCTTGCCGTACCGTTTTCTGCAGTCGGAGCAGTATGGCTTATGTTTATACTGGATTATAATGTTTCAATAGCCGCGTGGGTCGGGATGATAGCGCTCATGGGACTTGATGCAGAGACCGGCGTTTTTATGCTAAGACCTAAAATAATGACAGTCATGGCAACGACAATGGGACTGATGCCGATAATGTGGTCCATCGGCACCGGAGCGGATGTGATGAAGCGTATTGCTGCGCCAATGGTTGGCGGATTGTTTACTTCGTTTATCATGGAGCTGCTGGTCTATCCAGCCATATACCTGTTATGGAAGAAAAAAACATTGGGCAGAGATTAAGCAACAGACAGAATTATAGAAAAGGTGGATTTTATCTTTTCCATTATTTATCAGTAATTATTTCTAAATATAATTTTTAGTTTAAAAAAAAGAATTATATATCCCCGCCGCCTTCGGCGGCGAGGATAATAGAGTTTTTTTTGAGTTTAGAAAAATTTAGGAATCAATACTGATAATTCATATAAAAAACATTGAATTGGATTAAAACATCATTGAAAACAAAACTCAATATTACCGGCAACATCCTTATTTATTATACAGCAATAATTCTTTTAATGGTTATTGCTGTATCTTCATTAATGGGAATTGTTATATCCCGGTATCAGGAAAAACATCTTTTAGCTGCCCATATAGAATTTTATCCGGAATTGATTGATGTTCTTGTCGATAAAGATCCCTTGATTTTAGAGGCACTTTCCGATAATGAATCTTCAGGTGCAAACTCAAAAAAAATACAAGCAGCTGTTGATGGAATTTTGAGAATAAAGGGTGTAGTTGATGCGGCTTTGATTAATTCCGACGGTGAAATTGTTGCAGGGAATAATAGAGATCAATCTTTAAAGGAGGTTGAATCTGATCAGCAGTTCATTAAAGCTCTGTCCGGCTATACCGATTATAAATATTCAAAAAATGATGGTATATATACGATGAAACTTTATATTCCTGTTAAGTCCGGCGGGAATATTAAAGGGGTTGTTTATTTATCTGAAAGCGGCAGTCATCTGACTTCAATAGTTCATGGCAGCAGTTCCACAGTTTTTCTAATAATTGTATTTTGCGGTATGCTGCTGTACCTTTTGTTATTCTATATTTTTTATCATTCATACAGAAAGCAGTCGACAATAAATAAACACCTCAGGCAGACACAGGATGTAACGATTTTCGCTCTTGGTTATCAGGCAGAACTCAGGGATCTTGAAACGGGGAAGCATATAGAACGGACATCAGCTTATGTGAAAATTCTTGCTGATGAACTGAAGAAGCATTCAAAATATAAATCATATATGACCGATGACTATATTTCCGATCTTATCAGGTCAGCACCGCTTCATGATATTGGGAAGGTCGCTATTCCGGATAGTATACTTCTTAAGCCGGGTAAATTGACAGATGAGGAATTTCTTGTTATGCAGAGTCATGCTGTTCATGGTAGTGATATTCTTGAGAGGGCAGAAGAGAGACTATCCTTTCCCTCTTTTTTTAAAATTGCAATTCAAATGAGTAAATACCATCACGAAAAATGGAACGGTACGGGATATCCATCTGGACTCTCTGGTGAAGATATACCGCTATCGGCTCGTATAATGTCACTTGCGGATGTGTATGATGCATTAAGTATGCGAAGACCATACAAAGAAGCTTTCAGTCATGAAAAGTGTGTGAAAATAATAGCCGAAGAGAGCGGAAGAAGAGAGCGGAAAAAGTTTTGATCCGGAACTTGTCTGTGTCTTTTTAGATAAAGAGAAGGAATTCGAAGAAATATCAATCAAAATGAAAGACGAGTAATTATTTAAAAAGTACATATTTAATGTAGTATAAATGTTGATAATTCCAAATTAGAGTTTAAATTATAATTATAAATAATTAATAATTAAAGGAGATGCTCTATGATTAAGAGAATTAAATTTTTGTATGTTATGCTAATGGTCGTTTTTATTTCAACATCCGCATATCCTCAGATGCATAATATGAAAGGCGGCATGATGATGGACATGATGCAGATGGATCAGCATTTTATTGAGAGGATGATCCCTCACCATCAGGATGCAGTTGAAATGGCAAAACTCGCACTTGAAAAATCAAAAAAATCAGAAGTAAAAAAACTTGCCGCTGACATTATCAAATCACAAACTGCTGAAATTGATACAATGAAAAAGTGGTATAAAGAATGGTTTAAAGTTGATGTACCCGCCAAGCCTGTAAAGAGAACAGCAAAGGGTAAAGGTATGGGGGGAATGAATCAGGGAATGATGATGATGGATATGAGCATGAGCCATGATATGATGGGTGGTTCATTGGATGATCTGAAAAAATCTCCTGACTTTGATAAAGCATTTCTGGAAATGATGGTTAAGCATCATAAAATGGCTATACCTATGTCAGGAATGGTTATTGACAGTAAAAAATCTGAAATGAGAAAACTTGCCGGAGACATTATTTCCGCGCAGTCTGCTGAAATTGAAATGATGATCAAATGGTATCAAAGCTGGTACGGAAACTGGTAGAATCCGGGATATTTTAACCAATAGAATCATTATAAAATTGTTTAATTCTGAATTTTGTAAATAATTCAGAATTAAACAGATGTTTTTTTAGATTGAATGTCCAACCTGGTATTTCCTGTTTTTCTGCTGATTCTTATGTCATTTATCAAATAAGTGTGATTATGTTTCGAATTTTCTATGTTTGGGAATATGAGTTATCATCTTTGTTAGTATTAAATTTTGGTAAAATCAGTCTTTTTAAAGAACCGGGTATTAAATTCCCGGTTTTTCTTTTTTACAATAATTAAAAACTGTTGACTTATTTGCGAACACTGTTTTCATAATGTAAATGGGGTTTTTTTAAGTTTTCCGCTGAGCGGGATTGTTAACATCCCTGCCTGCGTAGACACTCCCTTCATTTAAAGGGAGCGGAAATTTAATTTAAATTAAACATGTTGAATTCGTCTGGTCAGTAATGATCACTCTGTCTCTGCATGCTCCGGTGAACTCCGCACAGTGATAATAATTGTGCTCCCGGATCGGTGGTGCCGGTTTAAGACTGGTGCGTTTTCAGGATGAGTTACCCTGTTTAAAAAAATAAAAGAAGGTAATGAAATGTATACATACGAGAAACCTGATAACCTGGTTGATTTGTTTGAATCCAGCGTGGAAAAATTTTCCAGCAACAATTTCTTTGTTGTAAATACTCCAGAAAATCCGCTCTTCCCTCACACTTACGGGGAGATCAGCAGCCGGGTGAATAAAGTCCGCGGCGCTCTGTCCCACCTTGGATTAAAGAAGGGTGATGCTGTAGGAATTATTTCCAGGAACCGTCCTGAGTGGGTAATTGCGGAGTTTGCCGCATATGGATGCGGAGCCCATTATATTCCCATGTATGAAAAAGAACTCTACGAAACATGGAAGTATATTATTGCAGACGGCCCGATAAAGTTTCTATTCGTTGCCGATGCTGTAATTTATGAGCAGGTTAAAGGACTACTTAAAGAAATTAAGACACTGAAAAAAATATTTATAATTGATTCTGACGGCGAAAACAGTCTGGCGGCTCTTGAGAAGCTTGGGGAGTCTCACCCTGTTCCATCAATGAAACCTTCACCTGAAGATATGGCTGTTATAATTTATACATCGGGAACCACCGGTCAGCCAAAAGGCGTGGAGCTTACCCACGGGAACCTGACTTACTGTTCAAGAGGGGGATACCGGATCTATCCCCAGCTCGATTCTTCGAAGATTGCATTGAGCATGCTCCCATGG
>PGXT01000163.1 GCA_002839285.1 Spirochaetae bacterium HGW-Spirochaetae-5 | reverse complement strand
CGAGGGGTGGGATAAGATATTTAATGTAAATGTTCGTGGGGTGTGGATTCTTACTCAGAAAATTGCAAATATAATGAAAGACAGCGGCGGCGGGAAAATCATTAATGTATCCTCAATTTTCGGGTCGAGGGGATCACTTGAGATTGCTCACCCTGCAGTTGCATATAATTCATCAAAAGCGGCTATTGAAATTCTTACGAAAAATCTTGCAGTTAAACTTGCTGATCACAAAATATATGTAAACTGTATAGCTCCCGGATTTTTTCATACCGATATGATGGGATATGTTTTTAAACCTGGAATGGAGAATATGCTCAATGCAATGCTGAGTGTTATTCCGCTCCGTAAAGCCGGTGAGGCGGAGGATATAAAGGGGCTTGCAGTATTTCTTTCATCGAAGGCATCAGATTTTATGACAGGGGCCGTTATACCTGTAGATGGCGGAATGGCTGCGAAGTAGACTTAATGTGCCGCATGCATCCCGTTAGCCCCTATTTTTCCGGGGCAGGGATGTTTATATAAGAGCAAAGTCTAATCAGCTATTCGGAAGCGTTATCGCAGATTCCTGAAATAGAAATACAGTTTTTATTTTCCTCATCGGTCTAAAAAATCTGAATTTTTGCGATTTTTTATTTATTACATTGCCGCAGAGATACTTTTAATATAAATATTTAACAATAAGCCGGATAGCAATTATACGAGATTTACGGTGATAATGAATAAATTGTTTTTTAAAAACAGGATTAATTATAATGAACTATTGTATGATGCAGCAGTTTTGATTTTTCCTTTAGCGCTTAATAAACTTTACACGCCTATTATGCAGTATTCACCTTACGGTATCCCTTTCATTCAGATTTTTCTTTTATGCTGCATATATTTTCTTCCTATGATGATTGGCAGGATGTACAATGCTGATTTTATCAACTCTAACCAGTTAATAAAAAAATGCGTAATTACTGTTCTGTTTACCACTACAGTTTTTGTTTATATAAGCCTTTTGTTTTATATTTTCAACTCAGACAAGGCCATTGAGAGTCAGATCGTTTTTATATTCATAACTGCTACTGTTTTACTCATTATGGGACCAATAGCCGGTTTGATATCAACCGGTACAGATGCTCTGGTGAAAGACTACTCATCACGGCTAATAGTATTTTTGTTTACTATGGGAATTCTTCCGCTGTTTTATCTTCTTGTATCGGGCAAAGAATTATTCGGTGATATTGATGGAGTTCAGCTGCTGCTTTTGATTCTTGGACTTTTTATCGGTGATGTAATACTGATTGGGCTGATTTTTTTTATTTATATAATGATAAGGAAATTTTTTATATACACAGGAATATATAATTCATCTTTAGCGGCAGTGAAGCTGTTAACCCCATTCACTGTTTCATTCATTCTTGTTTTTTTTAATATTCATAGTGATAAACTTTTCATCGGTGTATCGGGGAGTAGCGGCGGAACCTGGCTATTCAAAATTTTACTTATGGTTGTTACTGGTGTTTTACCGCTGAGAATGTTGTTGATGTTCACACCACCGGTAAGATGGTTCAATATTCTAATAGGCATTTTTGCAGCAGCCTGCATGATTTTTTGAATAAAGATTTATTGACCGGATAAAGTGTGATCTGTCAGATTTTTATAAATGGCTATTGCACAATTTAATGGGGAGTTTTTGGAGAGACTAAATGAATGGATCATGGACATATGAAGATCAGAGCCATGGTGTCCGGTTCGAACCGGAGGAGTTTCAGATCGTTCTTCCTCAGGGGAAAATTGAGTTACTCAGAGGGACTGCTGACCAGTTTTCTCCGGAAACGAAAGAGTTTTTAAAAAATCATTTCGGGCCTCAGGTACTGAAACGGCTGACACGGTCGTTAAGGGAAGGGACTAAATTTCTTTTTGAAGGGAACAACGGTTCCATAGAGTATAAGCCTCCGCGTATTGCGCTTTGGACAAATGATGGACTGGGGAGCACCGGTACAGAGGTATCAGCAATGGACTACATCAAAGGAACCTTTGCCGGTGAAATCAGTAACTGGTTCGGCTCACAGGTTGCTGATTACCTCCTTGGACTATGTCAAAGACAATCTGACAAAGTGTACCCGATACCGCCTATGGATTTAGAAGCGGCACCGTCACCCAGTGGTGATGTCTGTATTCTTGAAACATGGGAGACCGGCAGCAACTTTGAATACGGATACAGCGTCTGGGTCTACAATAATGTCATAGAATGGAGATTGACGATGGATGATCAATACGGCGGAAAAATGATCTCATTATTTCAAAGTTTTGAAAATTTTATAAAGAAAGGCCCACCCTCCCATGGATCTACAGGAAATTCTGTTCCACCGGAGGTCGTAAAGCGGATAACAGATTTTGTAATACATAAAATGAGTCAAACTCAATGACTTTTCATTGGATAAACAACCAGTATGAGGTTACGCTGTGGAGCAGTGGAAACTTTGAAAAAGAGCCGCCGACCATTTCTTATGGAACTATGGACCGTTATGGCGGAACCGGAGCGACAGAACCTGTCGAGCAGTGGCTTAAGGGCCCGTACTATTCTTTGGTAGAGGAATGGCTCACACCACAACAGTTTTCAGAATTGATAGGGAAAATTCCGATTATTTTAACGCCTTGTTTTCTTCCTTTACTCGATAATTTGAAAAAATCTGAAGATGTGGAATCATGGCCCGGCGGGTTTATCAGCCACTGGAAAAAAATTAGAGGCCATGGTAAAAAGACCTGGCATTGGCAGTCGAACCCCTTGGGAATACTTTTATCCGGGGGTGAGTGGTCTTTAACTTTTGTGAATGACTCACTGGATTCCTGCAGGTATACCCTTCGTGGATTACCCTGGTCATCTGAGACAATTGTACGGATAAGAACCATCTTTGACTGGTTTTATCATTGGAACCTCTGGGAACGGAGATGGCCAGGCCAGCCAGATGAATACATTTTTAATCCTCCTGAAAAAGCATTTAAAAAAGATGGGCCTCCATCAGACTGGTATCTGATATGGGCAAGCATGAAATGGGGGAGTTCTTTTAATGGCGCAAAACTGGAAGCCAGTATTGATGCCTATGAAAACTGTAATATTCATTATCATGAGTGGCATCTGGATAATATTCTTTAGGAATCTCCTTCATAGAAGGTGAACCAGCCACAGGATGGACAGTAAACCTCTGCTTCGATGGTGCATCCTTCATAGGCAACCACGTTACGTAGATAGCGGCAAAGGGTTTCGTTCTGCTTACAGTGCTGACAGCAGGACAATATATCATGGTACCAGAGCGGGTTGTGACTATAATGGTAGGGTGGCAGATCAGAAACCCTGAAACCGGATCCGGCCCAAAGCCCGCTTTCCTGAGTGTCCTTTCCATTATCTAAACGATATACCGGCTGAGTATGATTTTTCCATATTTCATCTTTAAATGCTGAAGGAGAACATTTCCATGTCCAGTGTACATTTGGCATCCTGAAAAACCCATTACCTTCTGTCTTTTTAAAAATATTTATCCGCAGTCAATTTAATTTCAACAAGTGCAGTTTTGAATGATAATATCATACAGTATGGATAATTAAAAATTTTCCGGCTTTGATATAACTATTAAACCGGAAAAATTTTTACTACTTAACTAAACTGCACGAAATCCTTCTATCGTCAGGAATCACTTCTTCATGGTCAGCCCAAACCAGCTCCCACCATCCGTTGCATTCATTTGTAAGTTCATTCGGCTTTGAACATAACTGACTGGCAGCTTCAAACAGTACCATGCATTTATCCTGTCCCTGTTTAATTACGACAGCCGCGTGCATCAGTCTCCTTGAGGGTGGTTCATTGTCAGCGCTGTAGACGATCCAGTCTGATGGGTCTTTCCATAGAATAATTTTTTTAACTTTTATTCCTTTAATTTCTCCTTTTTCATAAAAGTTTACTGCGGCATTGAATAATAGTTTTTCAAACTTCGCATCTTTAATACCGTAATCAGGTAACTTTTCTGCCATTGGAAATTTATCGTAAAGTTCATAGTGATGACCGGACTTCAGTTCTTTCATAAACTCAAATTGAGAGAATGAAAGTCCGTTCAACAGAAATAACAACAGAAAAATTCCCATAATAGTTATTACTATTTTTTTCATTAAAATTTCCTTAATATTAATTATAGAATAAAAATATGTTTAAATCAGTAATAAACAATTCGGATAAAAGCAATATGCCTAATAATTTTTTTTAATTAAAGGAGTTAAATCAGGGAAATTTTTTTATAAAGGGAATACAGCTTAATACTAATAACAAATACCAAACATAAATACTGCAGGGTTGGCTTGATTTCCTGTTTTAAAAACAGGCCCCCCTGGTTCGGAGGCCTGTTCGCAGATTCAGGCAATTGTAAATTTATTCTAAAGCTTCGAAATTTTATCCATTGCTTTGATTACATTCTCTCTGCTGTTGAATGCGCTTATTCTGATGTATCCTTCGCCGCACATTCCGAATCCTTCGCCGGGAGTACATACTATGCCGAGTTTT